>WGCS01000182.1 GCA_015493685.1 Bacteroidales bacterium
TCTATAATGTTTTTTATGTATTCATCGTCAAACTTTCTAACCATACTTTTTAGTTTTTCTGTAGGTACTGCAACAGCCGGTTTAATGACTATTTCTCCGTCTCTGTCTTCAATGATAACAGACTGAGAGTTTTTTATTCCGTATTTTTTCCTTAATCTTTTAGGTATGGTAATCTGCCCTCTCCCTCCTACAATAACCGTGTTCATTTTACGCCCCCCTTTGTTCTTTGGTTTATTATACATATATTCTGAAAGTATGTAAAGTTGTTTAATGGATGTTGAGATAAAAGGTGAAAGAAATATTTGAAGAAAAAGATTTGTTCAATCGTATTTCGCTTATTATTTATCAACTATAAGTACTTTTGGATAAGTTTTTCTTAATTTACGAGGGCATTATAGATTGTTTGCTATGGAAAAGATGTATTGTTTAATCCGGTTGTAAAATATAAAAACTATCACAAAATAACAGGATAGAAATACATTTATAGCAACTACGTACCTTTATTTCGGTAAATACCCTTAAAAAAGTAAAAGTTTGACCAACATCCGCTTCATAGTGCATAATAGTGTATGTTTAATAAATTGTTGGACTTTCTGTATAATTCACCGAGACCACAAAGGAGGTAATCAAATGAGCAACGTCAGACACAGGGTATTTATATCGTACCATCATGACGACCAAGATGAAGTGGAACATTTTGTAGAAACGTTTGACCACGAACGCAAGGTATTCATTGCCCGCGCACTTGGGGTTGGCATGGAACAGGACATCATTGACAGCGATGATACGGATTATGTTATGCGTAGAATCAGAGAGTTATACTTAAAAGATTCTACTGTGACCATTGTGCTTATAGGGAAATGCACTTGGGCACGTCGGTATGTGGATTGGGAGATTCAAGCGTCATTAAGACATGGGGAAACTGTCACGCCAAATGGGCTAATTGGGATCGTGCTTCCCTCTGCAGGCAAAAGCCCTGTCCCTCCTGAACGGTTGAAGAAGAACCTTAAGGGCGACAATAGTGACGAAGGATACGCCCGATGGTATTGGTATCCACAGCGAAAAGATACGTTAGCTAACTGGGTCGAAGATGCCTTCAAAGGGCGAACCTCCAGAGCCCATCTTATTGAGAATCCTCGAGAGAGGTTCAAATATAATAGGACATGTCCATAGGAGGGAAAGGTTATGCCAAAGCTAACCAGTGTGAAAGTTAGTCTCACCCTTCCTTACATTGGCGGGGTCGAAGGAACCTGGGAACCAGATGAGACTGAGCGGAATGCGGCTTGGGAAATGTATGTTGAGCTGATAACTCGCATCTCAGTAGCGGAACTTAAACCAGATGAGGGGTTGCTTCGGGAAGCTCTATCTTCTCTTTACACACTTTTTGACACAACCAGGAAGATTCTTCGTAAATGCGGGCCTTCTGTTGCACAACCAAAGGGCGAAGACGGAATATCCTTTGGATACCTTGCTGTAGCAATCCTTAATACTGTGCTACGTCCAGTTTTAGCCAAGTGGCATCCCCTGCTTCTCGACTACGAGAGTACTAAGGATAGCACCATTTCTCCCCTGGAACATGAGAGACAATGGGAAAAGCATGAGGAACTGCGACAAGTATTAAACGAAGTTCGTGGTGTGCTTATTGAATATGCAGAGCTATTGGCTCAAGTGGCTGGTGTGCCCTCATTAATAGTGAAGCGAAATTAGTAAAATGTAGATATCAGAAAGCCTAACAACGGGTTGCAGCCGACGTTGCTCCGCTACGCTCCGCAACGCGGCTGAACCCTACCGTTATGATTCAAAAATTATACGAAACAGGAGAAAAGAAAAATATAATAAAAAAATATAAGCAACTGTGTTTATATAGTCAAATCGGAAGGATAAGAACAATAAATGCGAACAAACGTTACAGCTCATTTCACAAGATAATGCAGCTCAAAAACTTGAAGTTTTGAGCTAAATGTGTTATATTTATGAACCAAATAAATTAATTTGGCTCAAGACTCGTAATCTTCATATAAATCATCCAAAGCATTAACAACGGATTTAATAGCATACCTTGCACGATCTTGAATTTGAGCTAACATAGCTTCGTCTATAATGGAGCGAAGCTGCGAATTTTTCATAATAAGGTCTGGTTCCCAATCGTATGCAATTCCATGAGCATCCAATATTCTTATAGAAAGTTCTCTTAAATCTTTTTTATCCAATGGGCTTAACTCAAATGTTGGTAATACATCAAAAATTGAGAAATCAAAATGCCATCTATCTTTTTGAATAAGTACTTTCTTACATTTCTCTGTGAAGGAAGGGGTAACTGCAAAGAATGTTTTACCTGAGAATTTTTCACCAGTATAGAAATGAAATAAATTCATAAACGCAGTTTCTTGGTATGATATATTGTTAAGATTTGTAATTACATCTTCGAACTCATCAAATAAAATAACCAACCCGTTAAAACCGGCGTTAAGCGACATATCATTCAAATCGTTTAGAGCTCCCCAGCTCTGATAGTATTTATTGTAACTAAAATTAAATACATTATCTCTATAGAATTCCCAGTCTCTTCTTGAATCTCTAAAATGTCTTTCAAAATCATTTACTAACTTTTGATATAATTTTTTTCTTTGACTTTTATAATTCCAAGATTGATACAGCCAATCTGACACTATATTTTGAACATCTGCTCCCCCAAAATACCAGGCTCTTAAAGCAACAAACATAGCTGAAGAAAATAGTTTATCTGAAAAATCCCATAGTCCGTAATTAGTAACTTCATTCCAAAACTGATTATTTTTATTTTCTCTAATACTAAATATAATGCGGTCAAAAAAAGATTTCAAACCCTGCATCGGTGGGAATGTAGGAATTTCAATATTCCTGCAAATTTCTCCAAATATTTGGTCCATCCTATTAAAACGAACAGACGAATTAGCATCCAGAGTAACTGTGCTAACAACATAATTTCTGCTTAGAGCTTCCTCTTTAATAAATTTTAATAAATGCGTTTTTCCAGAACCATAATTAGCTTGCAATAATAACGCTCCACCAGATATTCTTTGAAGTCTTTCGGTGAGACTTTCAATTTCTGTTTTTCTTCCTACTGTGAAATGACGAACAAATCCATTTGGTGGAATGCCTTTTCTTAATGATTCAATTACTTGCTGGGCTTCACTTGAATTCATTTTTAGCTTTCTCCTTGCAAGATTTCTATTGTAGATTCATATAATTCTTCAACATCAAGATTCATATCGTATGTTTTTTCGCTGTCATAACAGTCATCAAAAATCATAATAAGTGCCGTCATAAGGAGGCGCCAAAAACGTACTGTAGCCAATTCTGGATGCCTATCGTATAAGCTTGATACAAGTTCATTTAAAGCTTCCTCATCTGGCAAATATTGTTCAGAATATGGGTAAGCCATTAAATATACTTTACGTATTTTTTTTGCAGCTTCTTGATAATTATCTAATTCAGTTTTAACGGCATCCATATTCCAGATTATGTCCAAAGCACGTGGAGGACGCTTTGCTGGCTTACCAATTCTTCCAGATAACGCACCATACATTACTATTCCATGTTTAGGGTCGCTGTAGAAATCCGGAGTTGTGGCATATATTAGAAATAGACCTGGTAAGGATTCTATATTGTTAATAAGGGACAAAAGGTTATTATGGGCATTTTTTAAAGATGATTTTTTCATTAGAGAATATGATTGTTCTGCTTCATCAAAAAGAATTATTAGCCCTTTATATCCTGATAACCTGACAAATTCAGCTAAAGATTTAAACATCAATTTCGCATTTTCTTTATTTACAATTTTGCCCACCTCAAAGCGCTTTCTGAAAAAAATGACATTGCCTTCTCCGGTAAACCATTGAAGAATTTCACCCCTTGTTTGCTCTGCTGCAGCTAATCCAGGAGCATCAGGTAAAAATGTTTTCCAATATTCTTTAACCATTTTTTTGAAATCTATATCAATTCCTCTATTGCTCATAAGTATATCCAAAGCTTTAGAAAAGCTATTATAAGAAACATCTTGAGTTATATCTTTGTTTTGTGAAGATAACCAAAAAAGAGATTCTTGTAAAACAACACCAAAAGGCATAATTTCAGACGTTGCAACATTCGAATAATATGATGGAGTAGATATTTGGCTAATGATGGCTGAGAATACTTTTTCAAACTTATTTAGAGTGGCGCTGCTAACATCAAGCGTAACTGTTGAAACGAGACAATTGTTCTGGAAAGCTATTTCCCTTAGTTGCCTAAAAAGGTGGGTTTTGCCAGAGCCCCATGAACCACTAACAAAACGTATAATTCCCATATTGTTTATGTTTTCTAAATGGTGTCTTTTTATGCCATTTAGTAGTTTTTCGTTTCCAACTGAATAAAGTTCTATTCCATGTTCGGGCGGTATCCCTTTTCTTAGAGATTCTATTATGTTTTCTGCTACAATATTTTGTGTCATTGCTTTACCTCCTTAAACAGTATAAAACCTATATAGCCTCGAGACGCCGCACCGAATAAAAGAATTCCTTTGTCTGTATCTTTTGTTTGTTGTAAATCTAATTGGCGATTTTCAATTTCATAAGGACCTTTTTTGACCAAATACGATAAAGAAACAATAGATTCGTCGGAGCGAAACTTTTTATTCTTTTTATCAAATAAGGGTATATTACGAATCGGAATGGCATCACCGTCTATTCTATTTTCTTTCTTAATTATTTCAATATATTGATTCCTTAAAAGTTTAAGAAATTTCATACCATCAAACTTTTTATCAAATATTCTTTTGTGTTCAATTTTTATATAATTAACGACATTCTGGATGTCTGCTGGGAATTTTGCCAATTTTCCTTCGTAATCGTATAATGTTGCCATAAGACTTTTATTATTTATCTCTATCTTAAAAAAACCGTTTTTTAAACTGTATTTCGGATGACGACTCTCTTGGTCAAGCACATATCCAGCCTCTTTGCATTCCTTATCGATTAAGAAAGGATAGTTAAGCATTATCTTTCTTGTTAGCTCCATTGCCTTTTTGTGAATTTTGTCAATTTCATTAAAATATTTGTCGTTTGCATTTTCCATCTTTTTCAACAATAATTTCTTTTTCTTTAACGATATAACGATACTGATTGGCAAATTATTAAGTTTTTTTAATTCAATCCAGAGCTTACTTACTTGCTGTAAATAATTTAATTTGTTTTTTGTTTTTACTATATCTTCTTTTATAATGTTTTGCTGTTTTTCAGTATCTTTCAATGATATAATAATCTCAGTTGTGAGCTCTCTCGCCAAGAAATTTTTCCATTCAGATAGCACTTTGTTTCCTTTTTGTAAAAAAGCCAATCTGTTTTTTGTTTCTTTTATCTCATTGTTTTCTATATCTTCAATTTTTTCTATTCTTTCTAATATCTCAAAATCAAATTTCATATTGCACTCCCATAATAACCTGTTATTCTCCCGTTGATATTTGAATTAAGGTTAAACATAATTTCAAGTAAAGTAACATTTTTATGTGAACCAAGTCAAACAAAAAACCACGATAAATATTATAACAAAAAGCTTTTATAAGCTATTTCCTTGACTTGAAATTGATAGGCTTGTATATTTATTTTGAAACCAATAAAATGAGCTAATAAGCAGCGTGATTTTGCTAAGATTGCTAAGAGGGTGACAAGCTTGAATTTGCTGATGAGTCAAAAATCAATACGAATCAATAATTTAATTGATTTCTTGGAGTCAATATAAAGATATGTACAAGGTAATATGGGATAAAGAAAAAAACGGTGTTAAATTGAAATATTCATTGCAAACAGGATTTGCGGGTAATCCAAGACCGGTGTTTTATGAAGAGTTGGATATATTGGGATTAAATAAATACTGGAATTATCCTAAATCTGAGAATCCATTATTGTGGGCAATAGAAAGAAAGTATTTTTATAAGGGGATTGAAGTTGCCACAATAAAAGGCGGAAATATTTATGATGCCCCTGAAATTGTTTTAACAGAAACAGGATATAATCTCAAATTAGAACCTATCAATATTGACTCAGTAATAGCAGCCAATAAAGAAGCTTTGTTTGTTTTGGAAAATGAAGCTATGGATTTTATCGAAAAAACATTTAAAGTTTATAGACCTGACATAGAAACATTGAGAAACAAAAAATTTGATAAAATTAAAAAAATTGCAAATAAAATTGATTTTTTTACAGTATCATTCAGCGGAGGAAAAGACTCACAAGTGGTTTTAGACTTAGTTAGCAGAGTTATACCTCCTGATTATTATAAAGTTATATATGCTGACACAGGTATGGAGTTGCCGTCTTCTATAGACACATTTCATAAAACAAAACAGATATATCAAAAAAAGTATCCCAAATTAAAATTTTATATAGAAAAAAATGAAACACAAACTGAGGATTATTGGAGAGAATTTGGACCGCCAAGTCGTTTCCATAGATGGTGCTGTACAGTAATCAAAACTGTTCCATTCAACAGATTATTATGTAAATTAAATAATGGTAAAGGTAATCCAAGAGTTTTGGTTTTTGAAGGCGTTAGAAAAGAAGAAAGTGCAAAAAGAGAAACTTATGAAAGGATTGGAGTTGGCGTAAAGCATGTATCAATAACTAATCTAAGACCTGTATTAAACTGGAATATAACAGAAATTTGGCTTTATTTGTTTTATAGGAATCTTCCACTTAATCAAAGCTATAGAAATGGACTTACGAGAGTTGGCTGTTCTGTTTGCCCATTTGCATCAAACTGGTCTGAATTTTTTATTAATAAAACATACCCGGATATTACTAAAAGTTTTTTCACATTAATTTTGGAACAAACAGAACAAATCGGTATAAAAGATTATGAAAAAAAAATACATTACATAAAGTCAGGTAACTGGAAAAAAAGAGCTGGGGGTAGAGGAATAACAAGTGAAAATTCAAGAGTTGATTTTATTACTCAAAAACCCGATTTCCTTGCTTCGATGACCGAACCAAAAGAAAACATGTTGGAATGGCTAAAGGTTGTTGGCGATCTAGTTTTTGAT
>WGCS01000183.1 GCA_015493685.1 Bacteroidales bacterium
ATGTTGTTTGATCCGCCTACAACAACTATACTCTTGGGATTTATTAATTGTTCATTAATCATAATTATCGTTTTTAATATTGTGTATTATGCTGTGTGTTAGTTTATTATGTGTTTAGTTTAATAATCTACAAACTTACGATTATTTCCTTAGTTCTGCAATATTGTATCAAAAAAATATATTTTCTCCGGCTCTGATACCGGCTAAGCAAGATGAAAGGCACATTACTCATGCGGGCGAAGATTTACAGTTTTGCAACTTTAACTACTTGGACAGAGCTAAAGATTGTATATCTTTGCAGCGACAATTTATTTATTTAATCAGGCAGAAGATTATAAGTCTTTATATATAAATAAAGAGTAACGCTAAACCGAGTTCTTCCAAACTAAAGGATTTTTTCTCATGTTTGTTGAACCGATGGGTACAAAAGGAAACGATTGTGCCTCCCGATTTTCGCTATTGGCGAAATGAATTGGAAAGGGGTAGCAAAAACAACACCTCATTATATCAATAAAAAGAGGAAAGTTTTTGGTCCCACAGTATTATTAAGGAATAGCCATTACTTTTCTTTCTGCGCTAAAATTTTTTATTGATATGCCTAAGTTTTTCTTAAGTGCTATTATTCTATTGTGTATGCCAAACTTATTTGCACAAGAATTTTCAGCCGTTGTAACCAATCAAAATCACAGTCCTTTATATGGCGTTAATGTGATGAGTAGTAATCCTTTGTCTTATACAACTACTGACAAGAATGGGCGATTTATTTTGAATCTTAATAAGAAAGCCAACGGATTTATTAGGATTAGTTTTATGGGCCTAAAATCCCTTACTTTACCGTTTTCTGTAACGGATACAGCATTGTTTAAAGGGGATACCATAGTGCTTAGTCCGGTAGTGTTTTTGACACAACAAATAACAATAATAGCCAATCGAAGCCCTCGTTTGCTAATGCAAATGCCGGCAAGTATTTCGGTTGTTAGCAAGCCTCAATTTAAGTTTCTGGCAGGGAAGCGAGTTGATGAAAAGCTGAAGTTTACTTCAGGAGTTTTTGTTGACAGGCCTTTTGGTATTTACGGAAAATCTGTTGTCGGATTGAGGTCGGTGGTAAGTAATGAGCCCGGTCGTCAACTTACTCTCATCGATGGCGTGCCAATAAATAAATCGGATGGTGGAGGAACTAACTGGAATCGTATTATCACTTCTGACATTCAGAGAATAGAAGTATTAAAGGGTCCTGGCGCTGCTATTTATGGTAATAACGCTATGGGTGGTGTGATAAATATTATCTCAAGAAAAATGACAAATCCGGCTTATCATGCTGAAGTCAATATGGAATTGTCTTCCTATAATACCTATTCTGCTAATATGAATTGGAGACAACACCTTGGAAATGAGAAAAAATCTTTTTATTATTCTATTGCTGCTCAGGGTATTAAAAGTAAAGGTTTTCTTACTGTTCCTGATTCTATTAGAAATGAAACCGATACTAGTGTTTTTCTTACGCAATATGGTGTTAACGCTACAATGGGCTATTCCTTTACTCCAAATTCATCATTGGAATATGGATATAATTATAGTAATGAGGAGAGAGGACAAGGGACAAAAATTAAGCTTAAAGATGGTGCTGTTGCAAGATATGGTACCAATTTTCATCGACTTGCCTATAATTATAAAAAAAACGCATTGATTATTAATGTTAAACTATTTTATCAGCTTGAAAATTATCGTAGAGATATCGAGAAAATGAAAAAAGGAGACTATTCTCTTATTAAGGTAAATTCGGATAGAGAAGATTATGGTTTGCTATTATCTTTTAGTGATAAATGGAAGAAGCATCGCTTTGGAATTAACACCGATTACCGCAAAGGTAAAGTCTTTGGCGTTGATAATTACCAATTTAGTGGTGATAGAGTGATTAACCAAGGGCAGATGGATATTCTCAATATTTCTTTCTATGATGAATGGCAATATAATACACATTTTAAAAGTATTATTGGACTAAATTATCTGTGGGGATATTTTTCAAAGGGAGACTTTAGCATAAAAAATGCAACTAGTGCTACCAACTTTATGACAAAATACCAAGCCTCGCTTCCTCAGAAAAACTGGACGGCAATGAGCCCTCGATTTGCCTTGCAGTATGATTTTAATGACCAAACCAATGTGTATGCTGTCTATTCGTATGGATATCGCACGCCTTCATTGGATGATTTGACACGTTTTGGATTTATTAATATTGGCTATAAAAAAGCGAATCCTAATCTTAAGCCGGAGCATATTGAGAATGTGGAAATGGGATTAAGGATTGAAAGAAAAATATTCAGCCTACAGTCGGATGTTTACTTTAGTAGAGGCTATAATTTTATGTATTACGTATCCACAGGAGAGACCATGTTTGGTGGTAGAAAAAGAGTTTATGAAAAGCAAAATGTCGGCTTGGTATCATTGCGTGGTGCGGAGGTTAATTTGGATGTTGATATAGCCAAATATTGGAAGGCTACCATTAATTATTCATTCAATTATTCAAAAATTATACGTTTTAAAACACGAACAGATTTGGAGAACAAAAGGCTTTCGTATTCGCCGATAGATATGGCCAATATGGGAATCCATTTCGATAATAAAAAATGGTATACAGCCCTTAATATCCACTATCAGGGAAAGATGTTTTTAAACGAAATAAATACTTTTGAGGTCAAGCCTCTACTGAGTATTGATTTTGTACTCGAATATACTCTTTATAAAAATTTCGGTATTCGTTTTAGTGGTCAGAATTTGACTAACAAAGTGTATATGGTGAGCACCGATCAGCATTCATTGGGGAGGTATTTATCGCTTGGAGTGAAATATCATTTGTAAGCTTAGAAGGTAACGATTACTGTTTCTAAAAGTATAGTGTCGCTAACATAAGAGAATACCGCTTTGAATACCTCGACAGGAAAAGTAACTTTGGTGAATTACAACACTTGAATGCAGATAAGCGCGATAGGGATAGAAGCGGCATCCTTGGGCAGTGCCTAATTGAGTATAAATTTGAATATTCTACAGCTTGAATAGTAGTATATTTTTGTCCTTTTACCTAGCCCAAGATATAGCGGATAGCCCGTTAAATCGCCCAAAAGAAAATAAAATTTTAATAAATGTATATTGGCAAGGGTTGATATTTCTCTTTTTATCTTGTTAAAAAAGATGTACTTTTGCGGAGGTAAAAATCAAATATAATAAATTATGTCAGGACATAGTAAGTGGTCAACAATAAAACGAAAAAAAGGGGCTTTGGATGCAAAGCGTTCAAAGATGTTTTCAAAGGTTATTAAGGAGATTACCGTTGCGGTAAAAGAAGGGGGTAATGATGAGTCATCAAATCCGCGATTGCGTGTGGCTATTGCCAATGCTAAGGGTGTGAATATGCCAAAAGACAATGTGCAGCGTGCTATTAATAAGGCTTCGGATAAGGACTCGGCTAGTTTTACCGAGGTTAATTATGAGGGTTATGCTCCCAATGGGATAGGTATTTTTGTGGAATGTACTACCGATAATTTGCAGAGAACGGTTTCCAATGTGCGCTCTTACTTTAATAAATATGGGGGTTCTTTGGGAAAGAATGGTTGTTTGAGTTTTGTTTTTGAGCGTAAGGGTGTTTTTATTTTTCCCCAGAACGAGTTGGATATTGAAGAGCTGGAATTGGAGCTGATTGATGCCGGTGCTGAGGATATTGAAGTGGAAGAGGGAACTGTTACAGTAACCACTGCCATGGAAGATTTTGGGACTATGATAAAGAAATTGGAGGAACTTAATATTGAGCCGGAGAGTGCTAAATTAGAACGTATCCCCATGAATACAGAAACATTGGATGTGGAATCGGCTCAGAAAGTGCTTAGGCTGATTGATGTAATTGAAGATGATGATGATGTGCAGAATGTGTATCATAACTTGGAAATGACAGAAGAATTAATGGCTGCTCTGGAAGAGTAAAGCTAAGATATATACTGATTGATTGAAAAGAAAAGCCGGTACTATTATGTCTGGCTTTTTTTGTGGACTTATAAGCATTATGGATGAAACATAGAATTGATGTTGATTATTTTTTGCGTGGGGAACAGTTGTTGCCAATAGCTGAATTTCCAAAGCAAATGGCTTCGGAATCGGGACTTATTTATGAAGTGCTGCGTGTCATTAACGGAAAAGCGCTTTTTATGGAAGAACATCTTCGGCGCTTAAATAAATCGTTACGTCTGGCGTCAAAGCCGACGTATATATTGCAGAATTTGGCCCCATTGATACATAAATTGATAGCGGCTGATACAGTAAAGAATGGGAATTTAAAGCTTCTGATTTATTTTGAAAACGATGCCCTTATTCCTTACCTATATTTTATTCCACATCGCTATCCTACTGCTGAGCAATATGCCAATGGGGTAAAAACACTTTTACAATATGATATTCGCACATTGCCTGAAGTTAAAATTGCCGACTGGAAGGTTAGAGGACGGGCGAATAAACTGATTGATGGGCGTGGAGTGTATGAAACCTTGCTGGTAAATAAAGAGGGTGAAATTACAGAAGGGAGTAGGAGCAATATTTTTTTTATAAGAAATAAGGAATTATATACTGCACCCGCTAAAATGGTGCTTTCCGGAATTACACGAAATAAAATTATTGAATTGGCTGAGAAACATCATATTCCAATACATTATGAGGCTGTTAAGGTAGATGATTTGGCAAACTGTCAGGCGTGTTTTATTACGGGCACCTCGCCGGGTGTAATTCAGCTGAGAAGTATCGACGATTTCAATTGTAGTATTAATGATTCCATATATGGATTGCTGTTAGAAGCCTATAATAAGCTTATTCAATAGGCTGGGGCGAATATCTGCTTGTGGTTGGTATTTATGCTTGGAGATAATAGGCTTAGAGAATGGCTCTATGCAAAGAATATAAAATGAAAATGCTGAGAAGGAAGACGTAATTTCTTGCTGTAATTTCTTGCTACAGTTTTGGTTATGAATTTTTTTCTTGATATAAAGTTGGGGGATAAACCATAAAATCTGAAATTTATAGACAATTTATGAAAATATAACTACGATATGTTATCTTTTATGGTAACTATGCCGTATGAATAGAGAAATAATATTTCATGGAGAATAGTAGCAACATAAAAACATTTGACGAATTATTGAAACGAGAACATGGGAAAATAGGTACAGAAAGTAGAAATATAGTTAAAGAAAAAGCCTAAACATTTATTAGTAGGTGAAATGATGAAAGAAGCACGCAAAGAAGCAAAACTAACAATAATAAAATATAAAGAACTTATGTAATATAAGATGATTAAATTGGTATCACTCAGAGGGATACCTATTCCTTTAAAATCGCTGACTTATCAATAGATTATAAAAAAAATAAAGCATATCAATTTATCGGGGAAATAAAGAGATATGCCATTTAAATAACAATCGGAATTTTCTATTTTTTCTCTTTGGCAAGATATGTAATAGGGTTGTCGTAAATAAAGGTATTATTCCATAGTTATCTTATTTGAATAATCAAATGTAAAAAATATAGAAAAGCTATTGATAAAAAATAGGTAAGTGGATGTTTTGATAAAGGAAAAGGCATTAATAGCGAAAGTCCGCTTGCTCAGGGCGGACTCTCTTGGTTAACATTGCTATTCTAAAACAAAATACGAGAAACTGGGAAGTTTCTCTTTCTCCTGTTGCGACATTTGCAAAGGCTGTGCCAAAAACATCAAAGCCCTGATTCTATTATGTCTATGAGATATCTATTTCCCTCTGTAAAAAAATATATGATTCATTATGGTAATTATTTTCTCATTATGAGATTATATTTAAGGTATGAAGAACTACAAAACAAATATCGTTCACAAACCAACCGATGGGCATTATGGGAATATTTGGCACCAGCGGCCTACTATATGACCGTAGTAATAAAAAACAAACAATCGTTTTTTGGAGAAATCATTGAAAACGAAATGCGATTGTCAGCAACAGCTTTGTTTTTAAAACAACAATTAAAAAATACACCTGCAATGTCGAGGAATATTATATTGGATGCCTATGTCATTATGCCTGACCATTTTCATTGTATTATTATTAGGGATGATGATTTTGTGCAACCTATGACCAATTATAATGGTGGGGATGTTGTAGATACAATTCATAAATTGTATCTACGGGGTTTGCGTCAATCAAAATTGTTTACAAAAAACCATCATCTCCATAAACTTTACAACTCTATTTGAATGAATTTATTTATAAGCTAAATCGAAGATATTTTGGTAATTATAACTTTAAGAAAAAAATAAGATTTATCAAAATAGGTAAATATTATTGTATTTTTGCCCAATAATTATTACCTTAAATCCATCTTATTTATATGAAAACCTATTTTATCATATTTATTGCAATACATACAGCAATATTTTCTTTTGCTACCACAACTCCCACCTTGGTCTCACCTTCTAATGGCGCCACTAATACTAATGTATATTTATACTTAGACTGGGCTCATGTTTCTGGAAATCATGGATATATATATCAACTAGACATTTCTCCTAGTTTTAATTCACCTCTAGCCGTCAATGGGTCTTTACCTCAAAACACATCAGGAACTTATGTAAATTCATTATATTTTGGACAAACTTATTATTGGAGAGCTGCAACTATAGGAGCTTCTGATACTTCCAATTGGAGTTCTACACGGCATTTCACTACTACCAATACTGTAAATAACACTTCCCCTTCAAATGGAAGCCAATACAGATCAACACACCTTACTCTCGATTGGTCGGCAGTGGATGGCAATACCGGTTATATTTATCAGTATGATACGGTTTCTACTTTTAACTCACCCGCATTTGTTCAGGGAAACTCATCTACTAATTCTTCCAATATAAGCATCAACAACCTACGATATGGCACAACATATTATTGGAGAGCAGCAGTGAAAAATAGCGTTGACACTTCAGACTGGGGACCTACTTGGCATTTTACTACCACAGATCATGTAAATAATACTTCCCCATCGAATGGAAGCCAATACAGATCAACATACCTTACTCTAGATTGGTCGGCAGTGAATGGCAATAGTGGTTATATTTATCAGTATGATACGGTTTCTACTTTTAACTCACCCGCATTTGTTCAGGGAAACTCATCTACTAATTCTTCCAATATAAGCATCAACAACCTACGATATGGCACAACATATTATTGGAGAGCAGCAGTGAAAAATAACGTTGACACTTCAGGCTGGGGACCTACTTGGCATTTTACTACTTTTAGCACCTTGACAAATTATTCACCTAGTAATAATTCCACAAATAAGCCTTTAAACCTAACCATCGATTGGAATTATTACTCAGGAAATACCGGTTATCTATATCAAGTAGATATCAATCCGAATTTTAATAGCACCCAGCTTTTGTCTGGGAATACTACATCAAGTTCACAAAAATACATCAGCAACCTACTTTATGGTACAACATATTATTGGCGCGTTGCGGCTTATAATGCAGTGGATACTTCTGATTGGAATTCTACATGGAATTTCACTACCCTTTATCAAATGACTACTGCTCCAACATTAATTTCACCTATTAATAATACAGCAAACTTACCCCTATCAAATATTGTATTGAGTTGGAATTCTGTTCTAACAGCCTCCTCTTACGAGGTAGAATATAGTACCAACAGTTCCTTTTCTTCCTCTGTGTATTCAGTTACAACTTCATCGACCAACGCTACCATTGGTGGTCTTAGCTATAATGTAACCTATTATTGGAGAGTAAGAGCCGTAAATGGTTCTGGCAATTCTCCCTGGTCATCTGCCTGGAGTTTTACAACCCAAGTAGGATGTATGGTAAACGCCTCTTTTTCAACACCTTCTAATATTTATTGTCAAGGAGATACTGCCAATATATCAAATCAAACCACAGGTGCTACATCCTATTTATGGTATCTTAATAATGTCAATGTATCGTCTGTATCCAACCCATTGATTGTCTTTAATAACGCAGGATATACGACCATTAAACTAGTTGCAGCCGATGGCAATTGCAGCGATTCTACTTCAGTATTTTTTGTAGTGAACTCAAACTATTCAATTTATGATACTGTTTCTGTTTGCAAAGGGGAAAGTTACACTTTTCCTGATGGTATCGTTCAGTCTAATGTAATATCTTCAACAAATCACATTAGTAATCTCAGTACTCAATCAGGCTGCGATAGCATCATTTATACCAATCTAACAGTAACTTCTGTGGACACCTCTGTATATATTTCTGGAAATATCCTTATAGCAAATGCTAATAATGCATCTTATCAATGGATTGATTGTCAAAACAATACATCAATAAATGGCCAAACATTAAAAACCTTTACTCCAACAATAACAGGAAATTACGCTGTGGAGGTTACTCAAAATTCTTGTAAGGATACTTCAAATTGTCATAATATACTATTGGATGGAATTAATAATTTTAATGCATTGGATGGTTTCGTTATGTTTCCAAATCCTACAAAGTCATTTACAAACATTAGTTTTGATATTCTTCAGCCTGAAGTTCACATTATCATTTCGAGTATGGAAGGCAAAGAAATTCAGCAGTATAGCTTTTTTAACTCCATGTCTATAAAGTTAAATACAAAAACTCTTTCTTCAGGATTATATCTTGTGCATATTATTTCTGGAAATAAAGTGGGGGTTAAAAAATTAATTATTAGTCAATAGCTATCTAACTTGCAATATTCACGCTGAAGCATGAAACGCAAGTTCAGTGAGGATTTCTGGGGGTAAGCCTAATAAACTATAGGCCGCATTGGGCCAAAGGTTCAGCGACGAAGATTCTTGTGGAACATTTTATACCGCAAGTGGTACGCGCCCAATGCTAAAAACCCATGCCTTTAATTGGTCCACTGGAAGAAAAATAGTCCCCCACATCACAGAGAGGCCATCGCTATATACACCGAACAGATGAACGACAGTCTCACTTTGAAAAAGCTAAAATTCAATTAGTAAATACCACTTTTAGAGGAATGATAAAGCAAACATGAAATTGGCAATAAATCCTAATATAGAAATCAATATTTGCCATAAAGTATCGAATTCGCCTTAAGGATGAATCCTTTTTTGCACTATGGTCAAAGGCTATTGCTAAGTCCTCAAATCGAACTGTCCTAACTTGGATTAAGGCTATTATAAAGAGAGCTATTAGCTTTAATCTAGCTATGTTAATGCTTTTGCCCAAAACGGTGTCTAGGGCTTCAAATAAAATACTACTTTTGGTTTCATCTCTGGTATTCATGTATCTGGTGGTCTATCTCGTAAATAATACTTTAAGATACTTAATATCAGAGTATCAAATAATTATTTTCGTAAAAGTTATTAGCATATTACTTTCAATATCAGGCGATTAAATCGATTTATTGAAAAATTGTCATATACTTAGGCAGAAATGAGAAAAATTTTATTCTACAATCATCATCGCAAAACTTTTTGGCAACAGTTATTATAAATAATAGTTCCCCTTTTTCTAATATAATTTATCGCACTATGAAAGAATCTGACGAAAACCTGACTCCGAAAGAAAAAATAAATCAAGAAAATTTTGTAATGAAATCAAAGCTCATTTTAAAGGGTGGATTATTACATGACAACACTGAAATTGATCCGGAACTTGAAAACATATTCCTAAAAAATGTATTGGCTTTTGAAAATGCCGAAATAAAACCTCTTTACGAAATACTTGATATTGACCCTAGGGAATATCCGCCGGTTGACCTGCTGTCGGAAGATGAAATTTCCAATTACCTCCAAAAGCTTATCTCACTACTCGAAGCACAGCGGTTCCATCTTCAATTACAGGAAAGTGTGCCCAACAACATTATCTATCAATTTTTAACCAAAGAATACCTACTTGAGCAAACTAAAAACATTCCCGGTATCGATTGTATTATTGATGGCTGTGGTGGTGACTGTCCATCCTGTTTTCAAAAAGATTACTGCTCCATCAAAGATGATATCTGGCCTCCCGACGAACTAAACGCTGAAATTGAAAGAAGAAAAAAGAAAGACAAAGATAATACCTAATAGATTCTCAGCTAGTTAACACTGCTTAAATATTTTTTACTACTGTTAGACGACCATTTCCGGCTTTTCAAACACTAATATGTAAAGGCTAGGTATTGTTCCCATTCAAGCTGAGTGTAGTATACAGGTTTTAAGCATTTTAAGAAGATGCATTCATGGAAAATCCACCTTAGAAACTATTCTGCTCAGAAAAAATACTGTTTACAAGAAAAAATTTATCGGTGAAAAAACTCTACCCTATTTCCACAAAATACTTATTGTTTTATAGTAAGTGGTTAGGTGTTAATTTTGTAAGTAGAAAGAAAGCTGAATTTTATTTACATTTTCAAAAAGTAAAAACATAACTATTCTAATAAAATTGGCAAAAAAAAGGAACTATATACTTAAATACAGTCCCTTTTTTTAATTCCTTATACCGATAATTTACTGATTATCAGTATATGATGCGGAGAGAGGGGGATTCGAACCCCCGGTACGGTCACCCGTACACATGTTTAGCAAACATGCGGTTTAAGCCACTCACCCATCTCTCCTATTCTTGCGAACTTTTGATGTTCTTTAGCTTTCCAGCGGCTGCAAAATTAAACCTTTTTCAGTTTTATACAACTATTATTTTATTTTATTTGAAAATATTTTGTAATGCGGGATGTATCCTAAATTGAAAGAGTATTGAAGCAATGAAAAATTGTTGTAAATTTGACAATTAATTGTTTCAAAAAACCGTAATACACATAGCCAAAACGTTAGCATTAAATAGAAAAGGATGAAGTATAAATTATCCATAAGTGATTATGGCAAAATGATGAATATTTTAAGAGATACCGCAATTATTGGGATTAGTGGTATTTTTCTTTTTACATTTCTTATAAAGCATGGATATCTTGAATTTGAAACAACATTAGGATTTATACTACTTGCTTTATCAATTATAGGAGGGCCAATATATCTTATAATACAAATAAGAGGAACTCATACAAAAGAATCATTGCTTCTAGAAAATGAATATATTAAAAGCTCAAAGTTTGGGATCATAGAATTTAGAAAAATAAAAAGCTATAAATTCTTAAACTTGAATAGCGAAGTTTTGATTTTAAAAATGTTAGACGGATCAAAGTATGGAATTGCCGCAATTAATTTTAATAAAAATAATTACAGCCAATATTTTGAATTTAAGGCTTTGTTTTCAGAGATTGTGAATGATAAAAATTTCAAACTTAAATCCATTAAGAAAGAAATAATTGTTGAAGAGAAATCATATTTGAAGTATTTGCCATACTTATACTTTGTGATTCTTTTAATAATGACAATATTGTGGATATTGAAATAGAAACTACTGCTAACACCTAAGCATATAAAAAAACCGTAGTGCGCAGCATCTACGGTTTTTATGTACATTGTTAAACCTGTCTGCCGAGGCCAGCCAGGCAGGCGACACCATACTTCGATAAAAACTCAATATAAGTAGCGGTATCAGGCAGTTGTAATGATATGTAATTTATTACTAATCAGTGTCAAAAATACCCCCGCTGGTGCGCGAAATCGAAGATTCGACGCAGTCAATCCCTTCGCGTTCCATTATCCCAATGCTGGTGCGCGAATCCCTTCGCGTTCCATTATCCCTCACTACCATTCCTCCGGCTTTATGGTTTCTATATTTAGCACAAAAGACAAGATTTACAATTTACATTGGAACTTTTTGTTATAAATCTTTCTTCCATACTTTTTCCAGCAGCTGAAAAAGTAGGCAAAAAAGCCGCCGCTGGGAAATAATTGCTAAAAATTAGAAACTATTTCTAAAACATAAAAACGCCTCCTTTTAATGATTTTTCTGAAAAA
>WGCS01000184.1 GCA_015493685.1 Bacteroidales bacterium
ATTATTAGCTTATTAAATCATGGTTACTTTTTAATGATAAAAAATAGTTTGACATCAACTTAAATCCATTATTTTTGGCCCTATGGAATATATCGAAGTAAATTTTAATGTTAAGCCACAAGAACCTGGAAATGATTTCTTAATGGCGGTATTGGCAGATATTGATTACGAAAGTTTTGTTGAGACTACGCAGGGAATTAAGGCTTACATACGTACTGATGATTTTGATGAGGAGAAATTGAAGTCCTTATCTATCTTTAGGAACGATGCTTTTGCTGTTGACTATAATTTCAAAACTATTGCTGACCAAAATTGGAATGCCAAATGGGAAGAAAATTATCCTCCTGTAATTATCAGCGACCAAGTGGTTATAAGGGCTCCTTTTCATCAAGCCTTTCCGCAGGTAGAATACGATATTGTGATAGAACCAAAAATGTCTTTTGGTACTGCTCATCATGCTACCACCGCGCAGATGATAAAATTTCTGTTGCAACTGGACCTTACAAATATGGATGTTCTCGATATGGGTACAGGAACGGCAGTGCTTGCCATACTAGCTTCTCTTCGTGGTGCTAATCATATTGATGCCATTGATAATGACCAATGGGCATACCATAATGCTGTTGAAAATGTTCAACGTAATAAGATAAAGAATATTCGTGTTGAAATGGGCGATGCCTCCCTATTGAATGGAAATAGGTATAACCTTGTTATTGCTAATATCAATCGTAATATTTTATTAAATGATATAAAATTTTATGCCAATACACTTTCTAAAAATGGCTTAATATTGTTTAGTGGTTTCTATGAAAAAGACATTCCAATTTTAAATAAAGAGGCCGAAAAAAATAATCTTTTTTATCAGGAACATAGTGTAGAGAATGATTGGGTAGCCGGCTTGTGGAAGAAAAAATAATAATCTTAATTAAATAATTTATAAGCAGTCATGCGTAAAATACTTACTCTTATTCTCCTTTTATCTCTTGGACATAGCTTTGCTCAAAAAAATTATGAATTCAGTAATTATTCCGATAAATATCCTTTCGAGTTGAAAGAGTTTGTTTTTACGAATCTATCCAAAGACAAAAAGAAAAAGATACAGCCTATTTTAAGTGATTTTACGCTTTTATGGCAGAGTGATACCATATCTGCTAAGGCAAAAAAACTGATTATTGCTTATTCTAATATGATGTCGCAGAATAGATTTAGAGCTAATCCAAGCTTTGTGTATTTAGCACAAGGAATTATTGCCATAGCCCGCGATACTGATAATAGGAATAATATTGAGCCTTGGATTAAATCATTAAATTATTATATAAGAAGAAAGAAAACAGCCTACCTCAATCGCTATATAAATAGTTCTATAAGTTTTTTTAAAACCCATAAACTCTATAAAGTAGTCAATAAAGAGTGGATGCTTGATAATGGAAAAATGCAAATTGGAGAAGACAATCATGCTCCTATTTTTATCTTTTCTAAAGTAAACCTCACCGGTCGTACAGCGAAAGATTCTACCTATATTCTACGAACATCAGGTATCTATTACCCCATGAAAAAACGTTGGAGAGGCGAGGGAGGTAAGGCATTCTGGACGCGCCTCGGTATTGATACTAATGAGATTTTTGTTCAATTTAATAAATATAGCATTGACCTTAAAACAACTATCTGGCGTGCTGATTCAGTGGTGTTCTATGATCGTAGAAAATTCGATTATCCGCTGATGGGACGTTTTAGAGATAAATTTGGGTATTCCAAACCAAGACCAACTACGCCATTTCCTTCTTTTGATTCCTACAGACATAATATTGTCCTTAAAGATATTTTTAAAGATGTGGATTATAAAGGAGGCTATGCACTTCAAGGCCTTAAAATTATTGGCAATGGTGGAGTAGGAGAAAAGGCTCATTTTATTTTTAAACATAATGGCAAAGGTTTTGTTTGGACGGGCGCACAGACTTTTATTATCGAAGAGAATAAGATTCTTTCTCAAAAAGTAGATGTAACCATTTATCTTGAAAGTAAAGATACAATAACAGGAGAAACTACTTTAGACTCTATTTATCATCCTGGATTAAGTCTTTATTTTAGTAATGCAAAGCATAAATTATCGATATATAGAAAGGAAAAAGGCTTGTCTAAAACTCCCTTTATGGATAGTTATCATAAAATTGCCATGTATGTGGAAGAACTCAACTGGAAGCTCGGGGAAGATTTTATCGATATGCAATCCATACAGCAAAAAGGTATTGAGAGCAGAGCTTATTTCGAGTCCTACAATTTCTTCTCCAATGCTCGTTATGAGAAACTTCAAGGCCTCGATAGAATTAATCCCGTATTAGCCGTGTATAATTATACTCAGAAGATAGGTTTTAATGAATTCAATGCACGCAATTTTGGCGAGTATATGCACATGGGACGTAGTTCTACCATTGCGTATTTAATGAATCTTGCGGCCAAAGGATTTTTATTGTATAATACCGAAGATAATTATGTAATTGTAAATGAAAATGTGAGAACCTACGTGCTTGCCCATGAGGGAGAAACCGATTATGACGTAATCTCGTTTAACTCACTTACCAATGGAAAAATTCCCAATGCAAGTTTGAATTTACGTAATAATGACATTATTTTACAAGGAGTACGAAATGTATATCTATCCGATTCTCAGGATGTTAAAATTTATCCTAGCTATGGAAGAGTAGAACTTAAGAAAAATAGAGATTTTGTTTTTAATGGTAAAATTATGGCGGGCCGATTTGACCTATACGCACATAAATGCTACTTTAGTTATGATAAGTTTGCCCTTGATTTACCCGCTATCGACTCCCTTAGTTTTAAAGTAGAGTCTTTTAAAGAGAATGATTACGGTGAACATCCTTTGGTAAGGGTAAAAACAGTAATTGAAAATCTAAAAGGGAACTTACTTATCGACCATCCCAATAATAAATCAGGCAGAGAGAGTTTTCCCGAATATCCGGTTCTTAATAGTAAAACCAGGTCGTATGTTTATTATGATAAATCCACTATCTTCAATAAAGTGTACGCACGAGATAAATTTTTCTACAGGCTAGAATCCTTTACCATTGACAGCCTCGATGACTTTAAAACCGATGGATTACAGTTTGAAGGATATCTTGCCTCGGCAGGAATATTCCCCGATATTGAAGAGCCTCTAAAAGTTCAGAAGGACTATTCGTTGGGCTTTAAAACAACAACAGGGGAAGGTGGTCTTGGTGTTTACGATGGTAATGGAAGATTTACCGATAGCATTTACTTAAGTAATAAAGGACTTCGTGGCAATGGAGTTCTTAAAGTACTCACTTCCACAAGCTATTCCAACGATTTTATTTTCTTTCCCGATTCTACCAATGCTATGCTCTCTTCCTACGAAATTAAAGAACGACTTAGTGGCGTAGAATATCCGCCTGTGGTCGCTTCTAATGTATATGAGCATTGGGAGCCGTACCAAGACAAATTGGAAACAACAACCCAAAAAGAGGAAGAACCTTTTAAAATGTATAAGGATGAGGCTACCATGACAGGTACGCTTTCCCTTTCGTCGAACCAGCTGGGAGGTGATGGACAAGTGCTTATTAAAAATGCAGAAATGCAATCCAAAATCTTTAATTTTAAAAACAGAACCTACCATAGTGATTCCTGCCTTTTTGCCCTAAGAAAATTTATGGGTAAGGATTACAGTAAGGAAGATCAGCAGTCCGGAGAAAAAGAATATGCCTATAAAACAGAAGGAATGTTTGCCGCAGATATCGATTTTGATAAACGCAAAGGGGAATTTAAGTCGTATAACGGCTCCAATAAAGTCGTCTTCGCTGAGAATAAGTATATCTGCTATATGGATCAGTTTACTTGGTATATGGATGAGGATAAAACTGAGTTCTCGAGCAAAGACGATCCCATGGCAAAAGCAAAGTCTGCCTCATTGAATGAATTGGCCGACCTCGATTTGAATGGAACTCAATTTATTTCCATTAAACCGGACCAGGATTCGTTGAATTTCTTTGCGCAAAGGGCTACTTATTTGCAACGTAAAAAACTGATTCATGCCTATGGCGTTCCTCGTTTGATGGTTGCTGATGCTTTAATTCGCCCATCTACTGGAGAAATTAAAGTTAGAGCCAACGCCGAGATGGACGAAATTACTGATGCTGAATTATTGGTGAATAGAGAAACGCAAAATCATCGTTTGTATAATGGTACTTTCAAAATTAGAGGCCTTCATAATTTCTCAGGACGAGCTCTTTACGATTATAAAGATATCAACGGAAATATACAAAATATCTTCTTTGGTAAAATTGATGTGGATACTGCAGGCTTCACCGAAGCAGATGCTACCATTGAAGATAATGCGAATTTTACCCTGAGTAAGTATTTCGATTTTGTGGGAAATGTCCATCTGGTAGGTCCTCAAAAATACTTGAAATTTAGTGGTGGTACTCGAATTAATCATACTTGTGATACTCTAGACAGACCTAGAATTAGATTTACTGCTTATATTGACCCTGCTAATATCAAAATCCCCATTGGTGAAAAGGTGAAAGATATGAAAGGATTTTCATTGTTTAGCGGCTTTAAATCAAGGGTTTTCAATGGGGCAATTTATTCTGTATTCTTGAATACTAATGCCAAAAAAGGGGATCATGATATAATGCAGAGTCATGGATATCTCGTATATGATAGAAACGCACAGGAATATCGTATCGCTTCTGAGGATAAACTTAGTCAGCGAATGTTGCCGGGGAATTATTTAAGTTTAAATACCAGAAGTTGTAGCGTATATGGAGAAGGAAAACTTGATATAGCGTATAATACAGGGCAGGTAGATGCCAATGCTTATGGCGATATACAGTATTATAAACGCTTGGATTCAACAAACCTAAAGGTGTCTATTCCCTTGAATTTCTATTTTAATGAGAAAGCCTTGGCTTTATTTGCCAATGCGCTTAACGATCATGCAGATCTCGATGCCTTAAGTTTATTATCAAATACCTATTCTCTTATGCTTCGTAACAAACTTGGACTTAAAAGGTCTGATGAATTAATTCAGCGTATTACAACAGGAGAAGATGGGGGTTATCGTAAGATTCCCAAAGAATTGATAAAAACTATATTCCTTTCCGATGTTAAACTAAAGTATAATAAGCGTACCCGTTCTTTGGTTTCTGTTGGCCCAATAGGTATTGTTAGCGTGGGTAAAGAACAGGTGCTTAAATTTGTGGATGCTAAATTGGAAATTAGAAATAAAAACAAAACGAGTAGAATAATTTTAGCCATAGACTTGGGGAATAAAGAGTATTACTACTTTCAGTTTAAATTAAATGCGGTTTCGGGGCAAGTGCTGGCTTATTCCTCTAATGCTGAGTTCAATACATTGATTAAAGAGGCTAAACCTGACGATAGAAGACTTAAGACAAAAGGGAAAGAGGCGAAATTTAATTATTATATTTCAACCCCTACAGCCTTTAAGATGTTTATGCGTAAAATGAAAATCAAACAATAAATATGAGCGATAAAGAACAAAGTTTAATACCATTCTCACCACCGCGAATGGACCAGAAAATTATTGATGCAGTTAACGATACATTGCGTTCTGGCTGGATTACTACCGGACCTAAAACAAAGAAACTAGAGAAAGAAATTGCAAAATATGTTGCTGTTCCTAAAGTGTATTGTGTAAGTTCAGGCTCTGCCGGATTAGAACTTATGCTTCGCTGGTACGGAGTGGGAGAGGGCGATGAAGTAATCTTGCCAGCTTATACCTATGCTGCTACCGCTAATGTGATTGTTCATACGGGGGCCAAACCGGTTTTTGTTGATATTAATGATGATTTCAATATTGATATTGAGGAGATTAGAAGTCATATTACTAGCAAAACTAAAGTCATTATGCCCGTTGATATTGGTGGTTTCCCTGCCGATTATGAACAAATAAATGCGTTGGTGCAAAGTCCTGAGATGAGAGCTGTCTTTGAGGCTAACAATACCCATCAAAAGAATCTCGGTAGAATACTTATTCTCTCCGATGCAGCTCATTCGCTGGGCGCCGAATATAAAACAAAAAAGGCGGGTAGCTTAACCGATATTACTGTTTTCTCCTTTCATGCTGTAAAAAATCTTACTACTGCTGAAGGTGGAGCTGTTTGTCTTAATTTGCCAAGCAGTTTTGATTTGGATGAGATATATACTGAGCTTAATATTAAATCATTACATGGGCAGACAAAGGATGCTTTAGCAAAAACACAAATTGGAAACTGGAGATATGATATTGTTGAAGCCGGTTATAAATTTAATATGACTGATATTTCGGCATCCATGGGTTTGGTTGAACTTGAGCGTTATGAAAATGATATGCTTGTTAAAAGAAAATATATCTTCGACCGCTATAAAAATGGTCTCGAAAAATACCCATGGGCTCAGATTCCGAGCTATGAAACGGAAACAAAAAAGAGCTCATTTCACGTCTTTATGCTTCGTATTCGTATGATCTCGGAGGTAGATAGAGATACTATCATCAAAAATATTTTCAGTAAGAATGTAAGTGTTAATGTGCATTTCTTTCCCTTGCCAATGACGACCTACTATAGGAATGCCGGTTATAGTATTGCCGATACTCCTATGGCGTTTTCTGAATATGCACGTGAAATTAGTTTGCCTGTATTTTACGATCTTACCGATACGCAAATCGATAGGGTCATCAATGCCGTTGTTGAAGCGGTGGAATCGGTTCTTAAAAGTAAGTGATAGGTATGCTTAAACGTACTTTTGATATTGTTTTTTCCTTAATAGGTCTTAGTATAGTGCTGATACCCGGACTTATTATTGCCCTCTTGATTGTACTGGATAGTAAAGGTGGTGTTTTCTATCGCCAAAAGAGAGTGGGCAAAAATGGAAAACTATTTGGTATATATAAGTTTAGAACCATGAGACCAGCTTCTGATACTAAGGGCTTGCTCACCGTTGGCAGCCGCGATAGTCGTATCACTCGCATTGGCTATTTCCTGAGAAAATTTAAACTCGATGAGCTTCCTCAGCTGATAAATATTCTTATGGGTGACATGAGTTTTGTTGGTCCTCGCCCTGAAGTGGAAAAATATGTTCGTTTATATTCTCCGGAGCAGAGCTTGGTGCTTTCAATGAGGCCGGGGTTAACTGATTTTGCCTCCTTGGAATATATGGATGAAAATGATATTCTACAGCAGTCTGAAGATCCGGAACAAGCTTATATACATGAAATTATGCCTCATAAGTTAAAGCTGGGATTGAGATATGTCCAACAACAGAATTTTTTTCTTGACATTCAAATATTGCTGCGTACTGCTATTAAAATTGTTAGCCGATGAGGAGAAAATTGATTTTTGTACTTTCCTTCTTTTTGCTTATTACAGCAACGAACTCTTGCCTTATTTATGATATTGAAGCCGATACAATATATAATCATTCCATTAAGAAGGCTCCTTTTGATGCAATTATTGTTCCCGGCATACCTTATAATGGTAAACAGTGGGATAATGTGATGAAAATGCGCGTGCTGTGGGCAGCTTATTTATATAAAAAAGCGTATACTAAGAAAGTAATCTTCTCCGGTAGTGCGGTTTATTCGCATTTTGTGGAAAGTAAAATAATGAAGCAATATGGAATTGCCTTGGGTATTAAAGCTAAGGATATTTTGCTGGAAACAAAAGCGAAACATAGTTCCGAAAATATTTACTACTCCTATGTTATGGCTCGCGAAAAGGGTTGGACTAAGGTGGCTGTTGCTACTGATCTCGTTCAAATTAAGATGATTAAAAAATTTGTGGTTACCAAGAGAATGCCGGTATCCTTTTTGCCTGCTAAAATTAATATAATAAAGAATATGACTATTCCCGATTCCATACCCATTGATACAATGGCGGCATTTGTCCCTAATTTTAAATCAATAATGGAAACAGAAACATGGTTGCAACGCTGGCATGGAACTCAAGGTAAAAATATTGACTTTAGAAAATACTACTAGAGACGAAACTACCTATTATCGAAGCGGTATCCAGCTTTTATTCCATTTTTTTTGTTCAATCAAATTGCCTTTTGAATCCCATTTCTTTATTATTTTAAGCGTATCAGTTTTTATAAATTGCTTGATGTGATTTCCTGATTTGTCCCAGTCATTAGATTCTATTGCTTGCCCATTTTTATAGTTAGTTATGGTGGAAATTTGTCCATTTTCATACCAAAATTGGGACACCCCATTCAAAAAGTGTCTTTTGTTTCTACACTTTAATTTTAATTGTCCATTTTCATACCATTCTTTATAAACGCCCCTTTTTTGTCTAAAGCTTCCTTTTTGTTTACGTTGACCATTCTTATACCATTTTTTTGTTTTGCTGTAATTATTAATACCTCTAAATGAATAATAAACTTTCTCTTTTCTAGAACCATTTTTATAC
>WGCS01000185.1 GCA_015493685.1 Bacteroidales bacterium
TTATTGCTAAAGAAACTAATGCTAAAGCTGAAGCTTTAAATCAAAATCTTCAACGTTTTATTATTACTAATTATGGTGCTAGAAATATTAAATTCTTTTTGTTCAGAATTAAAATCTATTTTTCCTAGCACATCAATTTAGGAATTAGCCGTTATTCATATAGTAGTAGATTATTATCCCTAAAACAGAGACTTGAGTTTATAATGAAATATACTTTCACAATTGTCTATTTTTTTGTATTCCATTTGCTTAAGGCCCAAAAGGCTTTCTCTGCTTATTCCAATGTCAATATTAAGTTTGTCGAAAAATTGAAATAGTAAATCGGCAACAAAATAAGGCATAGGTATTAAAAAAATATGCTTGTTAATATCGTTGGCAATTTTTTTATAAAAATCTTTCATTTTGATGGTTTGTTCACAGGCAAGAACATATCGCCCTACAATATTATTATTGACGGCTTGTTCAATTACTTCCGCCAGGTCTTCAATCCTAATGTATTGTAATACTTGATTTCCATTGGCGATAAGTGGGATAAACTTGTTGGCTTGAATTATGTTCTTGATGTTATTGTATAAGCCACCGGGCCCTACTACCAATCCGGGAACTAAAACTAAACATTCGTTTAAATTAAATAATTGTTCAGTTTTAAATTTGCTTTGACCATAATTTGATAATGCATTTTCACTTGCCGAAAAACTTGAAAAGAAGATAAACTGTTGCACTTTCTTTCGCCTGCTCATTTCAAGAAGCCGCTTGCTGGCTTTATAGTTAATATCTTCTTCGTTATTATTTTTATTATAGGGTATATAGGCCGTATGAATTACCAAGTCGGTGCCTTCCGGAATCACATCGCTAGCAAAAGAATGTAAATCAAAAGCTCTATAAGTGATATTGGGCGGTGGTGCTTTATATAAATGATGAACTAATGCATATACTTGATGCCCTTGTTGGGCAAAGTATTGAGTTAGGTAATTGCCAATAAATCCATTAGCACCTGTAATTACTATGTTTAGTTTCATGTAGTATTTATTAATAATATTTAGTTAGTGCTTTTGTTGTTTAAGGGGGCACACACTCTATGGGCATTGGCCATTATACTTAAAGTAACGCCTTTGGCAGGTAGAAAGTTAAAACCTGAACTGTCGGCAATATATACATTCTTGGTGCCATATATTCGTCCATTACTTGCTTGCCTTCCAATGATTTCTTGTTCAGAGAAGGGAATGGTACCTCCATAATGAATACTGCTACCGGCATTGGCACCAATACGTTTAATGGGAATGATGCCTATCTTACGTAAGGCTTTCATTAATATTTTTTCGTTACTATTGATTTTTTTCTTCTCCTCTGCTGATAGTTTGTATTCCGCCTTTAAGATATTTCCACTTACCGTTTTGTCATTTGCTATAAGTTGTAAGTATTTTGATGGATTTGACCGATCCGGATGGTGAATGCCTGCGATAACGAAAGCACTCTGCAAATATTGAAACAGTAAACGATTGTCTGCAATATCCAGTGGCGATTCTTTGATAAGGCGATGGAGCATTAACGATTGATAGGTATAAAAAGCAAGGCTTACCATATTGTCTTGTTTTCCTGTTGGGTCATAAATCATCATTGCCTGAGCCATGCTATTCTTTTGTGAATCAAGTTTCTTCCCTAGCATGCTCAGATGTATTCCGGGGATATAAGCATAGGGATTGCAAAGCAAAGGGAGCTTCTTAACCTCTGGGAAAGACTGCATTAACAAACGTGCACTTCCCAAGGCTCCGGTAGCGAGAATAAGTTTCGTCGTTTTATAACTGACTCTTTGTTTTGTTTTTATATGGTAACAATGAACATAAACAAGGGAATCTATTTCTTCAAAACGTATTACCAATTGTTGGCCGATATAAGTGAAATTGCTGTTCTTTTTTAACTCGTCAATGGTAAATTGAGGTCTGTAGGCAGATTTCTCTTTGTCCGTATAAAAATCCATATCGGTATAAGTGCTGGCTTTTCGCTCTCCTTTTTTTTGTGTTAAAATAGCCATAGCTGATTTGCCCATATAAATTTGTCGCTTTTCGAAATAGCTTTTGTTTTTATTATAACGCTGAAGAATCTTTTTTGTTGAGTTGTCAATGAGAAGGGCTTCTTGTGTATGTTGGATATTCCCAAGCACCCAAGGCTTAAAATCGTCGTCAGGAGCTGAAATGCCAATGTGATCAGCCACATATTGATAAGAATTTTGCATCGCTTTATAGGGGAGCTTTGCTTTTTCACATTCAGCTTCGTTATAAGTATAGGTTCCCAGTCCCCACCCGACACCTAATCCACCATAAGCTAGACTTTCCATTGGGGTGAAATTGTCTGATAGTATGGGGATTAATTGATTAACATCCTTAAGCATAATCTTTCTTGATGGGCTTAGTTGGGCACCAACTTTCACATCATTAATAGAAACGGCTTCCATTTGGTCTCCCAAGAAAAATCGATATTGATGTTCAACGGTTTTTCGAATTTCTTCGTAATTGAGAGCGGGCACAAGTGGCTCATATTTATTGTCTTGATGCCCAACATCAAGCATTAGCACTTGAGCTCCTTTGTCAACAAGCGTTTTGGCCGCTATGGCTCCTGAAGGTCCTGAGCCTATCACGATATATTGGTGTGTTTTAATGTTCGGCATTTTACAAAAGTAAAACAATTGTGTTGATATTTATAAAAATATGTCCATATTGAAGTTGTTGTAGTAGAATGGTATTTTGTTTGTTACATTACAAATGCACTAATAATAAGGTCAATAAACTAATTATTGGTGCTGTTTTTTTAAAAATCTATTGCCTAGTAACACTTATGTTTATTGGGTGTTAAACTTCAGTTATTCAAAAAAATGGATAGACCTATAACAATGATTGGGAGTGAAAATTCAGAATATTAATCAATTTTTGTCCAAATCAATGTATGCCAGAAAAAGTATTTTGAACCAACAACTTCAATCTCATTCTTTCGCCTTTCGGTAATTTTTAAATTAAAGAACATACCTTTTTCCGGTCCATACATTTTACCATTTATCCATTCATTATTTTCAGAGTCATACTCTAAATCTTTAATAATTATCATTCCCATTAATGGAGTGCTCTGCTTACCTTTATCATCATTATTAATATCGGTTGTTTGTCCATCTTCAAAATTATTTAAAGCAATAATTTTCCCGTAATATTTATCGTTGTGTTTAAATATCATTACATCAAGTTTATTTGGTAAATGATATTTACCTATTATTTCATCTCCTTTTTGAGCGAATGTTATTGTCGTAATAAACATTATCAATATTAAAATCTTGTTTCTCATATTCCTTTTTATAAGTAGTAAATATATGGTTGTAATAGTTTAAAAATTATACTTAATTTTAATGTAAGCTGGTTTAGTTCCTAAAAGTCGGACTATATTAATTTCGATTCAAATATAGCTTTTTAGACTGCACTCATACATTATTTTATCGATAAATATCGATGCCAAATCCCAATTCTAATATATCTTTTAAAGGTATTGATGAATCACCAAATTTACTTGCTAAAAACAATCCTCTACTACCTATTCTAGCATAAAATGCAGTGCCTGATGCGGGTATCATGAATTAAGTGTATGTTTTTATATTCTACTGCCCTAATGTGGAAATTTTAATTGTCTTCCACAAATAAAACTAATACTCCGGCTATCATCATTGAAATACCGCCCACAATAAGGGCATACATGGCGTCACCATGGAATAATGATTTTACGATAAAACCTAATATAGTGGCTGATAATATTTGAGGGAGCACAATAAAAAAGTTGAAAATCCCCATATAAATCCCCATTTTATTACTTGGCAAGGCTCCTGTTAATATAGCGTAAGGCATTGATAATATGGATGCCCAAGCAATACCAATACCTATCATTGGGATAATTAATAATACCGGGTCGTTAAAAAATATCATGGAGGCTAAGCCAATGCCTCCCAGCATAAGACTAATGAAGTGAGTAAATTTTCTACTACTATATTTTGCCATTATTGGTAAGCCAAAGGCAACAATGGCGGCAACTCCATTATAGACAGCAAAAAGTATATTTACCCAGTCAGCGCCATCGTTATATACTTGAGTTGTAGTATCTGTCGAACCATAAATGTGCATCGTTACTCCTGCTGTGGTATATATCCACATGGCAAATAAGCCTATCCATGTAAAAAACTGAACTACAGCAAGCTGTTTCATGGTTTTAGGCATATTTATCATGTCTGTAAATACTTCTACTAAACCATTTTGTGTTTTCCCCTTGATTCGTAAATAATAAACTAGTAACATTAATAAAAAGAAAAGTAGTAGAATGCCTCCTAAAATGTAAACTTCTTTGTCGAGTTGAAAATAGGCGGTTAAAAGTATCGTTAGTAGCCCTATAATGCCAAAGATAATTCCCAAATTAATAAAAGTTTTATCTTTAATAGGTTTGTGTTTTTCTTTGCTTACTACACCATTGGCTGTTTGCTTGTTATTGGTTTCATCAAACTCGGCAAGTTGAGTAGGACTATATTCTTTTGTTGTTAATACAGTAACTAATATTGAAGCAAAGAAAATAATACCACCAATATAGAATGAATATTTTACCGAGGGCGGGATTATCCCTTCCGGAGCTGTGTTGGCAATGTGCATCCAGTTGGTCATAATCCAGGGGAGGGCAGAACCCAATACAGCCCCTGTACCAATAAAAAAACTTTGCATGGCGAAACCAGAGGTGCGTTGATCGCCGGGAAGCATATCTCCCACAAAAGCTCTAAATGGTTCCATGGAAATATTGATGCTGGCATCCATAATCCATAATGTACCTGCCGCCATCCATAATACCGGCGAATTGGGCATAATAATAAGAGCAATGGAAGCCAATAAGGCTCCTACAAAAAAGTATGGCCGCCGGCGGCCAAAGCGTCCCCATGTATTGTCAGAAGCATGGCCTATAATGGGTTGAATGATTAAACCGGTTACCGGTGCGGCAATCCACAGTATTGGAATGCTGCTGATGTCCGCTCCCAGCGTTTCAAATATCCTTGATACGTTTGCGTTTTGTAGGGCAAAACCAAATTGGATTCCCAAAAATCCAAAACTCATATTCCATATCTGCCAAAAACTTAAATGGGGTTTGTGTGCTGTACTCATACTTACAATTTCATGTTGATGCTATAATACAATAAACTTCTTGCTGATGGTTCTATTGTTGTCTTGCATTTTTAGTATATAAATGCCTGCTTTTAATGGAATATTGCCCTTGCCAAGAGAGTATATCCTTTTTCCTTTTCCATTGACCTTATCACGACTAATTTCTTTTCCTGTGATATCATATAAAGTTAGAGTAACTTCAGTTTGACTATTTATATATAAACTAAAATTACCATCATTGGGATTGGGAAATACTTTCAGAGTCCCTTGTATGCTTAAAGTGTCTGTTATTATCTTGCTGGGGGCAATAGAATATTCAGGCTGCTGTTGCTTTTTATCAGTGAGTAAATGAAACTCGCCGGCTTTAAGGGTGAAATGAAATGCCTGCTTTGTGATGTTAATCTTTTGTCCGCTGAGGTAATCGTACCAAGCTCCATCATGAGGAAAAGCTACTGTAATGCTATCTTGTTTAACATCAAAATTACCGACAACCACCGCATTAAGGCTAGTATCTCTGAGTATAATTGACTTCATCTTTCCAGATAAATTTAATGTAAAATTTTTGGTTTGAAAACAATTGTGTTCCTTAGCTCTAAGGTGTGTTAATGCCTTATAAATTAGATAGGTGTTGTGGCGATCAATATCAGAAAAGTAATTCCATAGTATTGGCTTTTTAGCTGTACGACCATTGAAATCTATGGATATATCATAGCCTAATTCGCCAAATTGCCATATCATTTTAGGTCCGGGAATAGTAAGAAAAAATAAAGCATCCAATGAGGCTCGTTTCATATAAGTAGCTTTTTCAGTTATATTGTAAGTTCCCTCGCTATTTCCCCATTGAGAGCATTTATACATTAAGCGTTGTTCATCATGGCTTTCCATATAACCCATAACATGGGCTTTGTCCCATCCTCTCTTTTTATACGATATCCAACTGAAATCTGATTTGCCGCTATTATTATATCCCATGGCTGCTTCTGCATAAGGTGTATTCATATTTCCCCACAACATCATTCCTCTCCGCGAGAGTTCTTTTTCTTCCGAATTAACTGCAAAATGCTCTAAAATAACATAGGCATTGGCGTTTCTAGACCAAATAGTATCGGCATAGCGATTGAGAATGTATATTCTAGAGGCATCATATTGTCCCCATGCCCCTACATTACCCAGCGTGTTATGTTGAGTAAAGCCTTTGGAAAGATCAAAACGAAAGCCATCTACTTTATACTGTTCTAGCCAAAAAGTAAGCGCTCTGCTTATATATTTTCTGGTGGCACTACTTTCATGATTGAAGTCGAAGCCCACATTGAAATCATGTTTTGGAATAGCATTATAAAAAGGATTATTTGCTGCCGGGCGATGATTTTGCTTGTCCCACCATAGCATTACATAAGGTGAAGTGCCAAAAGAATGATTGTAAACTACATCCAAAATAATGGCAATTCCTTGCGAATGGCAAGTGTCAATAAGGCTTTTTAACTGATCTTTAGGACCATAATATTTATCCACAGCAAAATAGTAGTTTGGATTGTATCCCCAGCTGTCATTTCCTTCAAATTCGTTGATAGGCATAAGTTCTATCGCATTTATACCCAATGTTTTTAAGTAGTGAAGACTATCGATGATAGCTTGAAAAGTGTGCTTAGCAGTAAAATCACGTACCAAAAGTTCATACACAACTAAGTCTGATTGCTTTGGAGAGTCAAAATGACTGTTTTTCCATCGGTAAGGTTTTTGTTCGGTTTGGAGCACTGTGGCTATCCCCTGAGTTTTTCCACTTGGATAGCTAAGCATATTGGGATAGGTGGCCGCACTAATATATTTGTCATTCCATGGATCACTAACCTTTTGTGCATAAGGATCACCGATCTTGATTTTTCCATCTACAAAATATTGAAAGATATATTGTTTTCGAGGGGTGAGGCCTTTAATGCTTATCCAAAAGTGATTGCTGTCAGGAGTTAGATGCATATAATATGCGGTGTCGGGAAGCCAATTGTTGAAATCTCCTATAACAAAAGCATATTTCTTAAAAGGAGCAAAGAGGCATAAAGTTACTGTGTTGGAGTCGATATAGTTAATGCCTTCCTTTATTCCACTTGGTAAGGGCAAAATATTAATGCTGTCTCTAACATAATAATAAAAGGAATCGCTCACAGTTTGAGTACTATTACTGGCTACTGCTTTTATCCAGCCTTGTCCAAAATTATGGGCAATAAGAGTATCTTGAATTTGATTTCCGGCAGCAGATTTAAGTAATTGTTCATTGGCATAAAGAAAAATAGAATCGGCATTAATGGAATTGGCAGTAAGAGCTAAACTATCATTTAGATTTAAAAATACATAATTTGAAGAAGGTTTATTCATATTTATATTAATGCCATTGCCATCATAAACATCGATGAAGATATCATTTCCGGCAGTGGTTTTTCCCTCCAGATAGGATCCTCCTACTGCAATATCACTGCGGAAAACAAAGGCCATACGAAGTATCTTTTCTCCAGCCGGTACTCCATAATATGCACGAACAGTAGGACCTATGTTTAAAGTGTATTTATTTGGCCCAATTTTATGCAATTTTGTTTCCGCTGTGTTTTGACCCCAGTTGGTTTTTATGTATTTCCAATCACTTTGTGAAGTACTTAGATTGGTGATAACTCCGGTATGAGCATAAATATCTCCACTGTAATTAGCTAAACCTGCTGAACCTAGCGCACTATTAAAAGTGATGATGACAGATTGATTATCGTGGGGGAAAATGGGGACTGAACTAATAAGTTGAGCAAAAGCTCCGGTGGTAAAAAGTGAAAAAAGAAGTAGTCCTAGAGTTTTTATGTTAATTTTAGTCACAATGCTATTTTAGTATTATTATTATGTTATTTTTGCCATGCTTACACGCTTTTGCTTGCTGGCAAAAGTATAAAATTAGTTTTACTAAAGTTCTTAATAATTATTAATTATTTCTTTAATCATAGATTAGATTTAATATGCGAAAAAATTTATTTATTTTGTTAGCGTTATTCATGTCTTATGGGCTTGTGGCTCAGGATGTAACGCTTAGCGGGACTGTGCGAGATAGTCTGGATGGCTCAAGTATGGTTGGAGTCAATATTGTTCAAAAAGGAACTCAGAATGGTACAGTTTCCGATATTGATGGCCACTTTATTCTTAAAGTTCCCAAAGGTTCTGTCGTTGAATTTACGTTTATAGGCTACAACAAAAAGGATATTAAAGTTAACTCCACTAAGAGTATGACGGTACGTTTAGCTTCAGAAAACACTCAGCTTGATGAATTAATTGTTATCGGTTACGGAAAACAAAAGAAATCGGATAAAACCGGGGCAGTAGCTCAGATAAAGTCTGATGAGCTTAATGGTGGGCTGATTACAGATCCGGTACAAGCCATGCAGGGAAAAGTGGCAGGGGTTACAATTACTAAAAAGGGAGGAGACCCCAATGCAGGTTTTGCTGTTCGTATTCGTGGCGCCAGCGGTTATGAATCAAATACGCAACCACTTTATGTAATTGACGGAGTACCCGGTGCCGATCCTACTATGTTAGCGCCTGATGATATTGCTTCTTATAATATTTTAAAAGATGCCGCTTCAACGGCTATTTATGGTTCGAGAGGTTCCAATGGTGTCATTATCATTACCACCAAAAAAGGTAAAAATACAAAAGGTGGATTTAGTCAAATAAATTTTAATTCGCAGGTTTCTTTTGATAAAACAGCTCATAGAGTAAATATGATGACTGCGGACCAAATGAGAGCTTATGCCACAAAGATTGGTGCTGATACTACTTTTGTTGATGGAGGTGCAAATACCAATTGGCAAGATCAAATATATCGAATGGGAGTTTCCTATTCTACTAATCTTAGCATTAACGGTGGAAATGACAAAACGAATTATGTTACTTCGGTTACTCGTGCCAATTGGGAAGGGGTAATGAAAGGAACTTCCAAAGATAGAACTTCGGTAAGGATGAATATTAATCATAAAGCATTCAACGACAAATTAACTATTAGTGGAGGTATGATTGCTTCTTTTGAGAATAATGATTATGAAAGTTATAGTGGTTGGGGTAATGAGGATATTATTTATCAAGCATTATCGCGCAATCCTACTGATCCTGTATATAATGCAGACGGTACCTACTACCAATCTACTCGGGTTTTTGGATATCAAAATCCACTCTCTATTATTAATGAAGTAACTAATATTAGAGCCGCCAATCGGTTTCTGGGTAATTTTAGAGCAGATTTTGAAATTTTAGATGGTTTGGTGGCCCACGCCAATTTAGCCTATATGCGTGATGATAATAAGTCCGATTATTTTCGACCGGCAGGTTTGTTGGCAGGAGGGGATAATGGCTATGGAAGAAAGCAATATGATAATTCCATTCAGAAACTGATGGAGCTAACAGCAACATATAATAAGGAGATAGGCTTTCATAATATCTCTTTACTTGGTGGATATTCTTATCAGGAAGATACCTATAGCGGTTTTTATGCCCAAGGTAAGAATGCGCAAAGTGAATGGGCAGGGCCTGACAATCTAGCCGTATTGGGTGATGTGCATTGGGGAGATATTGGATCCTGGAAAGGTAAGTGGAAATTAATAGGTTTTTTCGGGAGAGCTCAGTATAATTATGAACATAAGTATTTTCTCTCCGCTTCATTGCGCCGTGATGGAAGTTCAAAATTTGGCGCCAATCACAAATGGGGTTGGTTCCCTACTGCTGCCATCGGCTGGAATATTAATGAAGAACGTTTTCTTAAATCAGTAAGCTGGTTAAGTCAATTAAAATTACGAGCCAGTTATGGCGTTTCCGGTAACCAAGAAATTGGAGAATATCACAGTGTTGTACTTTGGAAACCCAGTGGAAAAGCGATCAATCCCGAAACAGGTCAAGAGGTGATAACATTTAGTCCTGCTCATAATGCAAATCCAGATCTTAAATGGGAAGAAACAAGCGAAATAAATATAGGAGTTGATTTTGCATTTTTGAATAATAAAATTAGCGGGTCGTTGGAGTTATATAATAAAAATACTAAGGACTTACTTGGGTCGTATGCCGTTCCCGTACCTCCTAATTTGGCTCACACTACTTGGGCAAATTCAGGCTCAATACGAAACAGCGGAGTTGAATTGTATTTGCAAGCTTATCCTGTGGAGAAAAAGAACTTTAAATGGAAAACTAGTATTACCTTCGATAAAAATAAGACCATTATTACTGATTTAGGTACTTACGTCAATGGTAGTGTCCGTAAAGCAGGTTATATTTCCGGTAGAGGAATGGTTGGAGATCAATATTATGTTACAGGACTTGTTGCCGGTCAGGAGGCTGCTTCATTCTATTTGCCTACTTATGTAGCTTTGAAAAATGGACAAATGGTTTTTATTTCTAACTCAGGAGGATATACCACTAAGTTGTCGGAAGCAAAAAGAACTATTATGGGTTCTGCCGCTCCCGATTTTGAGTTTGGATGGTCGAATTCGTTTACCTTCTTCAAAAACTGGACCTTTGATTTTGCCCTTCGTTCTATGGTGGGAAATTATGTGTATAACGCAACAGCGATGCTATTTGAAGATCCTAATAATTTGTTAACACTCAATACAATGCCCAAGGCTATGGAATGGCGTGATATGGGGCGTACAGATGGCTCTAAGATAGCTAATATCTATCTGGAGAATGCTTCATTTCTTAAAATTGATTATATCGCTTTGAATTATAAATTTAATGTGAATAAGTATTCCTGGATAAATAGTTTCTCTTTGTTTGTTTCAGCGAATAATCTTTATACTTTTACCAACTATACAGGTACTGACCCCGAAACAAGTATGAATGGACTTGCTTATGGTATTGACCAGTATAATGTTTATCCAAAAACGCGTTCAGTAACCTTTGGCCTTAAAGCCGGCTTTTAATTGATGATAATATGAAGATAGTTGATAAATTTATGGTTTTAATGAATTTGACAGTCTTCTCTAATTTTAAACTTATGAAAAGAACAATATTTTATATCCTTGGTTTTGTCTTTGTGCTTTCCTCATGCACTAAGCTCGACGAAACAGTATATGATAGTATTCCGGGAAGCGCCTACCCTGAAAATGAGAATCAAGTGGCGAATTTAAGTGTTGATGCTTATACTAAATTGAAACCTTTTGCCGATGATGGTGGCTGGTGGTTTTTGGCTCAGGAGGTGTCTTCTGATGAGTTTTGTGGGCCTACCCGTGGTGCCGATTGGTATGATGGAGGTAAATGGTTGAATATGCATCGCCATACTTGGAGTAATGATGATGAAGGCGTTAATAGAATGTGGGGAAGTATGTGGGCTGGTGTTACCACTTGTAACCAAGTACTCGATATGCTAAATGACATGGCCGAAACACCCGCCATTGTTGCTAAGAAAAAAGAAGTGGAGAGCCTAAGGGCGCTATATTATTATTATCTGATTGATAATTATGGGGATGTGCCTTACCTTACTTCAGCAAAAAATGCCCCTGATTTACCCTTTAAAGCAAAACGTACCGATGTTTTCAATCACTTAATCAATACATTACAGTCAGCATTGCCATATCTTAAAGCCTATGATAATAAGTTAATGTTCAATAAATATACGGCTTATGCTCTTTTGGCAAAATTATATATCAATGCCGAAGTATATACGGGGACGCCACAATGGGCAAAAGCGAGTCAGTACTGCGATAGTGTTATAAGTGGACCTTATACCTTGGCAACGAATGTAAAAGATCCATTTGTAACCAATAATGAGAAATCGCCCGAATTAATAATGGTGATTCCTTACGATGAAAATACGTTTAAAGGTTTTAGATTGCACATGAGAACATTGCATTACCAACAAAACTTAGAATTTGATATGACCGTTGGGCCATGGAATGGACTCTGTATTGTACCTACTTTCTTCGATACTTATCAGAGTACCGATTTGCGTAAAGCAGCATACAATATGTGGGGGCAACGCTATGATACTAAGGGAAATAAAATACTTGATGGGGAAACGCATAAAGATTTGATAATCGATCCGCATTTACCTAAATTATATATGCAAGCAGGGGTGGAGACCCCGGAACAAATACGGATGACCGGTGCCAGAGTAGGAAAATATGAAATAAAACTTGGTGCTAAAGAAAATTTATCCAACGATTTTCCGTTATTTCGCTTAACAGATTTCTATTTGATGAAGGCAGAATGTGAAATACGTATGGGCCACAATGGTGATCAATGGGTAAATCCCATCCGATTGCGTGCAGGTGTGAGTGCTTGGACCAATACCGGTTTGGATTCTTTATTGGCAGAACGAGGTCGCGAATTATATGTGGAGGGCGTTCGACGTCAAGATTTAATTCGCTATGGAAAATGGGAGCAAAGTTGGTGGGAGAAAGCTGCCCACGGACCTGAATTAAGAGTCTTTCCTATTCCCAAATGGGCAACAGATGTAAATAGTAATTTACTTTTGCCGCCTAAATAATTTGATATTAATGTAACACATTATTATAACTATAGTAAACAAACAATTATTTATTAATCTTATTTTTATTTATTATGAAAATGTTAAATTTAAAGAATGCTTTAAAATTAAGCAGTGTATTGGTGCTCTTTGCATTGATTACATTTACTTCTTGTACCAAGAAGAAAGATACTCCACCCGAACCACCAAAGGTTGTTCTTGATGGAGTTTATGTAAAAGGTGATGCCATAGCTTATTCTGATTTTGATGAGAAGGCTATGATGAAACCTACTCGTAATGAAGTGGATCAAAAAGATCGTGCTTCTTTAATGAATATTTATATTTCAGTTAAGAAGAACGGTGGTTTTAATATTGTTACCGTAAAAGGTTCCACTAAAACTACTTTTGGCCCCGGAGCTGATTTTGCTTTGGTAGCTAATCCTACAAATGATGAGCCTCATACAGGGGACTTCTATCGTGGTTCTGCTGCGAAAACATCTACTAAATTTACTGTTCCTGAGGACGGTTTTTATCATGTTATCTTTGATACAGAGTTAAACAAAGTTGTTGTTGCTCGCGTACATTGGGGAATAATTGGTGCAGCTACTCCTTCCGGTTGGGGAGGTTCTACTCCTTTCAATGAGTCTGCATTCAATTTAACTAAAATGAATTGGACCGCTACCGGTATGGAATTACGTGGTGGTGATTGGAAATTGCGTTATTCTAACGGTTGGAAAATCGAACTAGACACTACTTTAGATATTGGTGGTGGTAAAAAAGGCGTGAAAGTGAATACTAATCTTGGTGGTTCTATTTCTGACCTTGTTCCAGGAGGTGCTAATATTGTAAATTCTGATCCCGGTATTTATGATATTGATTTAGCTTATACTTTAGGTACAGGTTATAAATTAACGATGACTAAAACAGGTGGCTTGCCATTGACAAACTGGACAGGTGTTATTTGTGATGCTGTTGGCACCGGTGTAAGTGCTGATAATACAAATGCTATTCCTGATCCTTCTTCATGGAATTGGGGTAACAAATTATTAGCTGATGCTCCTCCTGTGAAAAATGGTGATGTTTATACTTGGACTTGGACAAATATTATTTTAGAAGCCAACGAAGGTTTTAAATTGAGAACTGAGAATGGGGTTGCTCCTCCAACAGGTGGTGCTAACTTTGATGCAGGTTATTCTGCTCTTGATGCAGCCAATAGCTCTGCTAATGTTGCTGATATGAGTGGTAACTTAAGCGTTACTGTTAAAGGATCTTATACAATAGTTCTTACTATTGATGCAGCCAATAGCGATGCTAAGAAAATCACAATTAATTAATTATTTTCCATAATTCTTTCTAAAGAATTAATGAATAAAGAACAGCCCGGACATTTATTTGTCTGGGCTGTTTTTGTTAGTAATACCGGTTCGCTAGAAAATCACCAGTCTAAGACTGAACGAAGAAAAATAAATTGTTGGCAATTAATCCATAAGAAAGGAACAATAATACTTAAACCTCTATCAGCCTTTAAATATTTGGATTCAAGT
>WGCS01000186.1 GCA_015493685.1 Bacteroidales bacterium
TCTGACCATAAATACTGAAGGCAGAATAGAAATTATTGGTATCTATTGCTGTAAACATTGTGTTTTGTGCTTGAATGCTTCCGTAGGAATATATTGATTTCATACTGTCTATTTCAATGCGTGCATTCGAGTAGTATTGTGATAAACTATCAGGAATAAAAAGATTTTCAACTATCTCTGCTTTCTTGATAATTGATGTGGAATTGTTTGCTAAAACAAGGGAGCTATTATGACCAATATCCCAATAATCATTATAATTTGTATTGTCCATTTTGGCAGCAAAACGAATAAAACCAGCGCCATGAGGTTTAAGGGTTGAATTGTCATCGATTACAATTTTTCCTTTTATTTCAAGCACTGCATTGGGCCCATCTAGCCAAATAGATGCTCCATTATGGATAACTAATGTTGCTCCTTCTTCTATAACCAAGCGACTGCTGTCTTTTATGATTAGCTGCCCGTTATTGAAGATTTCCAATTGAGAATTTTTGCAAAAACTTACTTCGCCTTTATTAATAATGCCATTGTTTATATCACCAATAATAAACTGTCCTCCGTCTTTAATTTTCACCACCGTACTATCGCAAGGCTCGCAATTGGTTTTTAGTTTGAATGTACTGCCTGGACGTGGTAGTAATGTTCCTGTGGACAATCCTATTTTATCTTGTTTGTTTACGTAAAGTTTGCCGTTAGCTTCAATATTAAGGCTGTAGAGAATGGTTTGGTAAGGTTTGTTAGTTTTGATTATATTTTCATACTCCCAAGGTCTCCCATAGTTATAATAGGCAGTCAAAACCCCTTTATATTCGCCATTAGCAGCACGAAGTTCCCAATCTGCTAGTATTTGTTCTTGTATCCAAGCTCTGTTGCCTGCGTTTATTTCTACGTGCATGAGATTGGTTTTACGACTATTATCAGTTCTTTGGGTTGCCCAATAACAATCAAAAGGGGTGATTGTTTGGTCAGCTAGGTAGTTTTGCTGTATGTCTTGGTAGAGGTTTGTAAGCGGCATATCCAAGGTTGTAAGTGTTGGCATAAAAGTATGAAAATCGTAGGGATGTTGTATTAACTTTGTCGTATCGTTAAAGGGCATTAGTGTTGCTGCAGATAAAGCAAAACTCCAATATTTGCCTAATACAAATTGAACTTTTTCGGCTATACCTTTCTGCGTATCACTTAATGAACCTGGCACTTCGGTAAACGAAACTGGATAATTGGCATTAGTTTTTTGATGATAAACGGCATTTGAGTAATTATTAAGCAGGCTGTTACCTGTGGCTTTTAGGCTAGTTTTTATTTTATTATTGATACTTAATGTTGGCCATACTCTATAAAAAGTCAAATCAGTAGCATCCATTAGCCCCGAAAATAAGCCTAGTGTTGTATATATCTGTGGGATGCTTAATATTGGTTCAAAATATGTGGTACTTGTAAAAAACACGGATTGCGTTTCGGAATAAGCGCTAATATTTAGTAAATTATAAACACCCATATTTAGCAAATGATTATTAATGAAAGAATTATTGGCTTTCCAACTTACAGGTAATTGATATGTTGCAAATGCAGGATTTGATGTTAATAATAGGCTGTTGGGATTATTATTTGTTAAATTATTACCTTTACCAATTTCACTTCCATCGGTAATAGCTATTCTTCTACAATTTCGAGGATGTCCCATTTGAGCCAATTTGTTTTGCCAAATAGTATGTTCTATTGCGGCTGATTGTTCGGCATGATAAATTAGCATTTGCCGTGCTGCAGGGCTATTTAGTACTTTATCATAGTTCTCTTGGGATTCGTTCGGTAATTTAAAAGCAGCGAGCCCTGAATGTACTGTCAATGAGATCATAGTGTTATCAAACATATCAGCCATCTCCTTTATGAAATATTGAATTCCTATTGGAATGTTTGCTCCTTGGTGTGGCGTGTCTAAAGTGCCATATAAGCGTACATTATGACAACAACCGTTTTGTTCCATTATGCGAATACCATATCGTGTTACTAATCCGCCTAAACTTGCCCCAAGCACTACTAATTTTTCATTAGAATTATTCTTTTTCAACTCATTATTTGTCCACTGAATGAGTTTTACAAGCGATAGTGCATTTCTTTGTATATAATCTCTAGAATTCTTATGATCTACATAAATAATATCATAGCCATTATTATGCAAACTATCTAATATAAGATGCAACTCTCCTATCCATTGATAAACTTGTTTGCCCTTTTCATTAAACACTTCTCCTGCCATTATATTACTGTAATTTATTATTCCATAATCATGCAAATCGGATTCGAAGCCTTCAACCAGTATAATTGGTTTTGTGAGAAATGGATAATTAGCATCAGCATATCTAATACTTACTTTATCAGTAGCAGAAGTAGAATGTGTATTTATAGAACAGCCTAAATATTGCATAGTATCAGTACTTATTACCAAATCTGCAGGATCTGGGTTTATTTGGATCACTATAGGAAATTGGAGTATCAATTGTCCATCGTGGTTTGGCATACGAAGACTTATTGTTTTGCGAATTGCTTTTTGATGTAGAGCTTCAATATCATCATAATGGCTATTATAGGAGAATACGGTATCACCATAATACACAATATTGCAGATTTGATTCCATGTTATAAAATTATATCCATTTCCATCATCAAAATCAATTTCAATAGAATCAATTTTTTCGTCATGATTTGTCAAATATAAAGAGGAGGGCAACGAAAAGCGAACATCAACACTATAAGCCGCATTTGAATCTGCAAATACATTAAAGCTATTCCAATTTTTCATCAGTACTGTCTTGCGACTTGATGCCATATAATACTGATGTTCTGCAAATGCTAAATATGCCAAACTATCAGGATTTGAAACTACATAAAAATTAGTATCGCTAAATATTGTATCGGGCAAAATAGTATATTTGCTCAATGTAGTATCATACCATATCAGACCTTGCGAAAGAGCATCATTACGGATATCATGATATTTAATATTAGCAACAGTTATCGGAATATCGACATTATTTTTAACACGCTCTGTACTGTCATTATTCATAAACTCCTCAGCACTCATAAGTACGTTGTCATTAGCAGCATCATACATTGTGAGGTATATAAACCCAAAAACATTAAACGATGGAACATTCAAAGTCCCATTTGAATAATTATAGGGACTATTCTTGTTTAATAAGTTTACTAGCATAGTATTATTTGCAGGATTATTGTAAAAGCAGTTAATATAATTTGTACTTCTATTATATAGTATTCCGCTTGGAAAATACTTTGTGTCCAAACTATCGAATTGCATTCTCAAACTGTCAGCATAGTTTAGTTGAGCTTTCATTTGTAAGCTAATAACTAGACTTAACATCATTAATAAGATGACTTTCATTGCATTTTTGTAGGTTTTTCTCATTTTTTACTGTTTATAAGTTAATAAT
>WGCS01000187.1 GCA_015493685.1 Bacteroidales bacterium
ATAAAGAAAAATATTTTTTCTTCTTTATCGCCTTTCAGTAAAACATACCCTAGCGAAAAAGTAAAATATACAAAAGCATAATTATGATATAACATTATTAATCAAAGTATTATAATTTATTTTATTAAATGACTGTTATTTCAATATTATTTCTATTTTCGTAGTCAATTATTTTTAATTATGACAGGAAAAGTTAGTATTATTACAGGAGCCTCTTCGGGAATAGGAAAAGCATTATGCTATGAGTTGGCAAGCAGAGGTTCAAATATTGTATTAGTGGCACGGCGTCAAGATTTAATTCAAGAGATTGCCAATACCATTGAGAGTAAATATAATATTAAAGCCAAAGCCATAAAAGCAGATGTTTCGTTAGAACAAGACTGCAAATTAGTTATTGATGAAACCGTAAAGACATTTGGTAAAATTGATATTCTCGTTAATAATGCAGGAATATCTCAGCGTGCTATGTTTGCCGATTTAGATCTTAGTGTTATTAAACGCGTGATGGCTGTAAACTATTGGGCCAGTATATATACTACAAAATTTGCTTTACCGTATTTGCTAAAGACAAAAGGCAGTGTTGTAGCAATAAGTTCCATCTCTGGTTTTAGCCCTTTGCCTGCTCGTACCGGCTATTGCTCTTCTAAATATGCCCTTCATGGTTTTATGGAATCACTACGTATTGAGCACCTTAAAACAGGATTACATGTTATGGTTGTTGCCCCCGAATATGTAGCCAGTGAAATAAGAGAGCACGCACTTATAGGCGATGGCTCTGAACAAGGAAAAAGCCCACGTGAAGAAAAGAAAATGCTTACAGCAGAGCATGTTGCAAAACGTATTGCAACAGGAATAAAAAAACGAAGACGAACGATGGTAATAGGAAAACAAGGAATGCTTATCGTAGGCATCTCAAGAATTCTTCCCAAATTATCAGATAGGCTTATTTATAATTTTATTAAAAAAGAAGAAAATTCACCCTACTAGTACTTGTAGTTATGGTGAATAATTATACTAAAATCGTAAAAACTAAAACAACATATTAAAATGAATATAAAACTATTAGAAGGTATAGAAGGACTAAACTTTGGATTAAGCAAAGATGATTTTTTATTACAACACCCTGAGAATGCTAATTTTGAACTTCTGGAAGAAGAGGAAGAACTTAAAACTGAAGCCGTTTTCTTAGAGGAGATTAATAGCACTCTATATTTTGAAGGTGATGAAACAGAAATGTTATTTACTGCTTGCGATACTGAGAATAAAGACGCCACACTTTTTGGAGTAAATGTTTTTGAAAAAACTGAAGCTGAGATCATTGAATTGATGAAACAACATGATTACAATCAATATGATAGTGATATTGAAGAATGGGGTGAGAAAAATATTAGCTTCCTTGAAGCCATGGCCGATTTCTATTTTATCCAAGGAAAACTTACAAGCGTTTCATGGGGAATTCTTATTCTATAATTTCCCAATAGAAATAGAATAAGAAAGCCAAGTATTTATAATACTGAAGATAACCGTTTTTTATTCCATAAAAGATATATATAAAGGATGTTTGCCAAAGGGCAACACAAATTCCTCAAATACTGCCCCAACCCTTAAAGGGAGGCATTAGAGGAATTTGTTTTTAGGAGAACGGACTTATTTACCTTATAAGCTGCTGCGCAAAACTTAAGAATAATCTCCGGTACTTGCTCTTGCTAATGGCAACAATCATCCCGCCTCAGGCTGATGAACGTCCGCATTGGAAAGAATTAACTAAGTCAAACTAAAGTTTCGAGCACCGGCATTGGGTTTGGGTTTATCATTCGGAACGCGAAAGGATTGACTGCGTCGAATCTTCGATTTCGCGCACCCGCAAAGAACATCAATAATCTAATAAATTTAACACACTGTATATCAGTATTTAATAAATTGATAATTGTATTTTATATTTTTATCGGATAGTAATGAAATAAAAAAGCGACTCTTCTGTTAACAGAAGAGTCGCAACAACAAAAATTATTTTATACTATTATAATTTCATTTTAGATTTCATACTCTGCATCATACGCGCGGAATTTTTCATTCCGGCACCACCGCTCATCATCTTCATCATTTTACGAGTACTATCAAATTGTTTTATTAGGTTATTCACCTCTTGTATATTAGTTCCGCTTCCCTTGGCAATTCTATGTCGGCGACTACCATTTATCAACTTTGGGTTCTCACGTTCTTGTTCTGTCATAGAGTGGATAATTGCTTCAACACTTTTAAAGGCATCATCATCAATATCAACATCTTTTAAGGCCTTACCCATACCCGGTATCATCCCCATAAGGTCTTTCACATTACCCATTTTTTTAATTTGATTGATTTGTTTTAAGAAATCATTAAAATTAAATTGGTTTTTAGCAATTTTCTTTTGCAAACGCCTACTCTCATCAACATCAAATTGTTCCTGAGCTTTCTCCACCAAGGAAACAACGTCACCCATTCCCAGAATCCTGTCAGCCATACGTGATGGATAAAAGATATCCAAAGCTTCCATTTTCTCACCTATACCGACAAACTTAATGGGTTTATCAACTACAGAGCGGATAGTAAGAGCAGCACCACCACGAGTATCACCATCTAATTTCGTTAAAATAACACCCGTATAATCCAGCACATCATTAAATGCTTTGGCTGTATTTACAGCATCCTGCCCCGTCATAGAGTCCACAACAAATAATGTTTCCTGAGGTTTTATCTTTTTATAAACCGCTGAAATTTCGTTCATCATCTGTTCATCTACAGCCAAACGACCGGCCGTATCCACAATAACCACATTATAGCCATGCTCTTTGGCATATTTAACAGCATTATTGGCAATTTCAACAGGATTTTTATTTGCCTCATCAGCATATACCTCCACTCCTATTTGTTCCCCAAGCACTTTTAACTGATTAATAGCAGCAGGCCGATAAACGTCACCGGCAACCAATAGAGGTTTTTTTCCTTTTTTGTTTTTAAGAAAATTAGCTAATTTTGCTGAAAAGGTAGTCTTACCTGACCCTTGAAGTCCAGCAATAAGAATAATTGATACACTGGCTTTCAAATCCAAATCAACTTGCTCTCCACCCATTAAATCGGCTAATTCGTCATGCACAATCTTAACCATCAACTGACTGGGAGAAACAGCGGTAAGCACATTGGCTCCAAGGGCTTTTTCCTTCACTGTAGCAGTAAAAGTCTTAGCCACCTTATAACTAACGTCTGCATCCAATAAGGCCTTCCGAACCTCCTTGAGTGTTTCAGCCACATTGATCTCTGTAATTCTCCCTTGACCTTTTAAGACTTTAAAAGCCCGGTCTAGTTTATCGCTTAAATTATCAAACATGCTCTTTACTATTAAATTTATATTTAGGGCTGCAAAACTAATGAAAAATTTACAAAATATGGTGAGATTATTTCCAATGATATTTTATCTTGTTAATACTTACAGCAATATCTTATCATAATATTATATCCAACTAGAAATCAGAATACTACACCAATAAATTAAATTTATTCTTCCTATGTACAGAATTGTGTTTTTCTAAATAAAAATGAGCGCAGTCTAAAAAGATAGATTTTTATTAAAATCAAGACAGAAGAAATTTTTAAATCGGAGTTAACTAATTGTTAATGAGTATTCAAAAATTTCTGACAACACAGAGTTTGGAAACAAAGACCCTTTTTAGAACAGTCTCAAGAATAAATTTGAAGCGAGTTTTTACAGGTAATGAAATCAATTAAGCCATTAAGCAAAAAAAAGCTGTTACAAGAGATTATGCAACAGCCACTAAAATAATAGTAAGAAACTTACAGTTTTGGCTTTCCTTTGGAGATATTTTGAAGATAAACGTCAAAAATCAAAGTAGCTTTAGCAGGAATAATTGGTTCTCTTCCTTTTTCGCCATAGCCTAATTGATAAGGAATAATAAAGCGAACTGTTTCTCCTTTTCGCATGTGCATAATACCATAATCTAGCCCTTTGATAACACGCTGTGCTGCAATAACAAATTGTAGAGAGTCCCCTCTATCATAACTTGAGTCAAAAATTTTATTATCTTTTTGAAGGCGCGCAACATACTGAATGGTAACGGTATCATAAGGCAAAGGTCGGATTCCATTGGTAGAATCTATCACAATATATTTGAGTCCCGAAGGCAATGTAATGGTATCCTTACCATCTAGTTTATAGTGGGGATAATTAATTTTTTCAAACTTTTCTAATTCAATATCAAAAATTAAATCTGCTTTTGGAGGAATAGGAGATCTCCCATTTTCGCCATAAGCCAATTTATAAGGTATTAATAAGCGACGTTTTTCTCCTTTTTTCATACCTATAACGCCCTTTTCCCAGCCTTGAATTACACGATGTCGTCCTATAATAAAATCAAAAGCAGACCTTCCATTATCGTGAGAAGAGTCAAATTTACGTCCATCGGTAAAGTATCCTGTATATTGCACAAAAGCTTTATCTCCTTCTTCCATTTTTTTCCCTTTTCCCTTGGCCACCCGGATATATTCTAAACCATCAGCTAATTTCACCGTATCGAGTCCTTTCACATCAAATGGTTTAGAAGCTTTTTTTATTTGCTCCATTTTCACAGTGAAGTACAAGGTGGAATTAGCAGGAATATTACCCATATTCCGCGCTCCATAACCCAATTCAGGAGGAATAATAAGTAAGGCCGAATCGCCTTGATGTAAATATTTAAGGCCTTCTTCCCAGCCTTTTATCACTCTTGATTGTCCCAATTTGAAACTTATGGGTATTTTGCGACTATACGATTCGTCGAAGACAGTACCGTCAGCTAATTTACCCACATAATTTACACTCACAAAATCATTGCTATCGGCTTTAGGTTCTTTTTTATGAATCGCAAATAATTTAAATTTCAATCCACTTTGTGTGGTATATTCTCTATTTCGTTTTATTTTTTTTGGAGCTGTTTGAGCAAAATTCCCCAAACTTATTCCCATAAATAAACTCAGAATCATTAAATATTTCATTATTGATATAATTTATTGTAAGCAATCTATTAATTATTATAGCAAAAAAAATCCTTTCCGATGTTTAGAAATAACCAATAAGATTAAGACACATAAGAAAGGATTTTTATATAATTTCAGAGAACAATATTCTGAAAAACCATTAGGTTCAAGAACTTATTTCTCCACTTTAATTAATTCTACATCAAACACCAATGGTGAGTTGGGAGGAATAATTTTACCTGCGCCACGAGAGCCGTAAGCCAAATTAGAAGGAATAACCAATTTTGCCTTTCCCCCTTCTTTCATCATAGCAATAGCTTCGTCCCATCCCGGAATAACCTGATGTTGGCCAAGGGTGAATTCAAAAGGTTTGCCTCTATCTACTGAAGAGTCAAATTTAGTACCATCAAGTAAATAGCCTGTATAATGTACTTTTACTTTATCGCCGGCAACAGCTTGTTTGCCTGTACCCGCAACTTCTTGAATATAATACAATCCATCAGCAGTAGGTTTCACATTAATATTGTGTGATTTTAAATACTTATTTATTAACGAAGCTTCTCCTGCCATAGCTTTCTTAGCTTGGGCTTCTTGTTGGGCTTTCATTTGCTTTGCAGAGGTAAGTTTTAACAGTTGAACATCATATACAATAGTAGCATAAGGGGGTACATAACCTCTCATGCCTTGCGCACCAAAGGCAAGAGAAAAAGGAACAACCATAGTTGCTTTCTCACCCACTTTCATTTTCATTAAACCTGTCTCAAAACCAACACCCAGTTGTCCGGTACCAATTTCCAAATCAATGGGTTTACCATCATTGTAAGTATTGATAAATTCAGCTCCTTTAGGACCAATAGTTTTAGCAACAATATTCAACTTGGCATATTCACCGGCAGCTGCTTTAGCCCCTTTTCCTTTTTTAGTAACCAAGAAAAAGATACCACTTGGATCGGGTTTAACATTCAACTTATTGGTAGCAATATAGTTAGCTATGGTACTTTTCTCTAGTTGTGCCATAGCCTTTTCGGTCTGCATTCTCTCCTTATCCATTTCAGCAGGAGTCATAATCTTAATGACTTTTACATCAAGTAAGAAGGTAGAACCACTATCCAAAAGTGCAGGGCGAGGAGCACCAACGGTTTTCTGGAAGAAAGAATCAGTATTGATAACAAAAGTAGCGCTATCACCCGGGCTCATCATTTTCAAAGCAGCAAAAACATCCCCTTTATAGGTTGATTTCATCATTGGCAATTCAAAAGGATGCCCCGGTTGAGACTTACTAAATATAGAATCATTCATGGTCCTATAATTCATATAGGCAGAAACCTTATCTCCTATTCTAGCCTTAGCAGTATCATCGCTACGCTTATAAAATTTATAATAAAGGCCATCGGCAGCCTTAGTAAAACCTGGGTATTTGTTTGCTTTTTTGGTGGTACAAGCATAACTCATTCCAGCTAATAATACAACAGCTATCGCTGCCTTTGAAAATCTTTTGAAGTTCATCACTCTACTTATTTTAGTTTTTATCATTAATAATGTGCAAAGCTACAATTATTTTTCCTACAAATACTTACTTAACTAAATTTAACTTCCATTTACATTTAGGGTAATACCTTATTATAAAAAAGCTATTTTTGTGAACTTATTTGTACTTAATATTAATTGAAAGAAATCATTTTAAGACACCCATTTTATAAATTATGATTAAAAAATTATCCATCGTAATTCCTGTTTATAATGAAGACAAGAGTGTTCATGAGATACTTGATTTAGTACGTGCAGTAAAACTTATCAACGATATAGAAAAAGAAATTATCATTGTTAATGATGCCAGCACCGACAATACGCAGGCTGTTTTAGAGGCCTATCGAGATGCTCATCCCAATGATGACATACAGCTGTACGAACACAAAGAGAACAAGGGAAAAGGGGCTGCTCTTCATACAGGAATAGCTTGCGCCAGTGGAGAATATTTAATTATTCAAGATGCTGATTTAGAATACGATCCCCAAGAATACAATCTTCTGTTAAAACCGATACTCAAGGGAGTAGCCGATGTGGTATATGGTTCTCGCTTTGCCGGAGGAACCCCGCACAGAATACTATTCTTTTGGCATTCCATTGGAAATAAATTTCTCACCATGACGTCTAATATGTTTACTAATTTAAACCTATCAGATATGGAAACATGCTACAAATTATTCAGAACAGATATTATTCAAAATATAAAGCTAAAAGAAAACCGCTTTGGTTTTGAGCCTGAGGTAACAGCAAAACTCTCTCGGGTACCCAATTTACGTATTTATGAAGTTGGTATTAGTTACTATGGACGTACTTTTGAAGAGGGAAAGAAAATTGGTTGGAAAGATGGTTTTAGAGCAATCTACTGTGTTTTGAAATATAATATCTGGGACAAGAAGTATGAATAAAGAATTTGAATATAAAGCCATTGACAAGGAAGGGATGGAAACCCTTGAAGTTGTTGCCGAAGCAGAGAATTTTAACACCTGGATGTATGAAACCATACACCCATTTTGCGAGGGTAATATTCTGGAAATTGGCAGTGGCATTGGAAATATTTCCATAGAGTTTCTGAAAGAGAACAAACAAATTAGCCTCACTGATTTGCGCGAAAATTATTGTAGTATTTTACGTAATAAATTCAACTCGTTTTCCAATCTACAAGCGGTACTTCAAATGGATATTATTGATCCTCAGTTTGACCAAAAACATGCCGATAAGTTTAACACTTATGATAGCATTTATGCTTTAAATATTGTGGAACATGTAAAAGACGACAATCTAGCCATTGCCAATTGCAAGAAACTCCTTAAACCCGGAGGAAAATTAACAATTCTAGTTCCCGCATATCAAACATTATACAATAGTTTCGACAAGGAGCTGGAACACTACAAAAGATATACACAGCAGTCGCTTAATGAGTTACTTACAAATAACAACCTCAATATTATTCATCAACAATATTATAATTTTGTTGGTATTTTTGGTTGGTGGTTTAGCGGCAACATACTGCGTAAAAAGACAATACCGGGCGGACAAATGAAATTATATAACCAATTGGTTCCCCTAATAAAGATAATGGATAAAATTGTTTTCAACAAAGCAGGCTTAAGCGTTATTAGCGTTGGACAGAAAGAAATATAATTATGGAGAAAGAAATATTATTCGGGAAAACACTTGATGAGCTTAAAGAAGTAGCTGCAAAGGCAAATTTACCCAAATTTGCTGCCAAGCAAATGGCTGACTGGCTTTATAAAAAAGACATTGACAGCATTGATCAGATGAGCAATCTGAGTTTAAAAGCAAGAGAAGCACTAAAAAAAGAGTACACCTTTGGACTACAGTCGCCGGTAAGCCAAAGTGCTTCCAATGACGGCACCCGGAAATACCTTTTTAAAACGCCTTCCAATCAGTTTATAGAGACAGCATATATTCCTGAGACAAAGCGTAATACATTATGTGTATCCTCACAGGTAGGCTGTAAAATGGCTTGTGAATTTTGCATGACAGGAAGACAGAAATTTCATGGCAACCTCACTGCTGCAAGCATTCTTAATCAGCTCCGCTCGCTTCCTGAGTGGCATCAAGTAAGTAATATTGTATATATGGGCATGGGAGAACCTATGGACAATATTGATGAAGTACTCAAGAGTTTAGAAATACTTACCGCTCCTTGGGGCATGGAAATTAGTCCCCGAAGAATCAATGTATCTACCATTGGCGTAATTCCTAATATGACCCGTTTTATCAATGAGTCGGAGGCTCATTTGGCCATAAGTCTGCACTCCCCTTTTGATGATGAAAGGAAAAGTATTATGCCAATACAAAAAACATATCCCATCAAGGAAGTCATTGCTGAACTTAAAAAACATGACTGGTCCGGAAAAAGAAGACTTTCCTTTGAGTATATTGTTTTTGATGGATTAAACCATTCAGATCGGCATGTAAAAGAACTTGCCAAAATATTAAATGGTTTAAAGTACCGTATCAACCTAATTCGCTTTCACCAGATTCCCGACAGCATATTACAATCGAGTATGGACGATCAGCTTTTAACCTTTCAGCGTAAACTCAAAGACAAAGGAATTATAACAACCATTAGAGCGTCGCGAGGACAAGATATTGATGCAGCCTGTGGACTTCTTAGTACAAAGGCAAAAAATCAAACTAAATAATAATTTTTTTAAATTTATTTGTACTATTTTCAAGCAAAAGAAGTTAAGTAATTAATGAATAGTAAAACCAAAATATCAGTTTATCTATTAAGTAGTATTTTTATACTTACACTACTATTGGCAGGCTCTTGCAAAAAAGCCAATCAGCTAACACAAGCTAAAGTTCAGCTTCAATTTTCAGCTGACACACTTCTTTTCGATACTCTTTTTACAACTATTGGTTCTTCAACACATACTTTATTGGTAACGAATAATGAAAGTCAGGCGGTAAATATATCGCAAATATATCTGGCAAATGGTTCTCAATCTAAATACAGAATGAATGTTGATGGCATAAGTGGATATTCAGTCTCAGATGTTAGAATAGAAGCCCACGACAGCATCTATATTTTTGTGGAAGTTACCATAGATCCTAATTCTGCTACAGGTCCTATGTTGGTAACCGACAGCATTATTTTCAATACCAATGGAAATATTCAGGATGTGGATTTAATAGCCTATGGAAGAGACGCCTATTTTATTCTTCCCAATACGCACATCAATGGATTGCCGCCATTTAATATAGTAGCCGGGGAACATACCGATACCACCTGGACCAATGATAAGCCGATTGTAATCTATGGTTACGCGGTAGTTGATTCTACGGCAACATTACACATCCAAGAAGGCACTCAAATCTATTTCCACAAGAACTCAGGCCTTTGGGTTTATAAAGGAGGCTGCCTTAAAGTAATGGGAACTAAAGACAATCCCGTTAGCTTTGAAGGTGATCGGCCTGAGGATTATTATAAAAACTTACCCGGCCAATGGGATAGAATATGGATTAATGAAGGAAGTGTTGATAATGAAATAAATTATGCCATTATTAAAAATGGTTTTATAGGAATCCAAGCAGAGATATTACAACAGTCTATGGGTAATAAAATTAAAATTAATAATACCATTATTGAGAATATGTCGGGAGTTGGAATACTCAGTAAAGCCTATAACATTGAGGGAAAAAATTTACTCATTGCCAATTGCAAACAATATAACCTGGCGCTAACGATGGGTGGAAGCTATGATTTCAACTATTGCAGCATTGCTAATTACTGGAATTACAGCGTTCGAAAGACACCGGCCGTTTACCTCAACAATTATTATATGGATGCTAATAAAATTATTCATCCCTTTGATTTGACAAAAGCCAATTTCTACAATTGCATTATCGTTGGTAGCAATGCGGAAGAACTTGTATTGGATAATAATGCCCAAGGAGGCAGTTTTAATTATCTTTTCGATCATGCTTTACTAAAAACCCAACATATTGCAGGCAATACAAATTACTGGAAAGCAGTAATAAAAAACGAGAATCCTGATTTTATCAATGAGGGAAGCAACAACTACCACCTTGGGGCACAATCTGCAGCAATAGGAAAAGCCAAGGCCGGCATTTTACCCTTATTGGATTTGGATGGAGTGAGCCGAAATGTAGCCAATCCTGATTTGGGAGTGTATGAGTATGTCCCCTAAAAGTAACTATTGGTGATTTAATCCCCCATTAATTGGACAACATTACTCACTTATAAGCATAATCTTATCCCACTCTCTATGAGCGTAAAAACCGATGAGAATTATTTTCAATACAACAGTCCTTAAAATAATATCTAGAGGTTGCGGCAGGGATAGAAGTGGCAGCTTGTTGGCTAGGGCAAAATGCGGCAGTTGGCGAGGGGAAGCTGGCGGAACAGAAGCTCTGCCCTCGCCATTACGATAGCATTGCCCTCGCTAACAACTATAACGAATAGCCCGTTCGACCGCCCTAAAAAATAAAAATAAAACCTTTAATTTCGTGTAAAAACCCATTCATCACCTTTGCTCAGGTGGTCGTTATATTCATAGCCTGCTTCGTTGAAAAGTTTGATTTCATCAGGAAGCGCTATCCTATTCTTCAAGATAAAAGAAGTCATAAATCCTCTAGCCTGCTTCGCATAAATGGTAATCATTTTATACTGTCCATTTTTAAAATCTTTAAAAACAGGCGTGATAACTCTAGCCGATAATGACTTGGGTACTATCGCCTTAAAGTATTCATTAGAAGCTAAATTAACGAGCACATTTTCGTTGTTAGTATTGAGGGACTGTATAAGTTGTTGTTGTAATTTCTCTCCCCAAAAGTGGTATAAATTAGTAAAATAATCACTCTTTAAGGCGGTACCCATTTCCAAACGATAGGGCATAATGCCATCGAGGGGACGCAGCAAACCATATAATCCGGAAATTATATTCAGGTGATTTTGCGCATATTCCAGATCCTGCTTAGAAAAAGAAGCTATGTTAATACCCTGAAATACAGCTCCATTGAAAGCAAAGATGGCGGGGATAGTATTTTTTGTTTCGAGAGGAAATGACATTTGCTGAAAGCGCTCAAAATTGAGTACCGCCAACTTATCACTAATTTTCATAAGTTTTGACAAATCCTCCGGAGTAAACGTTTTCATTAACTTAAGAAGCTCTTGCGATTGCTGTTGAAAGCGAGGCATTGTCGTTTTTATGGCAGGGATTTGTACTTCGGTATTAATATTTTTAGCGGGAGATATTACAATTTGCATCTTTTGAAGTATTAATAATTTAGTTGAATTGCCTTGAACAATAATTGAATAATAGAATTACGATAATAGATTACAAAAATAGTCTATTTACTTAAATCAGCGCCAGAGATTATCTATTCCAAAGTCGGACGGTGCGCCATTGTTTAAGTTGCGCGATAATAGCTATTGACAACCAGTCATTTATGCAAGCTAATATCGATTTCCAAAGGATTACACTGCAGCTGATATTTCGACTGCACTACTTTCTATTGACCTTTCTCAATATCAATACCCATTCCAGCTTTTTCGGCTGAAAGTCTTTGAGGATTAAAGGTATTTGTTTTAGAAGTGGAAAAATTTGTATATTTGAAATCTAAAATAATCACTTATAAATTATGTTTACACTTTCAAAAGAAAATAAAGAAAAGTTTCAACAGCAGGTCAATAATATCGACAAACATGATGAGTCGAAGGTAAGGCAAAATATTGAAAAAGAGATTTCGATATTAGAGAATAAGATTAAGAAAAGGCCTTCACATAAGTTGGAACAACTAATCGAAAATACCAAATTACTTTATGAGATACTAAGCCGGAAGGACTTTCCTATCTCAGAATCCACACGCAAATGGATTGTTTTTGGGCTAGGCTATTTAATTTCTGACATCGACTTAATACCGGACTCAATTCCCGGCATAGGCTATCTTGATGATGCCATGATTGTATCGTGGGTGCTCAATATGATAGACCAAGATGTAACACGTTTTGAATATTTTAAGAAAGCTAAAAAGTATGCACAAGAAGGAAATATATTAAAGGAATTGGTGCAGGGAAATGGAGAACAGCTGATAATTCTTATTCCCGGTTTTTTGGAAAACAGCAGAAATGAAAAAGAGGACACTAAATGGCTTAAATCATTGCGTAGCATTGAACACAAATACCTTTCGACGGGCTATTCTTTACTCAATTGGAATATAGCCTATCTTCCTGAATTTAGCAATACAATAACCTTGATAGACCACAAACTTAGTTTAAAACCCCAATATGACAGTGAAGCTTTTGGTATTGAATGGCAGCAGCTAAAACTTGATATGAATAATCTTGGAATAGCTTTATTAAAAGACATCAAAACGATAATAAAAACAAATCCTGAGAAAGAAATTATTATTATCGCCATAAATATTGGTTCAATAGCGGTTACAAAAGCCCTTAGTGAACTCGAAGACGAGAGTATTAGTCGATTGTTTTTGTTGGGGGCAACAAGTACTGAAGATGAAATACAGAGAAGTATTTTTGGCAAATCAAACTATATTTACAATATATATTCTACCAATGACCATGCAATACAATTTATTTACGATAACTACGAAGAAGGTTCAACAGCTTGTGGATTGAAATTTATTCGTAGCAGCAGTAAATCTTTGGTAAAAAATATTGACGCCGGAAAACAAATTGCACGACATCATGAATATAGGTATGAGTTGAGCAGTTTAATAATACAATGCTTGGAGTAAATTCCAAAACTCCTTTTTACTCTTTCACTTGACAATATGTTGTTGGCTTTGGGCCGGCATGGTTCTTTTTTTATGCCACAATTTTATATTTACCTAGAATAGAGGATATTAATCACAGCTAATCTTACTCTCTTTCAATATTTATCTTACGGCAAAATTATTTTACAAAGTATCACGCTAAATATAGGCATGCTATGCAAGAGGTATAATTATAGATTTAGATTTCCGGCCAGTTTAAGGCAGCAGCATACGATTACAGCATAGAAATAAATACTCCTTCTATTTTTATCATCTCTTTAGTATTTGATTCGTATCATCTCTATTTTCATTGGGAATTAAGGGCAAATAATAAACTTCGAACATCCACGACAAATCACTAATTTTGCTCCATGAGTTGGAAAAATTTTTTCAGGACAAAAAACACTGCACAATTGGTGGAAGCGCTTGATTTGGGCGTATTACATACCGATATTCATTCACACCTTATTCCCGGCATTGACGACGGCAGCAAGAGCATGGAAGAGAGTCTCAATCTTATTGAGCAGCTTTACGAATTGGGTTACCGAAAGTTGATCATTACGCCTCATATAATGAATGATTACTATAAAAATACCCCTGAGATAATACATAAAGGGCTAGAGGAATTGCGCATACAATTGGAGAAAAATACTATTGCCATGGAGGTGGAAGTGGCAGCAGAATATATGTTAGACGATGGCTTTGAGGCCAAAATCAAGGCTGGCAATTTACTCACCTTCGGTGACAATTACATTCTTGTGGAAATGTCGTATATGGCTGAGCCTCCTAATTTGGCCTCTTTACTTTTTGAGCTTCAAACGGAGGGTTACCGCGTTGTATTGGCCCATCCCGAACGATATACATACTGGCATAACAACTTTAACAAATATCAGGAAATGGTAGATCGAGGGGTTATCCTACAAATGAATATCAATTCACTTACCGCTTGGTATAGTGAAGCCTCAAAACAGATAGCTCATAAACTTATCCGGGCAGATATGATTCGTCTTTTGGGAAGCGACTTACATAATCAGAACTACCTAAACGAATTAAAGAAATCGCGTTATATTCCTCTATTAAAAGACCTGCTTGCCAACCCTAAACTACTTAACACAAAGCTATAAAACTATTTAAGCCATAGCATTATGAATAATAAGGAAATTTTAAGCATTGCCAAAAATGTAATCAGTGAAGAGATAAACGCATTGGAACAACTGAGCAATCAACTAAGCGAAGATTTCGTATCGGCGGTAAAACTAATCCATAATTCCAAAGGAAGACTAATAGTTACGGGTATAGGCAAGAGTGCTAATATAGCGACAAAAATAGTAGCTAGCTTTAACTCAACGGGGACGCCGGCAATATTTATGCATGCCGCTGATGCCATTCATGGCGACTTAGGTATTGTACAAGATGATGATGTGGTAATGTGTATCTCAAAATCGGGCAATACGCCAGAGATAAAAGTGTTAGTACCATTACTTAAATCCTTGGGTAACAAACTTATTGCCAATGTAGGAAATTTAAACTCATTTTTGGCCAAACATGCCGATTATGTCCTCGACAGCAGTGTTAGCAAAGAAGCCTGCCCCAACAACCTGGCGCCCACTTCCAGTACAACAGCCCAGTTGGTGATGGGTGACGCTTTGGTAGTTGCATTATTGCAGATGCGCGGTTTTACCGACCGCGATTTCGCCAAATATCATCCAGGAGGAAGCTTGGGAAAACAGCTCTATTTAAGTGTAGAGGACCTATGTATTAACAATGAGAAACCGCAAGTAAAATTAGAGGCAGGCATTAGAGATGTAATTATTGAAATCTCATCAAAGCGATTGGGAGCCACTGCTGTTATTGACGAGGGTAAACTTCTAGGAATAATTACCGATGGAGATATTCGCCGTATGATGCAAAATTTTGATCATGTTGACAATCTAAAAGCAATGGACATTATGAGTGCTAATCCCCAAAAAATAGAAGCCTCAATTCTGGCAGTAGAAGCATTAAAAATTATGAAAGAAAAAAATATCACTCAATTGCTAGTTCTTAAAAAAGGGAACTATTTTGGGGTAATTCATCTCCATGACATCCTTAAAGAAGGAATATTATAGAATAACATTAAAATTAACCAATACTAAACATAAATTAATATTAAAGATTAACACTAAAAACAAAGCCCATGAAATACCTAAAAATAATCCTCAGCCTATTGCTAATATTAAACTTTACTGTTCAGAATGTATATTCACAAAAAACAAAATTAGATAGACGATTAGGCAAAACGCAATCGGAAGATCTCAAGGAACAAGTTGGTATATATCCCAATAAGGCAATGACAAAATACATAAGCGCTGTTGGCAACAAGCTCGTAGTACAACTTGATAGCGCCAAATTTGATTATCACTTTACCATACTCGACGATAGTACTCCCAATGCATTTGCCCTGCCGGGTGGATATATTTATATTAGCAGAGGAATGATACCTCTATTGCAGAACGAAGATGAACTTGCCTGTGTCCTGGGCCACGAGATTATACATGCCCAAAATAGACATGGGATAAAAAAGATACGCCGAAAGATAATTCCTCTTGTACTAGAAATACCGGGCAATTTGGTAGGGATATTAAATCAAGGACTCGGAGCACTTGTCAATGCTCCCATCGAGATTCCCGATAAAGTTATAGATGCTACCCAAAGCAGACAACTGGAAAGTCAAGCCGATCATCAAGGGATTATCCTTGCTGCAAAGGCAGGCTATAATCCCGAAGCCTTATCACCTACACTGGATCGCTTATCTAGTTTTATTGAGGCCTCGACAGGTAAAGCAGAACAAAGGAGCTATTTTAACGACCATCCTTATACTGCCAACCGCAACAAAAGAATTGATAAATTAAGTACACACTTAAACGTTGCCGATAAAAATAGCATCAGCAAGGATTTTATGCACGAATTTGATGGAATTGACTATGGTGATAATCCCACAAAAGGAATTATCATTAAAAGCAGCTATATAGATTTATCACACAATTATCGTATTCTCTTTCCCAACTCATGGAAGATAAAAAAAGGAAAGCAAGAAGTAATTGCTTTCAACAAAAGTAAAACGGCCACAATAACTTGCAAAGAAGCAAGCTCATTTAACAATACAAAAGAGGCAGGCATTCATTTTGTAAAAGAACTATCAAAAGGGGCTAAAAGATACCTCCGCGACAGCAAACCAATTGTTGTCAATGGCAAATCAGCTTATCTGGTAAGTATGGTAGAAAATAATAGAAACAAAAACATTTATGCCTATTCACTATGGATGCCTGTTGGAAAAAGAATATTCCAAATTAAAGCCATTGGCACCCAAGACTTATTGAAACTTGTTGAGAAAAGTGCCGCCAGCATACGCCCACTTGATAAAAAAGACAAAAAACTTATCACTAGAAAACGTATTAGAATTGTGAAAAGTACCGGTAATGAAACCATCATTGAGCTAAGTAAGCGAACACATAATTATTTAAGTCCTGAACTAACAGGTATTATTAATGATATTGATATTAATAAAAGTCTCAAAAAAGGAAAAGAAATCAAAATTGTTGTTGAGGAAGCCTATTTTTAATTCTTCAATAGCGAAGCCTATTTTTAATTCTTCAAGAAAATAGTACAATGACACTATATGAAATAAGTATTTTAATAATAGGCGGTGTATTTGTCGGTTTTATCAACACCTTGGCAGGAGGAGGATCTATTATCTCGTTAAGCATATTGATGTATGTAATGGGATTGCCTGCCGGAATGGCAAATGGAACCAACCGAATAGCGGTAATGCTACAAACTTTTACGGCAACACGAAACTTCAAAAAACAGAATGTACTCGATTGGCGCAAGGGTCTGAAACTCGGTATCCCCAGCGTATTAGGCTCCATATTGGGAGCTTGGATAGCAGTAGATATTCAAGAAGAGATATTTGAGAAAGCAATGGCTGTAATAATGATACTTATGTTGGTATTTATTTTTTACAAACCCCAATTATGGCTTAAAGGACAAGAGGAACTCATCAACAAGAAAGTAAGTCCTTTTTTAATGTTTATATTCTTTCTCATTGGTATCTATGGGGGCTTCATTCACGTCGGCATTGGATATCTTTTACTTATCTCTATTGTGCTTGGCACCGGCTATGACTTGGTTAAAGCCAATGCCATAAAAGTATTTATTGTACTTCTCTATATTCCTTTCAGTTTACTTGTTTTTATGTATAATCATCAAGTCAATTACCTCTATGGTTTTGTATTAGCCATCGGCAATATCATTGGTGCACTGGTTGCCAGTAAATTTGCCATAAAAAATGGAGCTAATTTTGTCCGTTGGGTAATTTTTGTTGTCGTTATTATTATCGCTGCCAACATCTTTGGGTTTATTAATATCAAAGAAATTCTTCAAAAATAGTTTTTCACTCCTCTCTTGACTCAACTTTAGCGGAAATGTTAAAACTCGAAAAACACAATTTTTTTATCTCCACTTTCTAAAGCTCTTCTCATTATCATTTTCATATATTATCAATTACTTTCTATCGTATATAATAGCCCAATTACAGAAAATAATACCATCAAAAATTCATTCATTTTATTTCCTCTTGTTCCTGTTTTTTCATTTTCTTTGTATGAGCGTTGTAAAAAACCAATAGACATTCTATTATCCACACATACTACTGAGGCACAATAATTTATTAATATTACTATAATGCATAAAACCAACATATTTATTATTCTATTGTTAAGTATAGGATTATTATCTGCATTTTTTATTTATTCTAAAGTTGATACTAAGCAAGTAGAGCATTCGTACATTCAATCGTACAAAAAAGACTATAAAATATATAATCCACCATTGCCGACGACTGTTGACTTTGCCGGCGAGAAAGCGCCATTAAACATTTATTATGTGAGCGAAAAACTCGAGCGTGAAATATTGGTTAATACCTACTGGCATTCCAATACACTATTATTATTTAAACGAGCTAACAGGTGGTTCCCTATTATTGAGCCCATACTGAAGAAAAACAATATCCCCGATGACTTCAAGTATCTTGCATTGATAGAAAGCGGACTTACCCAAGCCGTTTCTCCTGCCGGAGCAAAAGGATTTTGGCAACTGTTGAAATCCACAGGAACGGAATATGGTCTGGAGGTAAATAAAGAAGTTGACGAGCGCTATCATGTGGAGAAATCTACTCAGGCAGCCTGCGACTACCTCAATGACTCATACAAAAAATTTGGCAGCTGGACATTGGTAGCAGCCTCCTATAATATGGGTAAAGGAGGGCTTCAGAAACAATTGGACCTACAAAAGGTTCATAACTATTATGATCTGGCTATCAATGATGAAACCTCGCGCTATGTATATCGACTTCTCGCCCTCAAAACTATCTTTTCTCAGGCTTCAAAATATGGATTTCAATTAAGAGAAGCTGATTTATATCCGCCATTGGAAATAGATAGTGCGCATACCGATTCCACCTTTATCAATTGGGCCGATTATGCCATTGCAAATCATATTTCGTATCGCATGCTCAAAGAGCTGAACCCATGGCTGCTTAGCAGCACATTACATAATAGCAAAAAGAAAAATTATACCATCAAATTACCCGGAGAGAGCCTCTATAAATACCAAGAGATTAAATCTAAAATGAGTACAAGGATAGGCATCTACGGAGAAAAGCAATAAATGAGCTAAATGAAAGAGCAAGATATTTTAAGAGTAGAAGGAGCCAGAGCTCATAATCTAAAAAACATCAGTTTAACCATTCCACGAAACAAATTAGTTGTTATTACCGGATTGAGTGGAAGTGGAAAATCAAGTTTAGCATTTGACACTATCTATGCAGAAGGCCAACGGCGATATATGGAGACATTCTCTGCCTATGCCCGTCAGTTTTTAGGCAATATGGAGCGCCCTGATGTGGACAAAATCAGTGGACTGAGTCCGGTAATTTCCATAGAACAAAAAACCACCAATAAAAACCCACGCTCTACGGTGGGCACAGTAACAGAAATATACGATTTTCTACGCCTGCTATATGCCCGGGTAGCCGATGCTTACTCCTATAATACGGGTAAAAAGATGGTGCAATATACCGACAAACAAATTATAGAACAAATAACTACGGATTTTGTCGGCCATAAGATAATCATTCTTGCCCCATTGATAAAAGCCCGCAAAGGACACTACAGAGAACTCTTTGAGCAACTGCGTAAACAAGGATATTCCAAAGTCAGAGCCGACGGAAAAATAATGGACATCGAATTTGGTATGCGTTTAGACCGATATAAAGTCCATGATATAGAACTCGTCGTTGACCGAATAAAAATCACCCAAGAGGTGGACCAACGGTTTATTAAATCCTTAGACCATGCCATGACATCGGGCAAGGGAATGCTTCTTATCCTTGATTATGATACCGGAGAATTGCGCCATTACAGTAGAAACTTAATGTGTACCGAAACGGGCATTGCCTATTCCGAACCGGAACCTAATAATTTTTCTTTTAACTCACCCTATGGTGCTTGCCCCACTTGCAAAGGACTGGGACATATCACTCAAATTGATATCAACAAGATTATCCCCGATAATAGACTAAGTATCAGAGCAGGAGGCATTCTTCCTCTTGGAGAATATAAGCGCAATTGGATTTTTCAACAATTGGAAGGTATCGGCAAAAAATATGGCTTTGACCTGGACACTCCCATAAAAAATATTCCCAAAGAGGGAATGGATATTATTTTCTACGGCACTCACGATACAGTGGAAGTAAAGAATGCCTATTTGGGTGTTACAAATACTTATAAACTTAGCTTTGAAGGCATCATCAATTTTGTGATGAGCCAGCAAGAAGAAAGCAATAGCAACAGTATTAAAAAATGGATTGGCAAATTCACCAATGAAATAGAATGCCCGGAATGCCATGGAGCCCGATTAAAAAAGGAATCTTTAAACTTTAAAATCGAGGGCAAAACCATTAGCGATTTGGCAGAAATGGACTTGGTAACATTAAATAAATGGATAATAGAAACTGAAGAATCTATTGCTGACAGAAAAAAAATTATTGCCCATGAGATATTAAGGGAGATAAAAACCCGTTTAGGATTCTTGCTGAATATTGGCATTAATTATCTTAATTTGAATCGACCGGCCAAGAGTTTATCAGGAGGAGAATCGCAGCGAATACGATTGGCTACACAGATAGGCTCGCAATTAGTTGGAGTACTTTACATCCTTGACGAACCCAGCATAGGACTTCATCAACGCGATAATAAACGTCTTATCAAATCACTCAAAGAGCTAAAAAATATTGGCAACTCTGTAATCGTTGTAGAACATGATGAAGAAATGATTCGTTCGGCAGATTATATTATCGATATAGGTCCCGGCGCAGGACGACATGGCGGTGAGATAGTGGCAGCAGGCACTCCAAAAAAAATCCTCCAGTCAAACTCATTGACGGCTCAATATCTTAATGGCAAAAAGGAAATAGCTATTCCTAAAAACCTTAGAGCAGGCAATGGAGATTTTATTGAACTTAAAGGAGCTAGCGGCCATAATTTGAAGAATGTAAATTTAAAAATTCCTTTGGGGAAATTTATTTGTGTTACCGGCGTCAGTGGCAGTGGAAAGTCGAGTCTTATCAATGAGACCCTCTACCCTATTATTAGCCATCAATTTTATCGTTCAGAAAAGACTCCTCTGCCCTATAAAGAAATTAAAGGCCTGAATAATATTGATAAAGTTATTGAAATAAACCAATCGCCCATAGGAAGAACCCCACGCTCTAATGCAGCTACTTATACCGGTGTCTTTAGTGATATTAGAAATTTATTTGCCATAATTCCCGAAGCCAAAATAAGAGGTTATAAACCGGGGAGATTCTCTTTTAATGTAAAGGGAGGCCGATGTGAAACCTGTAAAGGGGCCGGCGTAAAACTTATCGAGATGAACTTTCTCCCTGATGTTTATGTTCCCTGCGACGAATGTTATGGCAAAAGATACAATAGAGAAACTTTAGAAGTTCGCTTTAAGGGGAAATCCATTAATGACATCCTTGAACTCACAATTAATCAGGCAGTTGTATTCTTTGAAAACCACCCTCATATATTACGAAAGATTAAAACATTACAAGAAGTAGGTTTAGGATATATCACCTTAGGACAGGCCTCTACCACCCTGTCGGGAGGAGAAGCACAAAGAGTAAAATTAGCTACTGAACTCTCGAAGAAAGATACCGGAAAAACCCTTTACATCCTTGACGAGCCAACAACAGGACTACACTTTGAAGATGTAAAAGTACTCTTAGAAGTACTTTATAAACTTGCCGACAAAGGCAATACCATTATTGTAATAGAACACAATATGGATGTGATAAAAGTTGCTGATCATATTATTGATATTGGTCCCGAAGGAGGTAATGGCGGTGGAAAAATTGTTGTCCAAGGGAGTCCACAGGAAATCATAAAAAAAGGAAAAGGCTTTACCGTAAAATATCTAAAACAGCTTTATAAACCACAATAGAGAGATTAGCTAAGAAAAAGATCCCCTTTTGGCTATCCCTTTAAAAAAAGGAGATAACTTTATTCTGCAAGTTTGACATAAGCTTCGGTTGATTATATTCTTTAAAATTTATCTCCAATATTGCCAAAAGCCTGGATTAAAAAAAATAAGGCCTTGCGAAAGGATTGGCAAGGTCGAACTAAGGTTTCGCGCAGCGGCATTGGGTTTGTTAATCATTTGGTACGCGAAAGGATTGACTGCGTCGAATCTTCGATTTCGCGCACCTAGTAGAATAGGTTTCCACGACATTGGTGCAACCTATGTAGATACGGTTCGTGAACCGTATTTACATAGGTTGCACTATTTGGGTTTTGTTGTAATTTAGATGGAATACAAAGGGATTCGTAGAGCAGCGGGGGCCCACCGCAGGCAACACACGATCTACAACATACCTAAATTGATTTAAGATAAGAGCGTATTTTTCTAACTTAGTTTATTAAATCTAATTGAAAATTACAGTACTAAAGCCGGTACGGAACATATCGCCATCGCGGAAGCAATAAATAGAATTGGTCGTAAATAGAAAATAAAGTGTATAGAAATGCCAAAGGCCGCATATTAAAACCGCTATTCCCCGGCTCTTATTATCGTTTTAAAACGCTCCCCTCGTTCCTCAAAGTTTTTAAACTTATCGTAACTAGCTGCAGCCGGCGAAAGCAAACAAGCTTTTGCAGGTTTAGTAAGTTGCATTGCCTTTGCAATAGCGCTATCAAAATCATCGTAATACAATAATTGCCCGGAATAACTTTTCTCCTTAAGCATCTTATGTAAGCGAAGACCAACTTCCCCTAATAACAATATTGTCAGTGGAGAATACTGTAATAAAAAATTAACTAAAAGCGTATAGTCGATACCCCTGTCGAACCCACCTAATATCAGGGTCTGCACCGAAGGAACACTCTCCAAGGCTTTAATGGTAGCCTCAGGAATGGTGGCGATAGAATCGTTATAAAACACAGCGCCATCCACTTCCGCCACCAACTCTAAACGATGGGCCAAAGCGGAGAAACCATAGGCTTGTTGCAAAGCTAATTCCATAGGTATTTTCAAACTATTACATACCAATAAAGCGGCCATTAGATTATTAATATTATGTTGTCCCAAAAGAGAAAATCTATCTTTATCAAAAGGGATAACCGCATTTGAAGTAATAAAAGCATTTTTCATAAAATCGAACTGTATATCTGCTTTTTGCTCCATGCTAAAGTTAAGAATACGAGAACGTATATGATGCGAGCCAATATCGGTGCTCACTTGAGCCTCTTCGGCCGGCAAAATAAGATAATCCTGTGGTAACTGGTATTTAGCAATATTCCATTTTGCCCAGCGATAACTTTTATAGTCTTTATAATGATCAAGATGTTCCTGATATAAGTTTAGCAGTACAGCAATATGTGGGGCGTGATTAATATACTCCAACTGATGTGATGATAGTTCAAAAACCACCATGGTATTCTCATCAATATCACTTGCTACATCCAAAGCAGGCACGCCAATATTACCAATAAGCAATACCTGCTTATAAAATGATTTAAGAATATGCTGTATTAGGCTAGCCGTAGTACTTTTTCCTTTTGTCCCTGTTATGCCAACACACTGACTACCAAAATATTTCAAAAATAAATCCGTTTGTGAAGTAATTTGCTGCCCTGTTATTTTTTTATAGTGCATCAAACTTATTCCCGGACTTTTAATCACCAAATCATAATGTTCGATCTCGTCAAGATAAGTATTGCCAAGATGAAATATCAAATGATTATCCTCATTGAGATCCACTTCCTGCCCAATGGCCGTATTGGCATCAGCAATAGCCAAATTAATTGCCGGCAATAATTTACGAATAAAATAATAAGACGATCTACCTTCGCGACCAAAGCCCAAAATTACAATCCGGTGCTGCGCAAGGAAATCGCGCATTAAATTAATGTTTATGGTCTTATTCATTCCCAAAGTTTGTTTTTCAATTTTTCAAGAAATACAGGGTCCAAAAAATTAGCCTGTTCATCAATGGAAGAAAGTTGAATATTATTTGCCTTTTCGCAATTATCAGGAGGTAATTTTTTAAAATAATACTCCAATAAATAAGGCAACTTATCCCGATAAAATTCTTTGGACAAACAAAGGGCAATATTTACCTCATCCACGGTTCCTACACATTCAAATGGTTTTAATTCTGCTATTCCTGTCAATTCATCAAAATAGGACAGTAATTCCTTATCATCGAGTAAATTGGCACCGAAGATATCAGCCAATACTTCCGGACTGACAAATGGTGAAAGAATGATAAAAGTAAAAAGACATTTAGAACATTTTCCGCACCAAGAATTGGTTTTACTCCCCACATTACAACTTTTAAAATCCATAAAATAAGCTGAATTTTTAGCAAATATAGAAGCAATTTGCAATTCGCTTAATGGCCGTAATAAGGAAAAATAATTAATATCGTGACTCAAATATTTATGTGAATACTTTCTGAAATCGCTTTCAAACTCCAAGGATTTGGAATACTGGTGATTAATCTTTGTGCCTATAACAGTACTTTCGTTGGCACTGGACTCATTGGAAAGAGCAATATATTTTTTGTGACTTATTGCCGCAGCGAGAAAACTTACAAAGGCCAGCAGAGCAGAAAAAGGTGTATGCCCGTTTAAATAGCCTTTTGCATTAAGTTCCAACAGCTTAGCATCCAGAGTTCTATTAATAATTAACATTTTATTTTCGAAGCCGGCAATATTGGCCGTAGCAATACTTGCCCCTCTGGGATTCATTATCAATGCAATATTAGTTCCTTCCGATTTAAGCACTTCCATACTTACCACCGAATCCTTTCCGCCTCCCACAGGAATCAATGCCAATTCTTCAACTTTGATGGTTTCTGCATGCATTGTTATACCTTGAGGGTTGGAATCAATAGCCATAAAATCGTTTTGGCTAATTTCAATTCCATTAAGAAAGAAGAACTCTCCCAATCCGTGATAATAAATCTTTTTCCAGAATTTAATTTGGTCGGCAGTGAGATGAAAAGCCTGAATATAGACCTCCTTGGGACATATCACTTTCCAATAGCTTATCAGCTCAACCATTCCAATATTGAATATCAGCTGCTCCAGCATAGATACTGAAATCGAATGGAAATCAACAAACTCCTTATTAGGAATATTTAATTTGGGATGAAATTCGACAAAATCATCAATCTCGAAATCAAATTCCATGAACAAAGCTTCCTTAGTAATTTTATAATGAAAACCACGATAGATAAACTGCTTATGCTTTAATCGAAGATTCTCAAACTTATGCTGTAGGTGTTTAATGGCCATATTTATAATATTTAACACAAAAATACGATTGTATTATACAATATTAGGTACACTTTTGCATTGTTATTAAGAAAATTATTAACTTCGTAATTCTAAAAAACGCCTATCATTAACGCTTAGAATATTAACTTTTGTCCAATGAACACAATAGATAACATACTGAATTTCAAACAAACAGGAATAAAAATAGAGAAAGCACGGCTCTTGGTATCTACGCCTCTACTCAACGATTTTTACTTTGGGCACAGCGTTGTATTATTATTAGAGCATGAACCAAAGGGTTCCATTGGCTTGGTATTAAACAAAAAAACCGACCAAGCAATATCCAATCTAATCCCCGAACTGGAAGGGATAAGTTCTCCCATCTTTATTGGAGGTCCGGTGGAACATAATCATGTGTTTTTTATCCACAAAAATGCAGCTGTAGAAGACAGCAACAGCATTGGCACCGGTCTGTTTTGGGGTGGGAATATTCATCAGATAAGCGATTTTATTAAGGAAGGTATTATTCCCTTATCGGACATAAAATTTTTTATTGGTTATTCGGGCTGGGGAGCAAATCAACTGGAGGAAGAATTAAAGAGTAATTCATGGATTGTCAGCCATATAGAAGCGGCAGGGGATATTTTAACAAGCGACAGCGATTCAATGTGGAAAAACACTATTGCAAATCAAAAGTTGAACTACAAAAGCTGGTTTAACTTCCCCATAAATCCTCAAGATAACTAATTACTCTATTTGCCTGCATTTTTTTTGTAACTGATAAAGTGAAGGTATAATACAAAGCCATAATTAACATATCAAAAAGCACTTTATGAAACAAACTTATACCACCACACTAGTAATAATTGCCTCTCTCCTACTAATTAGTTCTTGCACTTTGAGTGTAAAAAATACCAAACAGGAATTGCAGGATAACAAAAACTCAGCAATAAAAAACACGCCTATTACAAAATCAGCTGAAGATATTCCAATTAACAACACTCCATTAAGAATAAAAACATATAGGCTACCTGGCTGTTATAAAGCCCCTTATTATACTAATTATGAGATTTCATATTCAATAAATCCATCTACCAACGAAATACGTATTGCCATTCCCATTATCAATATCAACTCAAAATATCCGGTATTTATGGGCACTAAAGGAGGCACCACTTATATTGATTTTGAAGTTCCCATAACCGATAAAAAGATAAATGCTAAAGGATTTGCGTATTTCACCATTGCCAATACAATTTTAAAAGAAGGAGCTCATTTTTCAATACGTGTATTTAATAAAACTGCGGATTCTACCGGCCATCTGTTAAGAGAAAAAAGTTTTATCATTATCAAAAAAGACATTGCCATTAAAAAAGAGCATAAAGCAGTATTTAAGCAAACAACAATAGGCATCAATAGCCCTGAACATTATAAACGTTTCTTTGCGCAAGATTCCACATTTATGATTTATCAAATTACAGATAATGGAGATTGGGACATTAAAATTACAAAAACAAGTCCAGAATTTACCATCGACAGTATTACTTATGGAGAAATTGAGCATGGAAATATTGAATTTATCATTTACGATAAGCACAGCATCAATGAATCAACAGAATTGAAAGACTACCTAATTCAATTTAACATAAAAAAGGCAAACCTAGCCTCAACTCCCCACTATGTGTTGATAAAAGACATAATGGGCAAACACAAAAGCCAGAAAATGATAAGGCTATAAATAGGTATAAACAAAAGGCTCAGCAGCTATCTTACTACTTTTACTTTAGTATTTTATTAAAATCTACTTCTATTGATTTTTGTGATTTAAAATCGAATAAAGTACTTTTTCTAAGGGAATAAAAGGACGTCCAGAAATTCTGTAAAGCTTTTAAGTAATTAATTCTAGCCTGATCATTGGAATTTTGAGCAATATTCAAATCTGTTACGGTTATCTTTCCTAAGAAATATCTATTTTTAGTAATAACATAACTCCGCTGTGCAACAGTATCACTCTTGGCTGCGATATATAATTGATTTTGCTGCATATTAAATTCAGCCACTTGCAAATAGATTTGTTGTTGAAAATCGATACGACTTTGTTCCACATTACTTTTTACAATTGATAAGTTACTTTCTGCAATTTTCACCTGTCCTTTTCTCAATCCCCAATCAAATATTGGCACTTGCAATCCTAATCGTACATTCTGCTGCTGGTATGGATTTTTATACACCTCGTTCAGCATCTTTGAATTCTGTGTAAGCCCAAATACGGCATATAAATTAGCATTAAAACCATTGGCTTTTTTTGCTCTGTCTAATTCCGAATTCGCCTGGAGCATCTGCCTGTCCATGGCTAAAATATGAGAGTTATTTTTCAGCGCATGGTCCAATGCTTTAGCTTTATCAACAACCATAAAATGCACCGGCTTGGGATCTACCAATACAATATTATCTTCAGGGCTAAGGCGTAAGAATGACTTAAAACGATACATCGCATTCTCGTAATTCAACTTCGCCAATTGCAAGGAAGATTTTGACTGCAAAGTTTTCAATTCCAACTGCAGCAGATCATTTTCCTCTATTTTCCCCAAACTATACCTCCCCTTGGCCATTTGATACAGTGTATCATAGTTTTGCACATTAATCTCATTAATCTGAATTTCGAGTTGAGCTTTAAGTAAGTTAAAATAATAATTTACTGCCGTAATGCTCACCTGTTCCACTGCTTCCAGATATTTAATCTTAGCCTCTTGATATTTTAAAGGTTCTATTTTTTTACTCCACTTGTATGGATTATAATTAAACAAAGGCTGCATAATACCAAGATTCACAGGAGTAGAAAGGAAATTGTGTGTCTTGGAGCTATCGCTATAGTTATCAATACGTTGAAGACCTGTTGATAAAAACACATTACCTCCGGTTAAACCAAGTGTTTTTTTAATCTTTAAACTTCCTGAATAGGAGACATAGCTTTGACCTATATAGGTTTCGGTACCATCGGAACCGGTATATTTGGTAAAAGCATGATTTAAGTTAGGCAGCTCTCCTGAGAAATCAACTTGGGGCAATAAACCTCTTTTAAAATTACGATATGACCAATAATTACTTATTAACTCGAATTTGGCAATTTGAGCATTAGGCGATTTTCTTTTGGCAATTTCAATAACATCTTTTAAAGTAAGCACCTTTTGGGCTTGGACAACATCAAGAGATAAAAGAATTAGTATCAATAAAACAGAACTTTTTTTAATAATCATATTCAATAAATTTTATTCGTAATGTAAAGAATCGACAATATCATTATCAGCTGCTTTTTTGGCAGGCATATAGCCAAATATTATCCCCACTGCAGCTGAAACTATAAAGGAGACTAATACTGAAAACCAGGAAACAATAGTTGGAATATCTGTTACTTTAGAAATAATACTAGCCATAACAACGCCTAAGATAACGCCAATAAATCCGCCAAAAAGAGAGATAATGGCAGCTTCGGAAAGAAACTGAAAGACTACATCCGAGGCTCTTGCTCCTATGGACCGTCGAATACCAATTTCTTTGGTGCGTTCCATCACCGATGCCAGCATAATATTCATAATGCCAATGCCACCAACGATAAGCGATATACTGGCAATAGCTCCCAATACGATATTAAAGATATCCCTTGTTTTTTGTTCCTGTTTTAACAACAACTCAGGAATACTTATGGTAAAATCATCGGCCTGAGCATGTTTCCGCTTAAGCATACGACTGATCAGGTCTGCTGAGGCTCTTAAGAATTTTGATTCATCAACTTGAACCACAATAACATCCACTTGGTTTCTATTGGGATTAACATCAGCACCATTACGTTTCGATATTTTTTGTTTGGTAACAATAGATTTATCATTATTTCTTTTGAGGTACGAAGTAATGGGAATATATACTGTATTATCAAATTCATCAATTCCCGCACTGGCGCCCACGCCGGAAATTTGTCCTCTAATGGCAAGTACACCAATTATTTTATACCAATTATTTCCACATTTTATTTGTTTACCTATGGCATTCACTGTGGGGAACAATCTACTTTTAACACCATGTCCGATAACACATACTTGCGATGATTTCATATAATTGAGCCTATTCGGAAAATGGCCTTCCTTGGTTTTCAATTGAAAGATCTTAAAAAAGTCTGCGTTCACTCCTGACAATTCCCCCTTAAAATGAGCGCCACTATAAATAATATCTACTTCATCTTTTGTCTCTACGCTTACTTCTTTCACCGTAGGCAAAATATACTTTATCGACTTGGCTTCAGCAATACTTAAGCCTGCCGATAAATTCTTTTTTGATTCTTTTTCTTTTTCCTGTTCTGATTGACCTGCTTGAGCTGACTTGGTATTTTTATCCACTTTTTTTGCCTTAATAATAATATTATTAACGCCTATCATTTTCATCTGTTCCAGCACTTCTTTCTTCGCCCCATTACCAATGGCAAGCATTGAAATAACAGCACTAACGCCAAATATTATTCCTAATGCCGTTAAGAAAGTTCGAATTTTATTAATAAAAACTGCTTCGAATGCAATTTTCAAATTCATTAAATAATGTTCAAATTGTTTGGAGCTTAGTTTCATCTAATTAAAAGGTATTACAATAATATGGTAAGAATTAAGTGTCATTATTTATAGAATTATTAACCGAAAAAAGAATTCATACATTAAGAATGGTATCTGTTTCTATCGTACCATTTTCACCGGATAAATTATTGGCAGCTCAGCTACAAGCGTTTCAGCTTCCACGATTCAGCTCCTGCAGGAGGAACAAGATACAATTCCTCTCCTTTTGTCAGTCCCTTCTTTATCACTATTTCATCTTGATTACTTTTTCCGGCTTTTACTTCAATACGTTCGCCATTACCATAAACATAAGATACACTATCTTTTGTATTTAAGGCTTCAAGCGGAATGAAATTGACAGAGTCTAAGACTTCAACTTGAATATTGTTTTTTGTGGACATTGCTGGACGCAGATCAGAATCCTGCCCCATAACATTAATAGTAACTTCAAAAACGTGTGCACTGGTATTCTGTATTTCTTCACCAATATTAGCCACAGAACTCACTTCTCCTTTTAATACTTTTTGAGGAAAAGCATCAACAGAAATCTGTACTTTCTGCCCTTGCTTCACTTTACTAATATCAATTTCATTAACATAAGTTTTTACTACCATCTGTGATAAATCAGGTAACTTTGCCACCACCGGATTCCAAATACTGATTTTAGACCCTGTTTTTATCTTTTGACCTCTCCATGTTTTGGTATAAATAAGCATTCCTGCTTGGGGCGCCTTTATTTTAAAACCCTTTAACACATCCAAAAAGCGATTTTTCTTCGTCAGCTCTTTTTGGTAATCAATCATTGAGGTACGGACAATATTTTCTTCCTTGCGCTTTTTAAGTTTGTAATTATTCAATGTTTGCCGATATTGGCGTTTTGTCTTTTGTATTGATATTCTGAGTTTCTCTTTGGTAACCGGCGATTCATATTTAGAATTTTTCAATTCCATTTGTAACTCCTTTAATGAATAATTAATATTAACAAGATTATCTCTGGCAGCTCTTAATGTTAATGCTGAATCTATTTTTGATTGATTGATTTTGGCTTCAAATTTTTCCAGATTAGCATCCAGCACCTTTATTTTATTTAGCACAGGTGTTGGATCAATAGTGGCAATATAATCTCCAGAATCAACAATTGTACCTTCGGGAATAATATTATTTAATTTCAAATCTTCATAAATCCCCACTCCTCGCAAACCTGCAGGCCCCTGAATATTGGTCGAGTTTTTCGAGTCTAGCTCTCCACTGGTAACAACATTAATTACAAATTCACCGTTTTTTACTTTAGTTTTAATTCCTTCATCCGACTTACTACCACTATAATACCATATTCCAATGACAAGTACAACAGCAAGAGAAATCAAAGTAATTTTAACTTTATTCTTCATTTTTTTAGATTAGATTTATTAAACAAATGCTTGCTTTCATTTCTGCATATCCAATTAATTTATTTTTATATTATCTTTCCAAAATAAAGGCCGGAAAAAATAGCATGAGAATAATTGAAATTACATTATCAAACGCTCAAAAGTAACAATTATTATACGCAAAGAGCTCTGAGCATTTATTAAAATATCACAAAAAAACTTAATATCTATCTTCAATCAGCATCTTAGGCAATACTATCATCAACACCGAACTAGGACTTAATGCTTTGTATATTACTCAATTACATCACACTATCATTGTATCACAGCACTTAGTATTCGTTGGAAAAAGCTAATACCTATTCAAAAAGACTTCTACTATTTCACCAATGGCTTCACATACATCTCAATATCAGCAGGAGTAATATCTTGTGAGCAAAGTATCAACAAACGCTCTATTACATTTCTAAGCTCTCTAATATTCCCTGTCCAAGGCAGTTCTTTAAGCATTTGCATTGCCTTGGCATCAAATCGTAAAGGAGCTCTTCCGTTGAGTGCTGCGATATCATTCATAAAATAATTGGCAAGAATAGGTATATCGTCCTTTCGTTTTCGTAATGGCGGTACTTCAATGGGGATAACACTTAAACGGTGATACAAATCTTCCCTAAAATTTCCTTTCTTTATTTCCTTGTCCAACTCTTTATTGGTGGCGGCAATTATTCTCACATCCACTTTAATCTCTTTCTCACCACCCACTCTGGTAATTTTATTTTCCTGCAAAGCTCTGAGCACCTTAGCCTGTGCCGAAAGACTCATATCACCAACTTCATCGAGGAATAACGTTCCTCCATTGGCCAGCTCAAAGTTACCTTTCCGCTGTTTATGTGCTGAGGTAAAGCTTCCTTTCTCATGACCAAACAACTCGCTCTCGATAAGTTCAGATGGAATTGCGGCACAATTTACTTCGATAAAAGGAGCATGAGAACGTTGACTTTTTTCGTGGAGCCAATGGGCAACAAGTTCTTTACCGGTACCATTCTCCCCATAAATTAGCACCCTTGCTGTACTGGGAGCTACTTTTTCTATCATCTCTTTTATATGCACTATCTCAGGACTCTCACCTATCATTTCATATTTCCTGCTTACTTTCTTCTTCAGTACCTTAGTTTCTTTTATCAGTTTACTCTTATCCATAGCATTACGGATGGTAACCAACAAGCGATTCAAATCGGGAGGCTTTGAAATATAATCGTAAGCTCCTTTTTTAATTGCCTCAACAGCTGTATCAATAGTGCCATGGCCCGAAATCATTACAAAGGGCACATCGGTAAATAATCGTGATTCTTCCAAAACTTCTATCCCATCTTTTTCGGGCATTTTAATATCACAAAGCACCAAATCGTACTCACTTTCCTTTAACTTTTCCAATGCAACAACCCCATTCTCTGCCTCCTCAACTTTATACTTCTCATATCCCAATATCTCCTTCAGCGTTCTGCGTATAGGTGCCTCATCATCAATTATCAATATTTTTGCCATTGCTTTATCTATTATATGTGTAGTGTATTTTATTAACTATCAGCCTATTATATAATTATATGTTATTTATAAAGTAGCTTATAAACTCATTTAATAAATATTATAAGCGCTTAATTGCTATACTCTTAAATGTATTGTTCTTCAAAAGAAGATACATTATTTTACTATTCGATCTAAATTCTTTTACTCCATCAAGAGCTAATCTAAGCGTATCAACATCCATAGTATTAGGATGGAAGAAATATACCGTATCGTTTCGCAATAGCTGCCATGTACCACTACGAATATACATATCTTCAAGGCTAAAAAACGGAACTCTTCGAATATAATTGCCATAACGATCAAAAACAAAAATTCCATTCTTTTTGTCTCGCAATACCAATTGATTATCTCTTTCGATAAGCTGTACCGGATTTATTTGGTAGCCCGTAATACTATATAAATCACCACTATTATCTGTTTTTTCCAAGCTTTGATTAAAACGAATTAGCGCTCTCCCCACAGGATCGTATATCCAGAAGCCTCCATTATAAGACAAGCAAGCCACCGAACTTTGATCATAACCCAAATCGGAGATGTCGATAACACTATTCTTTATGCTTAATTTATTATCAAGCATTACCAACTTATTATAATCAGAATAATAGACTAAAATATTCATTGGATCACTCACATCCAAAGTGCTAATAGGTCCAAAAGTAAGTCGTGAGTAATCGCTTTTTAATCCCGTACTCGGAGCATATTTATGAATAGTACTATTTGAAATAAAATATAAGTTTCCTAAGATATCAAGTTCAAAAAAGCGACTATCTTGAGGAAAATAATAGGTATTTTTCAAGGGGAAAGGGATGGCCAATAGAAGTACAACTACCGCAATGGGGTAGATCAATTTAATACAATAATGCCCTCTTCTTTTCATCGACTAATGCTTTTTGATGTATTAACAACTTCGATTTCTTCAATGGCATTATCATTATAATCTCTCTTAAGCAATGCTTTAATATCTTCAATAAATCCCCTATCATTCGACAGGCGAGGAATCTTATATTGCCCTCCCAATTTACCATTTTGTCTTAGCCAATTATAAAAAGTATTTTCGGGCACACTAATAACTAAAGGCGTCTCTAAAACCATATTAAGGAATCGTTTAGCTTCATAATCCGAATTTTTTATCTTTAATGCATTATCCAGCAGTTCTCCAAAGAACATAAGATCTTCAGGTTCCTTCTCAAATTCAATAAGCCATTCATGAGTAATTTTGGAATCATTTATCAGCAAAGGGCCGGCGGTATATTCCTTCACAATAGCATTGGTCTTTTGACAAGCGTAATTAACAGCAAATTCAGCATTCTCCACTATAATTTCCTCACCGGCGATATTAATAAAACTCTTGGTACGGCCACTAATTCTTATGCGAAAGGGATTGAGAGAAGTAAATACCACAGTATCACCTATTAAATAACGCCAAAGTCCGGCATTAGTGGTTATTATCAAGGCATAATTGGTATCGATTTTCACATCCTGAAGGCTCAATGTAATGGGATTCTCTTTTCCCAATTCTTCAATGGGCATAAATTCATAAAAAATCCCATAATCTAACATCAACAATAAATCATTGCGATTGGCAGAATCTTGAATAGCAAAAAAACCTTCCGATGCATTATATACTTCCTGATAATTAATTTTCTTTCCCATTATAGCTTCAAAACGACGCTGATAAGGCTCGAAATTGACCCCACCATGTATCACTAATTCAAAATTAGGCCACAACGCATGAATAGAAGATTTTCCTGTTTTTTCCAACACCCTGTTCAAGACTAATAACATCCATGATGGGACTCCCATTACTGCTCTAATATCTTCTTCAATAACACTATCAACAATTAAGTCAACTTTATTGGTCCAGTCCTCCATTACGCCAATGGACAAATCGGGTGATTTGGTGAAATGAGCCCATAAAGGAAGGTTTGATACTAGTATGGCAGACAAATCACCCACATAATAATCCGAAGAATCACTTATGCGCGCACTACCGGCAATTCCCAATGTTTTTCCACTAAGAAATTCTGCTTCAGGATTTCGATGAAGATATAAAGCAAGCATATCTTTACCCCCTTTATAATGACACTCCTTTAAACTGTCGAGGGTTACGGGAATATACTTGCTCTTTGCATTAGTAGTACCCGATGATTTTGCAAACCAGCGGGTTTCGGTTGGCCACAACAAATTGTGTTCTCCTTTTTTTAACCGCTGAATATAAGGTTCTATCTGCTCATAAGTAGAAATAGGCACATAGCGTTTATAATCTTCTAAGCTATTTATTTTATCATAATGATATTTCTTTCCCCATTCAGTATCAATAGCTTGCTGAACTAAAGAATCTAATAATTCATTTTGAACATCAATGGGATAATGCATAAAAAGCTCCATTTGATGATATCGCTTTTTTAAAAACCATGCGGCAATAGAACTTATAAACGCCATTGAAGTTATTATTTGTTGTTAATTGGGCTAAATTACAAAAATATAAAATGAACATAACAATTTTTAATCACAAATTGCCCCACAAGGCCATGATTAAAATAGTGTTATGAAACTCATATTCCCAAATAAATATTTCTTAAAAACAGATATAACTCCTACACAAATTACTTCTCCTGCTCCCTTTTAAGGATATCCTCTATTTCTCCAATACAAGAGCCACATCCTGTACCGGCACCTGTAATATCCATTATATCTTGCAAATTAACTTCCTCATTATTTTTTATCGTATAAACTATCTCATGTTCAGTAACAT
>WGCS01000188.1 GCA_015493685.1 Bacteroidales bacterium
AAACATAACGCACTGACACATAGCATATTCAAGCTTTGAGGGTTAAGTTACAATTGTTGCCAAATAAATTTCAGTATTAAGTTGCGAAACAACACTTCTGCAAAAGAGAAAATAACTCATTTTATTCAACAAATTATACTGTTTATTCAAAATTAAGTTCATAACGTGGTCACAAATGACTATTTTTATATTTTAAAATTCGCTTGCGGATTTAAGGTGGATTAAAAATATTATAATCCTTTACCGGAGTGATGCGTGCTTCTTTCTGATTGTATACTTTACCGTCAAAAGCATGCAAATCGATACAAACCAATGCAGCCAGTTCGGCATTTTGCCATTGCAACTGAGCAGGCGTTGGAATGGGTATTTTTGCCGGAGTTTGTGCATTTACAAGAGGTATTCCCTGCACTAATACAATTAATACAATCAAAAATAATTTCATAATATTTAATCTAAAAAATCATTGGTGTCCGTTTAAAATATGAGATTGCTTCGCTAGGCTACTAATGACGCCAGTTTTATATTGATTGTGCGTGTTTTGGCTTGCTTTGCGAAAGAAGTTATTCTTAGTGTTCTTAATATGGTAAATATCTGAAATTAACGTCATTGCGATGACGAGGAACAAGGAAGAAGCAATCTCAATAATTATCCCGTACAATAGTGATTCTGTTTATGATTATGCTTGTTTTATTCGTTTAAATTAGATGTTTTTTCAAGGCTAAAACAATTCTATTGGATTAAGTTTTAAGAATTCCTCAATAGGAATTCCTCCTGTACCTACGAGTAAAACTTTTACAGGATGAAATTTCCCTGCAAAGATTTTCATTCCGGTATTCTCTGCCCTTTTCCCGCTTTTCACCTTCAGAGCAATGAGTTTTCCATTCTTTTCCAATATAAAATCCACTTCTTTATTTAAATCCCGCCAGTAATGCAGATTATATCTTTCTGAGACAGCGTTATTAATCAAATGTGTACCTACTGATGATTCTACATACCTCCCCCAATCCTTTGGATTAAGGATTATGTCTGAAAAAGCTTTGTTGTCCTGGGCGCTAAGCAAAGCATTGTTATATACCTGAAATTTTGGACTTGACGAACGTTTTCGAATCACATTCCCGGCATATTTTTCCAATCCTCCCAACAGACCAGAATCCGAGAGCAAGGTCAGGTAATGCGATAGTGTAGTTGTATTACCGGCATCTTTTAATTGCCCCATTAGTTTTGTATACGAAAGAATCTGACCAGAATATAAAGATCCCAATTCAAATAGACGTTTTAATAGTGATGGTTTGTCTATCCGGGTAAGCATCAAAATATCTTTTGCGATACTGGTTTCTATCATTGAGTCTTTAATATAGTTCTTCCATCTTTCTTCATCACCGACTAAAGAGGCAGAACCCGGATAGCCACCAAAGTAGATATATTGTTCAATATTCCATCCGAAAGCTGTATTCATTTCCAGATAAGACCAATGCCCCAGTTGAAAGGTCTCGAACCGGCCGGCCAGCGATTCCGTTAATCCTTTCTGAATTAACAAACGGGAAGAACCTAAAAGAACCAGTTTAATATTTGTTTCTTCTCTGGTATCCCTATCCCATTGTTGTTTTACTATTTCACTCCAGTTATCTATCTTTTGTATCTCATCAACAATTAAGAGATATTCGGATGCACCAGAAGCTTTCATTCTAAACCTTGCTGTTTCCCATATCTCAGATAGCCAAACATTGTTCGAATTAGCCACAGCATCTGCAGATTCAAATACATATTCGGTATCGAGCTTTCGTAAAAGCTGGATAATCATAGTTGTTTTACCCACCTGGCGCGGTCCCATAACAACTTGAATAAATTTACGGGGCTCTTCAATGCGCTCTTTAAGTATCTCTAAATAAGGTCTTTCATACATACATACATATTTTACTCAATAAGATGAGTAAAATTACTTAATATAATTATAATTGCTGCAATTGTCATCAGTTTTAAATACCCATGACTTTGTTACAAATATAATTTCAAATTACGAGCTGGGAATACAGGCAGAAATGATGTCGCTTACAGATTTAAATAATTTATGCCGGAGAATTTAATGTGGTTGAAACAAAAACACCGGGAGGCAAACCGTATCTGCTGATGAATCTGCCCTATTACCTCGGCACCAAAATACCTGAATACATTGAATATTTTGTTTTGAATTATGTAATCTGATAACCGGATTAAGAAGTATA
>WGCS01000189.1 GCA_015493685.1 Bacteroidales bacterium
CGGATATGCTTTTTCAAAGTCTAACAACATCCACAATTATTATTTATCTATTAGTTGCATTATTCTATATTATAGCAGAATGGAAAATATATACTAAAGCAGGTAAACCCGGTTGGGCAACGCTTATTCCTATCTATAATTATATTGTTCTATTGCAAATTATTGGAAAACCATGGTGGTGGGTGCTAATCATTTTATTTATTCCGATTGTGAATATTATTTTTATTATTTGGTCCATTAATTTATTGTCCAAAAGTTTTGGATATGGTGTAGGTTTTACTTTGGGATTGATTTTCCTTAGTTTTATCTTTATTCCAATATTAGCTTTTGGTAATGCCAAATATGTTGGACCTGCAGGAGACGCTAAATAATCGAATAGATTTTTTACTTCAATAAAAGGCCCTTAAATTCAATTGAATTTAAGGGCCTTTTATGAGAACAATATTATTACCTAATATTAAATAATTTAGCTGTGGCTAAACGACTGTAAATCATGGAGTTTTTTATATATACCGGTAATTTGAATTAATTCTTCATGAGTTCCTTTTTCAATGATTTTCCCTTTATCCAAAACAATAATCTCATCTGCATTTTTTATGGTTGATAATCGGTGAGCTATTACTATGGAAGTTCTGTTTTGCATTAGTTTATAAAGTGCATCCTGTACCAATCGTTCTGATTCTGTATCCAGTGATGAAGTGGCTTCGTCAAGAATCATAATGGGAGGGTTTTTGAAGACGGCTCGAGCAATACTAATACGTTGCTTTTGCCCTCCTGATAATTTATTGCCGTGATCACCAATATGGCTATGATATCCTTCGGGGAGATTAATAATAAATTCGTGAGCATTGGCCACTTTTGCCGCTTCTATTACATCTTCTTCTTTAGCATTGGGAATTCCAAAAGCGATATTGTTGAAAATAGTATCGTTAAATAATATCGACTCCTGATTTACTATGCCCATAAGGCTTCGTAAATCATCAATTTTCATATCCTTAATATCTTGCCCATCAATATCAAGGCTGCCTTCATTGGGATCGTAAAAACGGGGCAGCAGATCTACTAATGTAGATTTCCCTGCACCGGAGGCTCCTACTACAGCAACAGTTTTACCTTTCTTAATGGTTAAATTTATGTTTTTCAGTACATAATCATCTTCGTATTTGAAACTCAGATTATTATAATGGATATTGCTAGTAAAATCACGCTTGCTAATGGCATTCTCAATTTCAGTAATATGGTCTTCAGCATCAACAAGTTCCCATATTCTTTCTGCTGAGGCTATTCCTTTTTGAATGCGATAATAGCCACTTGAAAATGATTTTACCGATGGAATAACCTGTGAAAATAAGGTAACATAAAATACAAAAGTAGGCCCATCCATGGCATTATCATGGTTTAAAATAAGCCCTCCGCCATACCATAATACAATGGACATAACAATAATTCCAAAAAACTCACTCAGAGGAGCACTTAAATCGCCTCGTCGGAATACACTAATCATTACTTTGGAATATTCATTATTATGATTATAGAACTTTTCTTCGGAATATTTCTTTGCATTAAATGCTTTAATAATACGTAACCCACTAATAGCCTCATCGAGATAGGAGAGTAGTATTCCGTTCATATTCTGAGCTTTAAGCGATTTGCGTCTTAATGTTTTACCAATACGGGCAATGACAAAACCTGCCACCGGAAGTACTGTTAGCATTATTAGGGTAAGCTTTGTACTTATAATAAACAGGGTTGTCATATAGGCAATTACCGTTATTGAATCGCGAAATAGTATTTCCAGCGAACCCATTATTGTCCACTCAACATCCTGTACATCATTGGTAGCTCTGGCAATGATATCGCCTTTCTTTTTATTTGAAAAATAGGATAGAGGGAGCTGAATAATTTTGGAATAAACACTGTTTCTAATATCTCGAATTACTCCATTCCGTAGCGGTGCTAAAATGTACATAGCCATATAGCGAAAGAGATTCTTCATAAAGAATAGCCCAATAATAGAAACACTTATTAGCACTAAAACTCTTTCTGCTCCATGCTGCTTTATCATCTCGCTCATCTGGAGATATAAATTGGGCATCCAAGTGTCTTTGGACCATAAATCGAAAGGGGGAGCCGTGCTTACCAATGAATTTACACCCACTATTAACTTTAGAAATGGTATAATCATTGCCAAAGAAAAAATGGAGAAAATAATGGTTAAAAAATTAAACAGTACATTAAGTACTGCATAAATCTTATAGGGCTTTACATAGCTTAGTAATCGTCTAAATTCTTTCATAAATAATAATTAGGCTGCAAAGTTAAACCTTTTTAAGCTAGTTGATAAAACAATATGTAAAATTTTAGTCGGTGAATAGCCCTAATTGCTAAATTCGATTTTGGCTATTGTTTTAGAGCAATCTAAGAATATAAATTAAATAAATATTGGACAAATATATGAAATATTAAATAGGTACTGCTTAAAAGTACCC
>WGCS01000190.1 GCA_015493685.1 Bacteroidales bacterium
AGCATATCCGATTCAGAAAAATGATCAAGTAAAATCATAATAAATTATTTTTTGTTAGTTAATAAATGCCTAAATTATTAGTAATAAACGCTCTAATATAATTACCAATTTTAGATTTAGTTTTCAGAAGGCTAATATAGTAATTTTTTAATTAGTTTCTCAAACGAAAATAAATTACCTAACGAATTTTGAATTATCATTCCTTGACAGTAATAAAAAAAAATTGTATATTTGAGCAATGATTTATTAACTAACTAAAAATGTTCATTATGATACAATTTCCCGACTATTCCTACGATTATCAATTGATAATTAAACATTTGCTCGACCATACCCTAAGTTGGGCACCAAAACAAAAAATCATCTATCGTGATAAATTTTCTTATGATTATATAGGGTTAAACAAGCGCATAAGACAGTTAGCCAATCTGTTAAAACATTTAGGAGTACGACGAGGAGAAGTCGTTGCCATGATGGATTGGGATAGCCATCGCTATTTGGAGCATTATTTTGCTGTACCAATGATAGGTGCCGTTCTACATACTGTGAATATTCGTCTCTCCCCAGAGCAAATGCTTTATACCATTAACCATGCTGAAGATAAAGTGATTGTTGTCCATAAAGATTTTGCTCCTTTAATTAGAGCCATAAGTCCTAATTTTGAGACCGTTAAATTTATCATTTATATTGATGATGGAGATAGTGATTATGTGCCTCAATTTGATGTGGTAGGAGAATATGAATCGCTATTAGCCAAGGAATCCGAAGAATTTGATTTTCCCGACTTTGATGAGCGCACCATTGCCACACTCTTTTATACCACCGGAACAACAGGAAATCCGAAAGGAGTCTATTTCACTCATCGCCAGTTAGTATTACATACTATATCATCAATGGCCGCATTGAGTGCAATGCAAGAACCTCTGGGTATTAGCACCAATGATGTTTATATGCCGTTAACTCCAATGTTTCATGTACATGCTTGGGGAATACCATATATTTCTACTTTACTTGGTCTGAAACAAGTATATCCAGGCCGTTACGATGAAATGATTGTTAAGCTTTTAGTTGCCCATAAGGTAACTATTTCGCATTGTGTTCCTACGGTATTGCAAATGGTAGTGGGCAATCCTGCCACTGAGCAATTCGATTTATCGCGTTGGAAGGTAGTGATTGGAGGTTCGGCCCTATCCAAAGGTCTTGCCGAATTAGCTTATAAACGAAATATTAGATTAATGACAGGTTACGGAATGTCTGAAACTGCGCCAATACTTACGCTTGCTCATTTCAAACCCCACTTTAATAATTTAAGTAAAGAAGAAGAGATTGATATAGTAACACGAACCGGTTTCCCCATTCCATTTGTAAAAACCAAAGTAGTAAATCCTACCGGAGATACTGTTCCCACAGGTTCTGTTGGTGAAATAGTAGTGAGAGCACCTTGGCTTACCAAAGGATACTACAAACTAGAGGAGAAATCGAAAGAACTATGGCAAGATGGATGGTTGCATACCGGAGATATTGCGTATCAGGATGAAGAAGGTTATTTAAAAATTACTGATCGTCTTAAAGATGTTATCAAAACCGGTGGTGAATGGGTGTCATCTCTTGAACTCGAAAGTTTTATTAGTCGCTGCGCTTCCATTAGCCAAGTGGCTGTAATTGGTGTCCCTGATGAGAAATGGGGAGAACGGCCAGTTGCCTTTGTCGTGCTTAAAGAGAACATGAAGGAGGAAGAATCTAATGAAATGTGTGAAAATATATTACAGACATTTGTTGAAACCGGTAAAATTGAAAAATGGGCTATTCCTGATCGTTTTATCGTTTTAGAAGATATTCCTAAAACCAGTGTTGGAAAAATTGATAAAAAGCGTCTTAGGATATTATTTGCTGAAGAATATGGCAATACAAATCCGGCTTAGCAAAACGATAAATCAATTCCAGTATAAAAAAATAAGGCTGCCAATTTTGGCAGCCTTATTTTATAACTATATAAAAGAAATAGTGCTAATCTTCTTTTTCATCTTCAGCATACTTCTTCAGCAATACATTCTGTACATCACTGGGAACCTGAGCATATTCAGCATAGGACATCGAGAATGTTCCTCTACCCGAAGTGAGTGAACTCAAGGTAGTACTATAGCGATGCATCTCAGCCAATGGAACTTTAGCATTTATCTTTTGATAATGGCCATCAGCACCCATTCCCATAATAATGGCTCTACGTCCTTGTAAATCAGTCATCACACTGCCCATCATTTCCTCAGGAACAAGTACCTCAATATCATAGATAGGTTCCATAATTTTAGGTCCTGCATTTTTAAAGGCCGTGCTAAAAGCATGACGCCCCGCTAATTTAAAGGATATTTCATTGGAATCTACCGGATGCATTTTACCATCATAAACATATACGATAATATCGCGAGCATAAGAGCCCGTCAATGGGCCTTCTTCCATACGTTCATTTATTCCTTTAAGAATGGCAGGTAAGAAACGAGTATCAATAGCTCCGCCAACAATACAGTTTTTAAAGACTAATTTACCACCCCATTCCAATTCATATTCGTCAGTACCTCTAACATTAAAATCTGAAGGGTCGGTATAACCTTCTTCATAAGGTTTTATCATCAAATGTACTTCTCCAAACTGACCTGAACCACCGGACTGTTTTTTGTGACGATAATCTGCTTTCGCTGTTTTAGTAATTGTTTCGCGATAAGGAATTTTAGGTGCAAATAATTCAAACTCTATCTTATAAACTTTATCGAAATACCATTTAATTAAATTAATATGCTGTTCTCCCATACCCGAAAGAATCAGTTGCTTCAATTCCCTTGAATAACCAACTCCAAGTGAAGGATCTACCTTATGCATTTCATTTAACAACAAGCCCATTTTCTCGTCATCGGTAGAATTTACCGCTTTAATGGCTATGGTATATATAGGTTCTGGAAAGATAATCTTATCCAAAACCAATTCTTTATGTGAAGCATCGGATAAGGTGTCGTTGGTGCTAGTATTTTTTAGTTTAATGGCAGCACCAATATCACCAGCAAAGAGTTTCTCTACTTTTTCACGACTTTTTCCATTATTTATCAATATTTGAGACAGACGTTCTTTGGAACCGTTAGTGGTATTTATCAGGTCCATTCCTTCAGTTACAGAACCACCATAAACACGGAAATAGGACACTTCTCCCAAGTGAGGCTCTATTTCAGTCTTGAAGACAAATAAAGCGGTAGGATCATCAGGATTAGAATTCATCACTACGCCATTGTCAGCAACACGAGGAATACGTGATGGACGTGGTGCAGAAGCGGCAATAAAATCTAATATTCGACCTGCTCCAATACAATACTTTGCAGAAGTAATAAATACAGGGAAATAGGCTCTATTGGCAATTCCCAAACGAATTCCTTCACGCAATTGTTCTATTGTTAAAGTGTCATTCTCGAAATATATTTCCATTAGTTCTTCCGAACCTTCGGCAGCAGCTTCGATAAGGGCTTTCTCCATTTCTAAAGCATGTTCTTTTTCCGATTCAGGAATATCAGTAATTTCAGCTTCGCCTCCACCCTTTTGGTATTTGATTTGTTTCATATAAACCAAGTCAATTACCGTATCAAAATCAGGACCTTGATTAATGGGATACTGGGCAACGGTTACTTTATCGCCATAAGCATTTTTTAACTGAGCTAAGGTCTCTTCAAAATTAGCTTTTTCGTGATCCAGCTGATTCATGATAAAAACAGTAGGGATTCCCATTCGTGAAGTATTTCTCCAACCAATTTCAACACCTACGTTAAGTCCTTCGTGTGCATCTACCACCAATAGTGCGGTATCAACAACATTTAATGCAGATACAACTTCTCCCACATAATCAGATGTACCCGGAGTATCAATGATATTTATTTTTTTATTGTTATAAGTGGTGTACATTACCGTTGAAACAACAGAGTTCCCTTTGTCTATTTCAATATCTCGATAATCCGAAACAGTATTCTTATCCTCAATACTACCTCTACGCTTAATACTACCTCCCTCGAAAAGCATGGCTTCTGCCAGTGTGGTCTTTCCTGCTTTCGCCCCGCCAACTAAGGCGATGTTTTTAATCTCGTTGGATTGATAAATTTTCATATCTATTAATTTTATGTGTTGTTATAAATGTGTTTCCCCATAAAGGGACGTAAAAGTAGAAAAAAAAACGAATCATTCTATATTTATGTGCAAAAGAATTTCATTTTATACGTTTTTTGAACCAATATATTTTGTTTATTCTCGCGCCTTAAAAATCAGCTCATAGAAAGCGTTCAGAACGCTCTAATAAAGGCTGTTTTCTATTTTTCTTGTTTATTACTTTATCATTGTACTATTTCCTCAATTTCTTAATTTAGGTACAATTAATTGTACCAAAAAAAACACCTCCCGGGATATCATCTATCCAAGAGGTGTTTTTCATTGTAAAAAACTACTTAACTATTCTTAGCTCCAATAGTTAACTTATTTAGATTACAATAGTATAAGTGCTTCTAACACACGATTAGCCAATCTGCTGGCTCCAATTCTAAAATATTGGTTATTCATCCATTTTTCTCCTAAAACAGATTCCAATACCAAGAGATACTTTTTAGCTGTTTCCACATCAGAGATTCCTCCTGCCGGTTTAATGCCTACCATTTTACCTGTTTTATCATAATGTTCTTTAATCACATCAAGCATCACGATAAAAGCTTCAAGAGTGGCGGCGGGACTAATTTTACCTGTTGAGGTTTTAATAAAATCAGCTCCTGCTGCAATGGCTATCTCAGAAGCTAAACGTATTTTATTTAAATCACCAAGCTCACCGGTTTCTAATATCACCTTAAGATGGGCCTTGCCACAGGCCTCTTTAATAGTTTCTATCTCATCATAAACATAAATATAATCTTCGGCTAGGAATTTACCTCTGGAAATAACCATGTCAATTTCATCGGCACCCTCTGCTACGGCATATTCTACTTCCAGAACACGAATGGCCAAGGGAGATTGTCCGCTGGGAAAAGCTCCTGCAACACAGGCTACTTTTATACCGGTATTCTTAAGTTGACTCTTTGCTATGGCTGCAAAAGGAGGATAAAAACATACTGCCGCAACATTGGGGATATTTTGTCCGTTGGCACTAAATGTGCGTGCTTGATGACATAGTTCAAGAGCTTTTTTGTCATTATCACTTCCTTCTAAAGTTGTTAAATCAATGCTATTAAGTATCATTTGAAGTTGCTCCTTTTCGCTTAATAATTTCGATTCACCTGCTAAAATAGTATTTAATCTTTGTGTCAGTTTGTCCTCATCTAAAGGGCTTAATTTCCAATTCATAATTATTATAATTTAATGCGACTAATCGAATAGTCTATGGTTATTATTGTTTTAGTTCTTGTTCTTTTCGTTGTTCACTTACATTGGTAACTCCGCCGGAAACCACAAATTTCATTGTCTCTGTCGGCGAAGCTTTTATTAGAGTAACATTCTTCTTGGGGACCACAAATACATTTCCCATAATACTGAATGAGAAAGGGATATAAACGCTCACCATTTCTTCTGATATTCCCAAGTCGACTAAACTCTCTTGCGTAAGAAAGCCAATTTGACTAGCTTCTGCAGTGGCACTTAATTTTACCAATACCGGTGTGGTAAACTTTTTCTTATTTCCTACAAAAGCAGATAACAAATCTTTGACAGAACTATATATAATTTTTACTAATGGGGCTTTAGTAACTAATTTGTCAACCCACCTAAATAAGGGTGAAGTTACTAAATGTGAGCCTATTATACCTATCAAACTTATCCCCACAATAATAATAAGCAAGCCTAATCCAGGAATATCAATATAGAGTAATTTATCAAGCCACTGAAATATATAATATAACACAAATAGTGTTGTGGTTATGGGGACAACAAAGAGCAAGCCTTGTCCAAAATTACGGATAAATGAGGTCCACAGTATTTTAAGCTTTGCTTTCATATAAAATGTATTTGCTTGCAAAGGTAAAGAAAGCAGATTAGCTTTTCACAATAAATTTAGCCCTTATATTTTTTCAATTAGTATTCATTCTCTGACTCTTAACTTTACTAAGCTCGTGCAAGGAAGTAATACAAACTACTTTTTTCAGATGATGCCTTTTCGCTATCAATACATTTGTAACTTAAGAATCAATCGTTGGGTACAGATAAAGAATTTATTGGATGGCGGTGTTAAGTCGGCATTCTAATCTTATACAAAGTGTTTGTTTAAGCTAAGCTTCTGCTTCTTTACAAAAAAGGCATTCTCTTTGGAGTAAACAAACCTATCGACAGGAATATGTTTGTATTTTTCTTTCAGTGTAGGAAATTCATCATTGTAAACAACTACATATTTCTCCGGTATTATTTGGTTAATGATGGCAGCAGATTCAAAAATAATACGGCTGTCAATATCAATCTCTTGTTCAATAATTTGTATTATCTCAGGTAAATAGTTATCCTTTGCCATGATAAAATAAACCGATTTAGCTCCTGCATTATGCATTCTTGTCGTATCCTTATTAGCAATAAATTTTTTCTCTTCCATAAGAGCATAATCATTGGTCCATGCAATAATTCGAGCTCTTGCCTTTGCCTCTTCTTTATTGTAATGACGATGAGGAGATATCTTTATAGCTATGGTTTCTTGATTTTTTGCATAGTGTTCAATCAATAGGCAGGCTAAAGTTGTTTTTCCAACATTTCTCCCTGTTCCGGCTACAACTATAGTTTTAGAAAAGTGTTTCATTAGTTAATATCTGTGAGTTTAGTTTATAATTTGTTCTCTCCAACAAATTACAAATACTTACCTATCTTTCCCAAGTAGTTAAGGTTTAATTTTTTTCCAACTTTTATTTGAATTAGTTTATGCAAACCTCCAAAATACAGACTCTCATAACGAGAGCGACCATTATCAACAGAGATGGCTACGGAGGCGAAATAGTTGTTTGAATTATAACCACAAATTACATTTGCCAACAGAGTAGGTGTGTTAGACCAATAATTGTTTTCTGTTTCTTCCAATTCGACATGATTCCTGTTTATTGAAATGCCACCGCAAGCCATGGCAGCGATGTACATATTCTTATAAACGATACTAAAAGAGATACCCGGCAAAAGACGAATTGAACGTTCCTCAAGTTTTGTCATATATTGCGGTTGTTTGGTACTAGTGCCTGAGATTCTAAGCTTCCCTTTTAAAGCTGCATAATTTATTCCCCCATAAAATGTTGGACTTATGGCACTCTTCTTTTGAACATTATAATTCTTAAAATTAGCATCATAATTAAATTTATCGGCAGTAAAATAATACACTCCTAATCCATACTGAGTGTAGTTTACATCTTTTCGAATTTTGGTAAGATACTCATTTTGATTTGGATATAGAATATTCTCCTCCATACCTTTATAAATTCTCGCTATAAGTTCACCGTATAGTTTACGATAAGAATATCCTCCTTTAAAGTTAAAGGCTGTTTGATTTTTAAGTGCAGAAATAGAGCTATATGGAAGTTCGAAACTAAGACTAAATCCCAATCTATAAAAACTTGCACCCACACCTACACTTACATAAGCTCTTGATTTATAGTCGAAATAGGTGTTATTATTTGCATTTTTATAGTGATAATACACTTCGCTATTGGCTGCTTCAAATAGTGGATACACAGCGAACTTAGTTTTCGTTTTGAAAACATAATTGGTGTCAAACTGTGCCCTCAGCCCTCCCATTGTCAGCAAAAATCCTAAAACAATAAAATTCCGAATTAGAATAAGCATATTATATATTTTTCAGCTTGTTCAATATTCTTCTTCTTGCATTCTTAATAGCATTTGCTGATATGTCAGTCAATTTATCCTCTAGTTGTTCAAACTCTTTAAGCGCTTTGGTAGGGATAGTTGACAGAACACGATCTTTCAAATTGGTATCGGCATTATTAAGTGCATAAACCAATGTTTCTATAGTTGTATTGGCCAATACAGCTTTTAATTTCTGTTTTGGAATAGAAGATAAATCTTTAAAGCGGTATGTTTTAGTTTTCTCTTTATTTATATTTTCTATAGGTTCTTTTGTTGTTATTTCCGGGACTGGTTTCTTAGTGTGGTTTTCTTTTTTAGGCTTAGATTTAGCAACAATATCAATGCATTCGTCAAGGCGAATAATAAAATCAGAGAGAACATTCATATAATTGATAAAAGCTTCGTAGGGAGTGCCATAGGGGTTAAAATACTTATGTACATCACCATCAGAAAACCACTTGGTACACATATAATAAAAATGATCACTTGTTTGAAGATATTCCCAATCTTTAATAATATTGGCATCAGCACATTTTTTTACTTTGGCTTCGAGTTGATACAATTTATCAAAAGCTTCATCTTGGAGTTCATTACCCAGCCAAGCCGTTAAGTCTCGCTCTTCATCGGCCCAGGAAATGGGATAAGGAACGTGAATTGGCGCCACCGCTTGCAAATGGCTACTCACTTCCGAAGGCGTATTAAAACTAAAATTGGTATGGCTCATTACTTTTTCAGGTAATGCGCGCATAAAATCAAAGATACCTGTTTCGGGCCATTGATGCTCACCAAAAGTTTCATAATCCATAAACAAATTGATAACTTCTTCTTTCTCATCAATTTCGTTGAGCCAACCGACAAATTTCTCCGTTGTCAAAGGCCATTCGCCCCATGATTGTTCTGAGAAACGGAAGGCAATATCATCGCTCAGTTGAAAATTTTTAAGTAATAATTTAAGCTTCGGATTAATGGCATTGGTATAAATATAGTTGGAAGATTTCCATCCTAAAATATGTTTTGCCCCTTCAGTAAGCATGGTATTAAAACCCATATCGGCCACCATTGCTCCTATTTCATCAGAATAGATAAGTTCAGTATTTCTAAAAGTTGTTGGTTTCTGACCAAAGAGATCCTGTATTTTTTGCTGATGCTTACGTACCTGTTTGCTAAACTCTTCTTTCGATTTAAGAGACGAAAGTGAGTGAGTATAGGTCTCGGAAAGAAATTCTACCGACCCGCTTTCTGCCAAGCGCCGAAAACTATCAATTACTTCGGGAGTATATTGTTCAAACTGGTCAAGCGCTGTTCCCGAAATGGAAAAACTAACCTTAAACATACTACCAAATTCATTAATGGCGTCCAGCAATAACTGGTTCATCGGCAAATAACACTTATCTGCAACGCGACGTGCAATAAACTCATTTTGATAATCATCATAATAATGGTGATCTTTACCAATATCAAAAAAGCGATATCGCTTTAGCCTATAGGGCTGGTGTACTTGGAAATAAAAACAAATCGATTTCATATATCTATAATTTTTAATTAGGTGACCCCGAAATATTTCAGGGACACTACTTTAACCATTCTCTTTGGGACAAAAAATAAGATTAAGATTTATTATGATCATGGCATATTGTTATCATATTAAATTACTGAATTATATACTTCTATTACTTTCATGGCGGCATTATCCCATTTCATATTATCCACTTCTTCTTTTCCGTAGGAGATAAACATTTTTGATAATCCGGGATAATGAGTTAACCCCCAGATAGAATCGGCAAGAGCATCAATATCCCAGAAATCTACTTTTAGGGCATGGTGCAATACTTCGGCAACGCCGGATTGTTTGGAGATTATAACGGGTACATTGGAGCGCATGGCTTCCAAGGGAGAGATACCAAAAGGCTCGGATACTGATGGCATTACATAAACATCAGAGAGGGCAAACATATGGTCAACTTCTGTTCCTTTCAGGAAACCGGTAAAATGAAATTTGGTGGCTATTTTCAGCTCGGCTACACGCTTTATCATTCTATTAAGCATATCACCGGAGCCAGCCATTACAAAACGCACATTATCATCACGTTGTAATATCTTATATGCTGCTTCCACAAAATATTCAGGGCCTTTTTGAAAAGTTATCCTTCCCAAAAAGGTAACTACTTTTTCTTTAACATATTTCTGCATGCCGTAATAGTCCGATTTATCAGCAGGCTCTACCGCATTATGAACCGTAAAGACCTTCTCCGGATTAATACCATACCTATTAATAACAATATTACGTGTTAGGTTACTCACCGTTATCACACGATCAGCAGCCATCATTCCTTTTTTCTCCATATCGAAAACCACCGGATTGATATTCTCTCCTGAGCGATCATATTCGGTGGCATGCATATGAACTACCAATGGTTTTCCACTTACTCTTTTGGCGGCAATACCGGCTTCGTAGGTAAGCCAATCATGAGCATGAATAATGTCATGCTCTTCCGTTGCTGCCAATTGAGCTGCTACCAAGGCATAGCGTTTCACTTCCTCCATCAGATTTTTCCCGTATTTACCGGAGAATTTATATTTGGTAGAAAAAACTGATTCATTTTCCAAACTATGGTGCTCATTTTTTCTGGTAATACGATAGAATTCATCATCATCAGCATAAGGAATAAGGATAGAGTTAACCTCAATATATTTCAGCTGCTTCCAATATTCCGAGAATACTTTATTCCGCATATCCAAGCTTACCTCTGAAGCATTTACTATTCGGATCTTATCCGTTTCATCTCCATAAACCTTTGGTACAACAAAAATTACTTCTTGATGATTGTTCATCAATCCTTTGGTAAGTCCATAGCAGGCAGTTCCCAATCCTCCTGTTATATGGGGCGGAAATTCCCACCCAAACATCAAAATCTTCATAATATAATAATTTTTGCCGAGGCGATATTTAGTAAACTTATTAATTTTGTTAATACGATGATATGAAGCATCTAATAATAAAAATAGTCATTCTATTGTGCCTTCGCATAAAAGTACTTCTATACACAAGTGTGAGTTAAATAGTTATTTTCATCATGAGTGTTTCATTAGTCTGTCGTCCTATTTAAGATAACTTTCTACTTCCGTTAATGCTCTTAATACCTCACCAACACTGCTAGCGTAAGAAATAGCGCCGCGTGCTATATGAGGTGGATTGCCATCATATATCTCAGAGATACTTCCAATACCGTGTTCTGTCATTACATCATCAAATTGTTCCAGATACCACTCTATCTTCTTTACTCCTGATTTGCCATATACTTTAAGATAAGCATCGGTAAAAGCTCCCATCAACCAAGGCCAAACTGTTCCTTGATGAAATTGCTTATCACGTTCTATTTCATTTCCAAAATAGCGACATTCATAGTCATTATGATTTGGAGATAATGTTCGTAAACCTCTATTTGTTAGCAATTCACGACTTATTACTTCTAGTATTGCTTTCTTGTATTTTTTCTTTATTGGCGAATAAGGTAAACTTGCCGCCAGAAGCATATTTGGTCGTATTGACCAATCTTTAACATCCCCATTCACATAATCTGCCAAATAGCCATATTGGTCATTCCAAAACATCTTAAAGAACGCTTTTGGGAATTTATGAGCGATGGGTTCAAATTCTTTCACAAAATCACTATCATTAAATTCGTTGGCTAACTCCAAGCTAAACATAATAGCATTATAGGCCAAGGCATTTACTTCTACAGGATAACCAATACGAGCTGTAACAGCTTTTCCTTCGCTGATGGCATTCATCCAGGTAATCGCATTGCCCAATTCGCCTCCTGAAACAAGACCATGCTTGTCCATTTTAATATTGAACAACGTACCTGCTCTATAAGCCCTTAAGATATGTTTCATTGTTTTGCCATAGTGTTTCCACACCTCTTCATTTGATGTTGCTTTGGCATAATGTTGAAGTGTCCAAAAGAACCACAAAGGAGCATCTATCGAATTATAAACTACTGTATTACGACATCCGACATTGGGAAATAAAGGCCCGGACATTTCTTTTATCATGGTATCTAAAATGGCTTTGCACTCTTTCACTTTACCTTGTGCTAATGTCAAGCCGGGGAGGGCAATAAAGGTATCTCTACCAAGGCGTCGGTACCAATGATAACCGGCAATTACCTCCGCTTTCCCTTCCCTATTAACTAAAAACTGCTCTGCCGAATTGAGCAATGCATTTTTAAAATCTGTTCTGGGAATACGTTTTTTAATTTCATTATTAAACAAGCGGGAAAAAGTACTTGGATTTCCTTCTTGTGTTCCTGCTGCCACATAAATACTTTCTCCTTTATTGAGCGAAAATTCAAAATATCCCGGTACCAGCAAATCCTCTTGAAAATCATAACCACGCTGTTGTTCCTCAAAATATTCAATATTATTATACCAATTGGGAGAATGGATATATTCCATCGTCTTATTGGCCTGAATAAATACAGGCGTATAACCTTGGTATAATTTAAAGGAAACACCCTTATTGGCTTCTTCATATTTAGTATTGGCAAATTCGTTGGCTTTACTCAGGCTGTGCCTTGAACGAAATGCCAAATATGGTTTTAACTGAATCCTTGTTTCTGAATGACTGTCAACTAAAGTATATTTTAACAGGATGCGGTCAGAAAGACTGGAGAAAACCATTTCAACTTTAAAAACAACACCACCAACGCGGTAAATTACTGCTGGTATAGGTTGCATTTGAAGTTCGCGAACATATTTATGACCTTTGGGGCTGAATATACCGCCTGGATAACGATGAACACCTAAATTAAAGGATGTATCATGTTGGATAATTGTTGGATCCAGCGCTGACAAAAGCACATGCAATTCATTATCTATAGCCGGTTGCGGCGTTACCAGCAGTCCGTGATATTTTCTTGTATTACTCCTAATAATAGTAGTACTTGCGTAGGCTCCTTTTCGATTGGCACGCAAAAGCTCCCGCTCCAAAGAGTAGGATAAATTCACCAATTTACTTTTATCAAAATCTAAATAAGCCATTGAAAATTCTTTGGTTAAATTAAACTAATTTATCATTTATTATATCAGTCTGCTAAATTAAGCATAATATCTAATATAAGTTGTACAAAAGTAATGCAAATAAAAGGCCTGTTTTTTCTCTCAATATTAAATAATTGTAAATATATTATCTCCCTAAAATAATAATTGTTTACAAATTGTTAATTAAATTTTAATATTCGTTCATTGACCAATACAGCCTATTTTATCTTTGCATGGAAATTAAATCAACATAAAAGAAGAATATGGATAAATTAAGTTATAGTTTAGGTGTGAACATAGGCGAAGGCATGAAGCAGCAAGGTTTTACTATCGCTAACTTCGAATCATTTACCGAAGGAATGAAAGATGTTTTTAATAAAGCTATTAAGCTCAGCCCTGACGAAATGAATACTTTATTAAACGATGAATATCAACGAGTTCAGAAAGAAGTTGTGTCCGCACAGAAAGCTGTTGGTGAAGAATTCCTCGCCGAAAATGCCAAGCGTGAGGGAGTTATTGTTACCGATAGTGGGCTACAATATGAAATTATTAAAGAAGGTGACGGGCCTGTTCCAAGCATTGATGATAAAGTAACTACACATTATCATGGTACGCTTCCCAATGGAAAGGTTTTTGACAGTTCCATTGAACGTAATCAGCCGGCTACATTTCCGGTAAATGGCGTTATTAAAGGATGGACAGAAGCATTACAGATGATGAAAACAGGAAGTAAATACCGTTTGTATATCCCTTCAGAACTTGCCTATGGAGACCGTGGTGCAGGAGGAGATATAGGCCCTCATCAGGCATTGATATTTGATATTGAACTTTTAGGAATAGAGAAATAGATACACTATGAAACGAATACCGATGGCTCGGTATAGGTTATTTCAATTTTAAATTACGAAGCCCCACAAGGCAATGATTAGAAT
>WGCS01000191.1 GCA_015493685.1 Bacteroidales bacterium
TACCATTATTGGTTACTCTTAATTTTTGACTTTTGTAATTTCCCGGACTTACATTAAAATATAATCGCGAGGGAGAAACGGAGGCACTTTGTGCCATTCCCATCAATTGTGTAAGTACCAATGCCAACACAATTGCTACACTTTTAAAACTATTGATTTTATTCATAAGGAATTTTAAAAAATTAAAATGCAAATTTATTTAATATTTATTTAATCAAAGTAAATAAAGTCATAAAAAAGATTAATCATTTTTATGACTTTATACATTAAATGCAATTAGTAAAATTACGAAACTTCCACTTCAATACCAATATTAAGAATCTTATACAGTTGATCCATTTCATCATAGATAGGAGTATATGATTCTGTAATAAGCAATTGTTTTCCGTTACGCAATATATTTCGCTGACGTTTTACCGTTTTTCCTTGCATCACCTCTCTCCATATATCTTCAAACTCAGCCAATTCTTCATCAGATTGAATAGCTCGTATGTTACTGCCTTCAATATTCTCTCTTGAGAGGCCCAATAAACGCAATGCATTATCATTAATAGAAACGATATTTCCTTCATTATCAAGCTCTACCACCAAGTACGAAGAATTTAAAGCATTTAGAATCCCATTCATTTCCAACTCGCGTCGGGCAGATTCTTCTTGTGTCGTTTGAAGTTCTTCCATATTTTGGCGCATCTCTTCTTCCTGTGCTGCCAATTCTTCTGATTTAATTTTCGACTCTTCCAATAACTTAACAGTCCTAATATTAACACGAACAGTAGATATTGTGGAGGCAATACTCTCAGCTACTTTTTCAATAAACTCAATCTGATATGGTTGGTAAACATTAAAACTAGCCATTTCTATAACGCCATATACTTTATCGTTAAACTTAAGGGGGACAATTATCAATGCCCGTGGATTAGCATCACCCAGACCACTGGTAATAGTTACATAATTATCAGGAATATCGGTCATAAAAATAGTTTGAGCTTCAAGATAACACTGTCCCACCAGATTCTCTCCTGTTTTTATTTTCTTATCGACATATTTCTTTCTATCATACGCATAGCAAGAACTCATCACCAAGTAATTATCATTATCATCTTCTGCATCGAGCAAAAATAACGCACCTTGATTTGAATTAGTATATTTCACCAAATTGCTTATAACGCTATAGGTGAAATCTTCCATATTATCAGTATTATCGCGAAGTAATTCACCAAACTTGGCATAACCGGCCGTTGCCCATTTCTGTTCTTCCTCTTTTTCTCTACGTTTATCTTCGTCATTCTTAGCTTTCACAAGGCTTTGACGCATATCTAAAAGAGCATTCCCTAAAATATCATTCTTACTAACAGCCTTAAATTCTGCATTGAGATTTCCTTGGCCTATTTCCTTGGCAAAGGTGGCTGTATTACTCAAGCCTTCAACCAACTTATTGGTAGATTCGGCAATATCACCAATCTCATCTTTACTTTTAAATTTCAATAATTTAACCTTATTAATTTCTCCTTTGGCCAACAGTTGCAGTGTCTTTGTAATATGAGTCAGTGGACCTGTAATGCTTTTGGAAATGATAAAGATTACAATACTCAATATGAAAAACCCAATAATACCTACAAAAATAGAATTACGGTAAGCGGCAGTAGATTCTTTAATAATAGCATTACGAGGCACAGCTACTCCCACCATCCATGGTTTATCTTTACCATTAATGGTAAATGGATAAAAAGTAATATAGTATTCACCCCGATTTTTATAGTCGTAATTAACATTAAAGGGTTTTCCCTTTTGAATTTTTTCTAAAATATTTAAACCGCTACCCTCAAAAACATCTTCAATGGAAGTGCCAACCATGTCATCCTCTTGATTACCAACGAAGATTCCATCATTAGAAACCAAAAATATGGTAGACCCATAGAGACTCTCGGCTTTAGAGATTATCTCTTTAAAACGAGAAAGAGGAATGTCAATTCCGGCAAGGCCGGCAAATCTACCTTCGAACAACACAGGAGAACAAACGCTGGCAACCATTTCATTAACGCCATCATAATCATCAACATAAGGATCAGTAAGCACATCAGTTTTATCGCGTTTAAGATTATAGTATAAACTTCCAATATCATCACCATAGGTATTAAGCGAATCAATTATTATCACTTTTTTACCAAAATGACTATGCACATCAATTCTTAGTCTTCCATAATTCTTTTTCCAACTTGGACTCAAATACTGACGTTCCCAACTCATCCAAATAGAGCGATAATAAGGATGTTTAGAAAATACTTTTTCAAGTAAGGCTTGTGATTTCGCCATTTTTTGCTTCCCATCAAGATCTTGCATGGTCTCGAATTCATCAGCTATAGTACGCGAAATTTTCATTTCTTCGGCAAGGTATGATCTTACCAAATTAGCATATTTACCGGCATGCGCATTGGCCATTCTTTCAACATTGGACTGCATTATTGGCTTCATCTTTAAACCAATATATCCAAAATTGACAATAAAAATGGCTATAGTAACCGACAATATGTAGATTAAAAGCCTGGAGTTTAATTTAATTTTCATGAGTAGTGTTTTAAGATAACAATTGTCCTAAATAACATATCACACTGAGTATTAACTGATTAAAGAGCGAGCTCTAAACAATATGAATTTGTAACTTAAGTCTAGTCTGCCTGATACGTTCCTATTTAGATTTAGATACAGCAAGGATAAGATTTTTTTTGCAATTATTTATTATTTTTAGAAAAATATTTTTTTTGTTAATAGTTCCAAAACAAATTCTACTTTTGTAGCACTTACTATGATCAACCATTTACGACAAATATGCTCTCTAAAGAACAACTATTAATAGTGCTTCAAATCATCAAGCAATATACAATTTACGATTTATCAGATTATGCAGAGGGCTCATTACTTCGGCGTTTCAACCGCTTAATGGTAAACAACAAGATTGATTTTAATCAGTTAATAAAACTTATTCAGAGTAACAAAGAATTTGGCAAGAACATGATTGAAGACATTACCGTTAATACAACGGAACTCTTTCGTGACCCTGACGTATGGACTTTTTTAAGAACCCACACACTCCACAGCCTAGGCAAAAGAAACCGGATTAATATATGGATATCAGGGTGTTCTACAGGCCAGGAGGCCTATTCAATGGCCATATTGCTTTATGAAATGGGGCTTTTTGATAAATCGCGAATTTTTGCCAGTGATATTAATACTCAGGTATTAGAATCAGCAAAGAAAGGACTTTACCGCTATCGCAATAATCTTGATTACCTGAGTAATTTCAATAAAGTTATTGTTAATAATCCTTTAAACTACGACGAAACTAATGATATTGATTGTAGTAAATATTTCAATATCGATATTGCCAAAGATACCATACAGATGCATGAGTTTCTTAGGAAGAAGATTGTATTTATCCAAAATGATTTGGTAAAGAATCCTCAATTAGATTTTACGCATTTCGACCTTATTTCATGCAGAAATGTATTAATTTATCACAATCAGAATTTACAAAACAGGATTATCAATGGCTTTTATGAGAACTTACATTCCAAATCCTATTTATTACTCGGCGTACACGAAAGTATTCTAGGTGCCAACAGCGCCAAATTCAAAAAGAAGGGTAAAATATACGTTAAACAAATATAAGTCCTATTTAGTGAAACCTTTTACCCCTAATATTGCGTAGAAAGATAATTGTTTTTAAAACGAGAGCTCAACAGAACGGACCCAATTATAGGTTATTTATGAATGTTACATTAAGTATATTAGAGTATAAAGATATTATTCAGGCATTGAAGGATAAAACCAATGTGGACTTAAATCAGCATGCGATGACTTCTTTACGCCAAAATTTAATTTATTTAATGTCGAGTACAAAATATTCATCTCCACGTGTTCTTATTGCTGCCATTCAGAACGATAAAGTTTTTTTGGAACAAATACTCTCATGCATCTATTGCGAACATATAAGTTTATTTCGAGATCCTGCCTTATGGCGAACAATAAAAGAAACCGTACTCAATAAAATAACAGAGAAATCGATTCTTAAAATATGGTTGCCCGAAGTAAGCAGAGGAAGTGATTATTATAGTTTAGTAATATTATTGGCAAAAAACAACTTGCTTGCCAAAGCCAAAATTATCATTAGTGATATCAGCCAAACTAATTTAGACTTATGTCGCCAAGGCTATATCAGCCCCTCTATCATTAATAATTCCATAAGCAATGTAAAGCGCCTTGACGAATTGGACAACATTAATAAATACACTCATACCATAGGAGGCAAAACCTTTATTAACAGAGACTTACTAAAAAATACATTTGCTTACCGCAGTGATATGATGGACATAACACTACCGTACAATCCAAACTTAGTTGTTTTCAGAAACCGGATGATCTATTTCAACCACGTAAAAGAACAGAAAGCCATTAATAAACTTTATAATACCATTAGTGGGGGTGGATACCTTATCACAGGAATAAAAGAAAATATAAGCGATTTCGATATTGAGAAAAAATTCCGGATTTTTAATCAGGAGGAGCAAATCTACAAACGATATTTCTAATGGCAGTAAACAAGATAAAATATATAGTTATTGGAGGCTCAGCAGGAAGCTTTAGGGTAATTACCCGATTACTGGCACAAATTCCGGCTGATTACCCCCTACCCATAATATTATGTTTACATCGCCTTAAACATATTCGGAGTGGATTTATCGAAGCCTTGGAGTTGAAAAGCAAAATGAAAATAATAGAGCCTACCGACAAAATGCACATTAGTAATGGCCAGATTTATTTGGCCCCGGCAAATTACCATTTAACCATTGAATTGGGCAATCATTTCGCGCTCTCAACTCATGACAATATCAATCATTCGAGACCGGCCATAGACTTGACTTTTGATAGTGCAGCACGTATATTTAGAAATAAAATGGTAGGAATATTACTCTCCGGTGCCAATAAAGATGGGGCTCGCGGGATGCGAAGTGTAAATATGCATGGAGGAGTTACTATTATTCAAGACCCTATACTCTGCCAAGCACGTACCATGCCTGAAGCCGCACGGAAACTTACTAAAATCGACCATGTATTTACTGTTGATCAAATTTTGAATTACATATTAAAACTTCCTACTAATGAAGCATCGTAAACTAAAAATATATCGTATATCGGCCATTGTTGTCCTTTTGCTAATAATTCTAATGGTATTTCTCGCCTATTTTAAAATGGATAGTTTGTTTACTAATTCTAATATGGGAGACATTAGTTTCCAATTTCAAGCATTTGTTTGGGGAATTATTATCCTTTCAACAATAAGCTATTTTATTTCATGGCGTCTTATTCTTAATGTGGATGCCAGCAATGCTGATTATAAAGATAATATTGACAAAAAGGAACTAAAATATGAAGGAAAAGTAAAAGAGAAAAAAGAATACTCCATTAATATAAATGAGCTATTTGATTCCAACACGGAAAGCATAAATAGTAATGATGCCATGAAAATGTATATTACTAAATTATGCCGCAATTTAGAGCTTGACCTCTCCATAAGCTTTAAGAGAAATGAAAATAATGAATTTGAGAACTGGATAAACTACGCCTTATACTCAGACCACAAACCAAAATCATTTACAGAAGGGGATGGAATCAATGGACAAGTTGCTCTTGACAAGAAAGCTCTCCACCTGAAAGACATTCCTGAGAATTACGTAAAAATAACTTCCGGCAGTGGAGATATCCTCCCTACAAATATTTACATATTACCCATTATTGTAAATAAACAAACAAAGTACATTCTTGAATTTGCTGATATGAAATCTATTGACAGCAATAGCTTTGAAATACTTCAAAATTTCGCCATAGAATATGCTAACAGACTGAATAATTAAACTATGAGAAAGAAACTAAAATATACTCGTAAGGAAAAAACCTTATTACGACAACTCTTTATCGGAGGGTTTGTTATCGGCCTACTGTTTAGTTTATATGCAGTATTTACTTTAGCAAGTGCAATACAAGATGTCCCTTTTGGGCAAAATAAGTTTAGCTATATGAATGATACTTATCCTGTTATATACATAGCATGGATTATCCCCTTTGCTTTTGGAGGCATAGCTTACTATTTTGCCACTATATTCTTTCTGAAGAAAAAAGAATACGAACGAAATCTTAATAAGAAAAATGAGATTATAACCAACAACGCCTTATTTGCCAAAAGTATTGGTGAAGGAGATTTCGACAATGTAGATTTTGGCAAATTAAATAGAACAGACCTATTAACAAAATCTCTTATAATGATGAGGAACAACCTCATTAAAAACAACGAAATTGAAAAGAGGAATATTTGGATTAATGAAGGTAAAGAAGCTATCTCTGTGGAATTAAGAAAGCACTCTGATCTCAATGAATTATCTTTTAATGTTCTTAAAAAAATTATTGATTATTGCGACTTAATACAAGGAAGATTCTATATTTATGATGACAAAGAGGAGCAATTTAATCTAAGTGCAGCCTACGCTTACAAGCGGAAAAAGTTTATCCGTCAACATTTTAAAATTGGAGAAGGGCTAATTGGCCAAGCAGCATTTGAGCGATTAAGCATTTACAGAACTGAGATTCCTGAGAATTACGTAAGCATCTCATCAGGGATTATTAGCGATAAAAAACCTGGGAGTCTTTTTATTATACCCCTCATTAGCGAAGATAAAGTACATGGCATCATTGAGATTGCTGACATTCAAAATCACATCCCCGGCAAAGTAAGAGAATTAATGGAAAGCTTAAGCACAATAATAGGTCAAGTACTGTTTAGTGTGCGCGTAAATATGAACACCGAGAAACTTCTTCATGAGGCCCAAGTGCTAACAGAAGAATTGCGAGAGAATGAGGAAGAGCTCCAACAAAATGCTGAAGAAATGCGCATGACGCATGAAGAGCTGGAACGTAGTAATGCAGAGTTAGAGAGGCAGGTTCAAGAAGTTGAATCAGCAAAAACTCGTTTGCATTCGCTCTTGGAAAATGCCTCTGAAATAATTACCATTTTTGATACTAATGGGAGAATTAAATACGAAAGCCCATCTTCAGAATATATTTTAGGTTTTAAGAATGAAGAAAGTATAGGCACAGACCCTCTTCTTCGCGTCAGCAAAGATCATATTCCTCTTGTAAAACAGAAAATCCAAGAATTATATCAATCTCCCAGCAAAACCGTTACCTACACCTTTAAGCATCTCAAAAAAGACGGCAGTGAAGTATGGGTGGAAACCACAGGAAAGAATATGCTCAATAATCCGGCAATAGAAGGTTTAATTTTCAACACCCGAGATATCACCCTTCAAATGATGGCAGAAAAAGACCGTCGCTTAAAAGGGCAGATGCAAGCTTTATCTGAAAATAGTCCTGACTTAATAATCCGTTTTGGACGTTTAGGCAAATTCCACTATACCAACCCAAAAGTTGAAGAATATTTAGGTTTCACAGCCAAGGAATTGCAAGCTAAAACACTTCCCGAAACAAGCATAGAAAGTGGCATCAAAGAGTTCTTTACTGATAGAATAGAAGTAACTAAAGCCACACTACAGAAATCGGAGATAGAATATGAGATGCATTTAGATAATAAGAATAAGTTTCTAAAGGTAAGTTGTATTCCTGAATTTAATGACGAAAAAGAGTTGGAGTCTATCCTATTGGTAGCCCACGACATTTCTGACATCAAAGCCATAGAGAAGGAGATTACTGAAAAGAACCTGAAACTCACTGAGAGTATTAATTATGCCCAACGTATTCAAACGGCAATTTTGCCCAAGGAAGATATATTGAATCAATATTTTAAAGATTCATTTATGTTCTACAAAGCACGCGATGTGGTAAGCGGTGATTTTCCATGGTTCAAGAAGAATGAGAACGGCTTATACTTGGCAGCGGTAGATTGTACCGGCCATGGAGTTCCGGGAGCATTATTAAGCTTTATTGGTTACTTTCTACTCAATGATATTGTGAACTCAAATCCACAAGCCAAAGCATCTGATATACTTGATATCTTTGATAAAGAAGTAAAACGCACCCTCAAACAAGACAAAGGCAGTAGAAACACTCGTGATGGTATGGACATTGCATTCTGCCAATTCAACAACGACCTTGATAAACTATACTATGCCGGGGCCCACCGTCCACTCTACATTTTAAGAGGCCAAGAGCTGATACATATTAGCGGAAACCGGAGAGCCATTGGAGGCATTACTCCCAAGAAGAAGATTAAAGATTTTGAACTTCATGAAATAGATCTTAAAAAAGGTGACCGCATATTTATCTTTAGTGATGGACTTTCGGATCAATTTAAAGAAGGTAGTTTTGAGAAATTTCAAGAAAAGCAAGTACGCAAAATTATCAGTGATAATTATAATGTTGACTTTAAAGAAATGCACACTATATTTGCAGACAGCTTAGCTGAATGGCAAGGTAATTACAGGCAAATAGATGATATATTATTAATAGGGATTGAAATATAACAACTAAACACATATTATTATGGAGAAAAAACTTATGAACGAAATCTTTCACGATTATGTTTTTGATTTTTATCGCAAGATGAAAATCAATCAGATAAATCTTATTTACGAAGGAGAAGTAACACATCAGATTACCAAAGCTTTTACCGCACTCACAGAAGAGAATATGGCCAAAGATGCCGAACCTAATGCGCTACAGATGAAAGTTTTTCATATCATTGTAGAAAGCCTTCAAAATATAAGTAAACATGCTCAAAATTTAAAGGGAGTTAAAGACGACCTTAAAGGAATAGGGACTTTCCTTGTGGCTAAGTCATTAACCGACTACTTTATTATCGCCGGTAATATTGTTCACTCTGAAGATTTGGGAACGATGAAAGATCTTCTGAAAAAAATAAATAAGCTTGATAAAAAAGGATTGAAATTACTCCACAAAGAACAAATGAAACAGGGTAAAATCTCAGAGCGAGGTGGTGCCGGTCTCGGGTTAATTGATATTGCTCGTAAATCAGGAAATCCTCTCAGCTACGAATTTAAACAAATTGGTGACGACGCCTACTTCTTTATTTTGACAACTCAAATTACACGAACCAAAAACAAGTAAGCCATGAATAGCATTAAGATAGAATCACAAGAAGATACACCAAAAATTGTCTTCGATCCGGAAAATAATATTTTTGAAATATCAGGACGTTCTCTTCCTGAAGATGCTTCTCTTTTCTACGAACCTATCATTGAATGGTTGAAAGAATATGCCGAGAATCCAAATGAAAATACAGATCTTCATATTAAAATGAATTATTTTAATACTGCTTCCTCTAAACTACTCCTTGACATATTAATGATTATGGAAGATATGGTAGAAGCCGGTAACAACTGTAATATAAAATGGTTTTACGATGAAGAGGATGAAGATATGGAAGAAGCCGGAGAAGAATACTCTGAACTTATTGACGTACCTTTTGAATTGGTTACATACTAATCGGCACGAATAAATATAGAAAAAACAACAGGCTGTTTTTCTTTATTTATTCGTCCTCATATTAAATTATATCGCCATCAATGATGGCATTAGACTAACGATCACAGCATTTATTTATTACTCTGTAATAGAAATATTTACAGAGTATCTCTATATTATAGACTGACAGCATTTATATAGAAAACCATCATTACTTTTACATAGCAAATGAGTGAAGAAATACTAAAGGCACTGATGCAATTATTTGCCATTATTGCTCAACAGGACAGCGAGCAATTTGGGGAGGAGCGTTTATATGTGAAAAATTTTTTATTGAAAGAAGTCAGTCCAAAAGATGTTGATTCCTACCTTAAACTTTTTGATGAAAAAATAGAAGAATCTCGTTTAAAAGCCCTAAAACGTAAAAAGAATTCAAAACTAACTTCTGTCACCGATTCTGTTCGTATTCTTAAAATATGCAAACGCATTAATAAAACTCTTGACCACCAACAGAAAATAATAAGTACTGTCCGCTTGCTGGAAATGGTATCACAGCAAAAAATGGGTAAACAACGAATGAGTATTATCCACACCATTGCAGATGTATTTAATATTGATTTAGCGGAGTTTAGCGATCTTCAAAAACTTATTTTCACCAATTCTACAGAAACTTATAACGCTAATTTCTTAATAATTGACAATAAGCAAGAAACCTCTTTTACAAATCATATTTACAAGAAAAATCTTGATGGGCAAATTATTTTTCTTCAAATACAAAGTGCAAATTTTTTCTTAACAAAATATATAGGACAGCAAGAACTCAACCTAAACGGTTTACCTCTATCAAAAAATCAATGTGTCATTTTCAACCCGGGAAGCACATTGAAAATCCCCACCAGCAAAGCACTTTATTTTGCCGATGTTTACGAACAATACAATACGGATGCATCGAAGCAAAAAATTAGTTTTGAAGCCAAAGGAATATCCTATAAATTTCCTGATGGAAGCTTAGGCTTACATACTATGGATATTATAGAACAACAAAACTCCATGGTTGCTATAATGGGAGCTTCGGGATCAGGGAAATCAACTCTTTTAAGTGTTTTATCGGGAAGCTTTACCCCTTCTACCGGCACAGTTAAAATTAATGGCATTAACCTCCATAAGGAAAAAGAGAAACTAGAAGGAGTCATTGGCTTTATCCCTCAAGACGATCTATTAATTGAAACATTAAGTGTATTTGAGAATTTATATTTCAACGCTCGCTTTTGTTTTACCAACAAATCGAAAGAAGAGCTTACCGAACTTGTAAACAAGACATTACAATCGTTAGACCTCTATGATATTCGTAAGCTAAAGGTGGGTTCTCCTTTAAATAAACTGATAAGTGGAGGCCAACGCAAACGATTAAATATTGCTTTGGAACTAATACGGGAACCCTCTATCTTGTTTGTTGACGAACCTACCAGTGGATTATCATCGAGAGACTCTGAGAATGTAATGGACTTGTTACGAGTACTCTCCCTTAAAGGGAAACTTATCTTTGTGGTAATACATCAACCTTCATCTGATATATATAAAATCTTTGATCGAGTAATACTACTCGATGAAGGAGGATATATGATCCAATATGGTAACCCTGTGGACATTATCAGTTATTTTAAAGAGCAGGACGGCCAAGCGTCATACGAACAAGCACAATGTCCAAGTTGTGGTAATGTAAATGCGGAACAAATATTCAATATTGTTCATAGTGAAATTGTTGATGAATATGGGCATTATAGTAATAAGCGAAAGAAATCGCCCCAGGATTGGTATAAATTTTACCAAAATAACAGGTCGGAAATTCACAGTAAAGAAGAAAAATCAAAACCTGAAAAAAATATTGCCATACCTTCCAAGATAAAGCAATGGTGGATTTATTTTTTACGCGATTTAAAAAGTAAACTCAGCAATAAGGCCTATTTACTTATCGCTTTTTTGGAAGCTCCAATACTGGCATTTATACTTACCTACATTATTCGTTATACGCCTGTGGGCAGCTCTTATGTATTCCGTCTCAACGAAAATTTGCCCCAATATATTTTCATGAGTATTATTGTTGCCATGTTCATGGGCCTTACCATTAGTGCCGAAGAGATTATCAAAGACCAAAAAATATTGAGGCGAGAGGCCTTTCTAAACCTCAGTAAGACGTCCTATCTGCTGGCTAAAATAGCAATACTTCTTCTTTTATCTGCCATTCAGGCCTTCCTGTTTATCATCATTGGCAATACCGTATTGGCTATTGTGGGTATGAATTTTAGCTACTGGCTCGCTTTCTTTAGCGTTGCCTTTTTCTCCAACTTATTAGGGCTAATTATTTCCAGTTCATTTGATGAAGTTGTAACTATTTATATCATTATTCCGCTGCTTATCATTCCGCAAATGGTGCTGGGTGGAGCCATGTTTAGTTTTGACAAAATGAACAAAAGCATTGTACGTATTGATAAAGTACCCATACTAGCTGAAATTATGACGAGCAAATGGGCCTACGAAGGCTTAATGGTAAATCAGTTTAAAAACAACCGCTTCGAAAAACATTTCTACCAACTGGAAAAAGCAGAAAGCGAAGCCGATTTTAATCAGGTTTACTATATCCCTGAACTAAAAAAATACTTAACAATAGCCGAAAACAATAGAAATAACCGTGACAATATTGAAAAAGAAAAAAACACCATCGAGCTATTGAATAATGAATACCAGAAACAAATTTCGATATACCCTAATTTAAAAAATCCCGAAATTTCAACCCTTAGCATTCAAAATTTCAGTCCACAGAAGGGTAAAGAATATGCTCACTTTATCGCTGCTTTATCAAAAGTTTTCAATCATGAATTTTACGTAGCACATAATAAGTTGAGCCTAAAAATAAATGGCTATTTAAGTACTCAGAAAGAGAAATACTATGCCTTACGAAATAAATATCAGAATGAAGCAGTCAGTGATATTGTTACTCAATTTTACGAAAAAAATAAAATTCTTGATTACAATAATCATCTGGTACAACATGTGGATGCCATCTACGAAGATCCTGTGGTAGAATCAAAATTTGACTTCCGATCTCACCTTTTTGCACCAAGAAAACAATTTTTAGGGCATTATTATGAAACTTTTTATTTCAATATGAGTATAATTTGGCTCATGAACATAATTTTGTTCATTATATTAAGGACAAATGCACTAAGACGACTAATTCAATTTGATATAAAGATCAAATAACAAACATTAATAATATGAAGCTAAAACACCTAGTACTAATGCTATTTGCTAGCAGCCTGCTTTTTTCATGCTCCAATTCCAAAAGCGGCAACGATGAAGACCTCACGCAAACAGATAGCGTAATTGCTCCTGAATCTATTGAAGTTTCAAAGCAAAGCATGGGAGAACTTATTGATAACGTCTCCTCTCCTATTGAGATAGCCTCTCTTTTAAAGGATGAAAAAGTTCCTTTTAATAAAGAATATATTGTTAACACAGACAATATTGATAATTTAGTTAGTGATTTTGATTGCGCCATCAACTTGGGACTTTTGGGCACCGACTTAGGTTATCTTAACCTTTATGACAAAACAAGTTCTGTAATGTCAACTGTTTCCGCCATTAACGAACTCGCTAACAAATTAAAAGTAGGTCAGTTTTTTGACTTTACTTTATTGAAACGATTGGCTACCAACTCCGATAATCTCGACTCGCTGATTTATACATCAATCTCCAGTTTTAATAATATGGATGATTATTTAAGGGCAAACAAAAGAACGAATATTAGTGCCCTAATAGTAACAGGAGTATGGTTAGAAAGCACCTATCTTGCCACACAAGTATATCATGAAAAGAGCAATAAAAAGATAGCAGAAAGAATTGGTGAGCAAAAGCTTATTCTCAATAATCTTATATTGATAATGAAAAACTATCAATCAAATCCACGCTTTGCCAAGCTCCTAAAAGAATTTCAAGGCTTGAAAAAGACTTATGATGGAATTAAGATTGTAACTACAGATACCGAGCCCATTTCTAAGATTGTAAATGGAATGTTAGTAATAAAACAAACTTCAAAAAGCACTGTACATATTACAAATGAACAAATTGACCAGATTACAACAGAGGTAAATGACTTACGAAATAAAGTAATCAACAACAATATATAAAGAAGGTAGAATGAAAAGGATATTAAATATTATCGTACTTATTTTGATTGCAAAGACATTTGCTTATTCACAATGTAACCAAAGTTTAGTTACAAGTTGCTGTCATAATATAAATAGTTCCTCTGTATTTTTACAACAGTATAGAGCTAAACTGGGAAAGGCCAGTAGTGCTACTGATTTACCTGTGGCTCGTTTCTCCGTATTATTGAGCAAAGGGAATACTTACAGCTTTAATGTTTGTAGTGCTTTGGACTATGAAGGGGAAGCTATACTGCAATTGTATGATGGAAATAAAATGATTGCCAGTACATATTATACTCCCAGTAAGACCGACCTTAAAGCATTTGAGTTTTTCTGTGCAAAAACAGCAATCTATAAAATATATATCTCATTTTTAGATGGCAAACCGGGTTGTGCTGTTGGAATTTTATCCATGAAAAAGAAATAATAAAAGTCTAAAACAATTTCTCCTATTTTGTTTTTAGGTGACTTCAAAACAGTCACCTTTTTTTTTGCCCTTAAGGGAACAACGACAGTTTTGCCTTGGTTATATACCACGAGAGGATTTGTTGCCCAAATCTTCGATTTCAAAGAGTAGCAGATAGGGCAATATATCGACTTTTAAATTATTCCAATCTTCTTATTCTCAAGCTATTTCAGTAGCATTACTGCCATCATCTATTTCAATCTCTTCCTTGGTTAATTCATTTTTATATTTGGCATCATACATCCCATTAGGTTTTTCCAGGGGTATTATTGAAAATATTAATTTGTTTTGGTAGTTTTTCATAGATTGGTGCTAGGTGCTACCTGTGTAGATAAGGTTCATGAACCGTATTTACACAGGTAGCACTATTTGGGTTTTGTTGTTTTGGATTATTGATAAGATAAACTCAATATTTTCATTAATTTAAAAAGCTCTCCCATAAAATAGGAGAGCTTCTTTTTACTAATATTACAGTACTTACTTCTTCAAGCCTGTGGATATTTTTCCTGTTTTGGTATTCAACTCAGAGCCTCCCATAGAATGAGGAATCATATACACCACAAACAATACAATCATGGCAATAACTGGCCACAATTTGTTTTGAGGTTTTTTACGCAGAACGAGATAAGCTATCAGCCAAAACAACAAACCAAAGATTGTTTTATTATCAGTCCAGTCCCCACCGAAAGGCCAGCCTGTCCAAAATTCACCAAAAGCATATTTTTGAACAAAAGGTCCCAATATTAAACCACCAATAAATAAGCTCACTAAAGTAACCAAAGCAAGCACTTTTGTTTTACTACCACCGGCAATAGCTTCAATACCGGCACGAGTAGAAACAAACATTGCCGTAAACATAAAAATAATATGCGGTATTAGAATACCCAAAGGAACTCCTCCTTTATAGCGAATTACGACAGCCTGCTGATTCAATTTGTATTCATTATTTCCTTTCTTCAACATCACATAATACTCCAATTTACCGGCGGGAGGCTGATGTGGAAGTCGAGCAACTAACTTATTCTCTTCAAATTGCATTTTGATAGAAGTAAAAGCTTCTGACGAACGAAAATGCCGATATTTAACAATGCCACTTATCTCTTTAGGAACCTTAATGGATATTGCGGCATCACCTTTACCACCATGCGAACGTATTAATTTATAGCTATACTCTTTCCCATCAATTGTAACACTCCCTTTTACCGGATATGTCGGTCCTGTAGTTCTCTGATATATTGCTGCTGCCAATGTTATTATCAATGCCAATACCCATAATAATCTTGATTTTCGTTTACTCATCAGTTTGCTTTAGTTGTTTTTATTATTAATCATAGTTTGCTCGCGCAAAAGTAGTAAGAATCAGATACAATACTACAGATTTTTATTTTCACCATGCAATACTTATCATCTTTTACAACAACTTTTAAATATAACTAGATTCCAATCCCCACTATTCTCAGCAATGATATCACCACATAGACTATATTTATGCTATCCATTAATGCCTTGCAGTATGGACAGATGATTTCATTAATTGATTTAGAAATGATAAGGAATACTATAAAAACAACAACCCAAACAGGTATATAAAAAAGTTTAAGACACAGAATTATTTGATAAGCATGCTATTTAATTCCTTTGCTAAGTGTACATCTCTTGGGTAAGTATTAGGCGCAATGCTATAACTATCGGGAAGACTAAGGTATTTTCAACTTTTTACTTGAGAACATAAAAAGAAGCTAATGCTAAAGTTAAAACTCTTAATCAGCACATACAAGCTTTTGTTAATGAACAATTATGGCACTAGAAATATAAAATTTATTCTCTTTAAAAATAAAATATATTCTGCCTGGCACATCAATTTTAGAATCAGCATTTGTCAAAATTAATCTATTTTTTATCCGGTATCCGATAAATTAATACTTATAT
>WGCS01000192.1 GCA_015493685.1 Bacteroidales bacterium
ACCTAAATATACTGATTTAGGGATAGATAGCACAGATGTCAGGGCAGATTTAAACTATCTTGAAATAATAAATGAATGGGAAAAACAAAATGGGAAAATAATATTAGATAGTCTTGATTTGAATACACCATTTACTGATAAATTTGATAAAAATCTTAAATATACAAATAAACAATTTAAAGCCATTTTTATTGAATATAGAAATAAACACTTAATTAATTTGATTAAAAATAGTTCTTACAAGAAAATTATAGTGATATATGGTGAAGGACATCGTAAAAATTTTAAAAAGCAACTTAAACAAATCAAAAGGAATAACAACGCAGGGTAACAAAATGTAAAAGTAATAGCTTTATGGTAGAAAATTGTAGCATTAGTTCACATATTCAGCCCCGCCAAATCTTTGATTTGACGTATTTATTGGAAAAGATTTGGCTATTTGGTAGATTTGAAGATTATCGCTTTGAAAACCGCTACTACTCGATCATCAGCCGTTGGATATTCAGTTTTTAATTTTAGTAAATATTATTTTGCGAATTATAAAGAGTATAGGGATAATTGTTTTGTCGGTATTTATTGGCCACTTTACCTATGCCCAAGATGGAGCAACAAAAGCGGTAATCAGTAAGTATAAATTGCCTGTCAATAATGATTCCTTAGCCTTTGAGATTGTATATGGTAAAGTTTGGCAGCTTTTTGAATCTGACATTAATAATGTATTGCCCTTGATTAATACTATGCGGTATTTTAATGGTAGAATGCAAAACAAAACCAATAAGGTATTTTATAAGGGAATGCTATACAATACATTAGGTAAATATTATTATCTAATTGCCCGTTATGATTCTTCCATTTTTTATTTTGAAAAATCCATTAGTGTTTTAAAAAAAGATTCCTCTTCTAAGCTATTCTCTTACCATCATGTTTATTATTTGCCTTCTTATTATAATAATCTGGCATTGGTATATGATGAAATTGGATTCTATGAAAATGCAATTCATTACCAGTATCTGAGCCTTAATGAAGTAGAAAAGATATGGAAGTATGATACTACCGTTGTTCCTCTTAATCAATTGTATATTACCGATTTTGTGGAATTAGCAATGATGTATTCCAATATTAATGATACTGCTAAGTCGATAAGTTTGTTTGAGAAAGGTTTGCACTTGGCTCAAAAAAGTAAGAGTGAGGAAATAATTCATTATTCAGAATTTAATTACGCCATCTTTTTAATTGACATTGATAGCCTGAGAATTGGTAAGCTTTATTTGGATTCGAGTCTTAAGTATTATAAGAAGAATAGTCTTAATTATAACGTAACAGTAGGCTATGCTAATAAAGCTTTATTATATAAAAAGCAGCATTATAATGATAAGGCAAAGGCTTTGTTAAACAGGGCTTATCTGCTATCAGATTCTTTGGGCTTTGAAGAATTACATCAGCAAATAATGTATCAGCAGTTTTATCTTTATTATGATTTAAAGGAATATAATAAAGCATTGAATATAGTCAATAGTTATCTTAAGGTAAATAGGACTATCGATATTGAGCTGTCAAATCTTTGTAGTGCGATGGCTGATATATACAGGAGTAGAAATAACACAGCAAAGGAATTTTATTATCTAAATAAAGCGTTTGATATTTCAGACTCAATTTTTCAGGCAGATAGAATTTCTAAAGCAGAAATATTTAATTCTAAATATGAATTGGATAAAGTAAACTATAAGAATGAAAAACTAATAGATAGAAATAAAAAACTCGATGAGTTTATTGTAAAGCAGCGTTTTAATAATCGAGTGATACTTGCGCTATTGTTTATTGTAAGTGTTTTCGCTTATATTATCTACCTAAGCTTTAGGAGTAAGTCGAAAAAAAACAAGGAAATAGCAATAATAAATGCGGAGCTAAATAAGAAGACTCAAGAACTGACTAATTCAAATCAGATGCTTGAGAAGATATTTAGTGTTATCTCTCACGATCTTAAAGGCCCCATTGGTACGGCTGATGTGTTTTTTGATTATTTGAATGATGAGAGTGCCAATATATCAGCACAAGAGCGGAATGAATACATCAATACTATAGGTAAATCGGTTAAGTCAACTCATATTTTGTTGGAAGAGATACTCAATTGGTCGCGTAATAGGCTTGGGAAGAAAGTTGCTATTATTGAGGTTGACTTGCGATGGATGGTAAATAATATTTTCAAGAGTTTGGATGATACAATACATACAAAAGACATATTATTCAACAATGATGTGCCACAGCTAACAAAGATAAAAACCGATAAGGGCTATTTAAATATTATTTTGAGAAATTTAATTTCCAATGCCATTAAATTTACGAATCCTGGTGGTGAGATAAAGGTGAGTTGTGTAAATGTTCAAGGAAAAAATATCATCTCAGTGATGGATACGGGCATTGGAATGTCAAAGGAATTTGTTCAAAATCTGCTTAAATCATCCTCTTTTCAATCTACTGAAGGAACTAATAAGGAAAGAGGGTTTGGTATGGGAATAATGATTTGCAAGGAACTTACGGATAGTCTTGGAGGAAATATTCGTATTGATAGTGAGCAGGGGCAAGGAACAACTGTTTATATAGAGCTTCCGGTTTAGCTTGGAATTAGTGATGAGAGGAAATTATGATTTTGTAAATACCTGGTAAATAGTAGTTTAATTCTATTCTTGTGTTGGTAGTTTGAAATAGCTGTCAATTCTTTCCTTTACATTGTTTTTGAAATTGAGATAAAACATATTATAATCATAAATATGATAGATGCCGAGTGCAATGGTTAATCGGATTTCAAGTTTATTGGGAATAGGAGTAACCTTAAGGTGCCCGTTAACATTTTGTGCTCCCACATAATGAATTATGGTATCAGGAGGAGAATTAAAATGAAAGAATACAGCCCCAATATTGCTATCTTTGGGAACGAAATCTTCATTGGTACTCCAATTCAAAGGATTAACAGATATGCTTGGTTTGTCAACCAGGCTGCCTTTGGCATCACGAGCCTCCGTATTCCACGAAATTAAGCAGCCTGTTTGTTTCGCATTTTCGCATACTTTAATCTTGGGATTTTGTTTTAGGTATTTTTTACCAATGGGCCAGCCGATAGCATAAATGGCTACAATACGTTTGGAAAGAGCACTGTCTTTCATAATTTCCGGTAGCAGACGTAATATTATCATCGATCCTTGTGAGTGTCCGGCTAAAATTATTGGCCTGTTTTTGTTAATGTGTTCTAAATAATAATTCCAAGCCTTGTGAATATCTTCAGTGGCAAGGTTTAATGCCTTCTTGCCGTTTGCTGATTTAGTAAAGAAAGAGTAAAATGTTGCTTGGCGATAATTTGGAACGTAAGTATTGCAATATTCTTCAAAAACTCCCAACTGGCTTTGTATTGACCATTTATATATCATTTTTATGGCAAAACTATCATTGATAGGCATATTCCAATTCATTGGGCTGACATAGGTGGTGGGATGTACAAAGAAAACATCTACCTTTTTATTATTGTTATGATGAACAAGCCAAGCAATAGTATCAGCATAATTGGGAGGATTGGCACTATCCTTTGCACCAAAATTACGAAGAGGTCTGATGGCAATTAATGAAGACCTTGAGAGTAAAGACTTTCGTGTTAGAGGCTGTGAGTTTTCACAGGAGGAGAGTATAAAAGTTAGGAATAGAATAAGTAGGCTAACTGGTATATAGTGGGTTGAAACTCTTCCTAATCTAATCATAGAATGTTATTTTTAGTATAAATGGAATTGTAGGCTGCGATATAAGAGTATAACAACAGGTTAAAAACTAGCATTTAGTATTTTTACAAAGATAATAATTAATACTATGAACTTGATATAAAATTTCAATTACGGAGAGTCTGGCGGAGATAACTTTGCGGCAGGGATAGAAGCGGCAGCTCCTCAATATAGGGAGGCTACTGAAGTAGGCTTGGTGACGCCATTGGAACAAGGCGCACACCGAGCCGTATCAAGGCCGTTTTTTCATTAAATTATCCCTAAGCTGAATGTGAGTTATAATACTGGTATGATAGTGTTTCTTGCTGGATTAAATAATCAGTAGATTAAGGACTAAGTTGGGATAGTATTCTGTTTATTCTATTGCTGTAGTTTCTTGTAACGGCCTTGTTTCTGAAGTCCTGCATATATTGAGGACTATAGCGTATAGCCCTTTAAGCCGCCCCAAAAAAACAGGAAAGTAAGCGCATAAAATAATTTAAAGGTGTCGGATTTAGCAAGTCAAAATAATCGTATCTTTGGCATTGGAAATTAAATTAAAAACTACATCATTAATAGCTTAATTATGACACATTTGAAGGTGGGAGATATGGCTCCTGATTTTGAGACGGTAGATGAAAAGGGTAATACCATAAAGTTGGATGATTTCAGAGGAAAAAAACTTATACTTTTTGCATATCCCAAGGCGATGACACCGGGTTGTACCAATGAGGCATGTAATTTGCGCGATAATTATCAGATACTTAGTGATATGGGTTTTGTAATGTTGGGATTGAGTGCCGATGATGCGAAGAAACAAATCCGTTTTAAGGAGAAATATAATTTTCCATTTCCATTGATTCCTGATACAGAGAAGACAATTTTGAAATTGTATGGGATATGGGGACTCAAGAAACTTTATGGTCGTGAGTATGAAGGCATAAATCGTATGACTTTTATTATTGATGAAGAGGGTAAAATTGAGAAGATTTTCAATAAAGTGAAGACCAAGGAGCATGCAGAACAAATTATTGCTGCTTATAAATAGCTTTTGGTATTATTGAGAAAGGAAGAAATTGATAAAGTATATAGATTAATAGAAATTTAAATAAGAATAATATAATATGGCAAAAGAAGCAAACAAAGAGAAACTTAAGGCCTTACAGCTAACGTTGAGTAAGATAGAGAAAGATTACGGTAAAGGAGCCGTAATGCGTTTGGGCGATAAAGCCGTTGTAGATATTGATGTTATCCCAACGGGTAGTATAGGATTGGATTTAGCATTGGGGATAGGAGGTTTACCACGAGGTAGAGTAATAGAAGTTTATGGTCCTGAATCATCGGGAAAGACAACATTGGCAATTCATGCCATAGCCGAAGCGCAGAAGTTGGGTGGTGTTGCTGCTTTTATTGATGCTGAGCATGCTTTTGATCGCTTCTATGCAGAGAAATTGGGCGTCGATATTGAGAATTTATTAGTATCGCAGCCGGATTATGGTGAACAAGCCTTGGAGATTACCGATAGTTTAATTCGCTCAGGTGCAATTGATATTATTGTTATTGACTCGGTTGCAGCACTTACGCCAAAGAGTGAGATAGAGGGTAATATGGGGGATTCGAAAATGGGATTGCAGGCACGACTGATGTCGCAGGCATTACGGAAACTTACCGGTACCATTAGTAAAACTGGAGCTACGTGCATATTTATTAATCAGCTGCGTGAAAAAATTGGCGTTATGTTTGGTAATCCTGAGACTACTACCGGTGGTAATGCCCTTAAGTTCTACTCTTCGGTACGAATAGATATTCGTCGTTCTACCCAGATAAAAGATGTGGATAAGGTTATGGGAAACAGGGTGAAGATAAAGGTGGTTAAGAATAAAGTAGCCCCACCATTCAGGACTGCTGAATTGGATATTATTTATGGAGAAGGTTTCTCGAAAGTAGGCGAGTTGGTTGATTTGGGAGTAACCTATAATATTGTTAAGAAAAGCGGATCCTGGTTTTCGTATGGAGAAACTAAACTTGGTCAGGGAAGAGAATCGGTAAAGCAGCTGCTGCGCGATAATCCGGAATTGGCTGAAGAGATCGAAATGAAAATTAAGGATGCAGTAAAGTCGAAATAGAAAATAGAACTTGAAGGGAGGAGACGCACGGTAATACTTTAAGAGATGACCTTGACTTTTACCTATTGCGAGGTGAAAAATAAGACTCTTACCAAATCCGATAAGGGAAGTATTTCGGTATAAGGTACTGAGAGTATCCTCCTTTCTTTTTTTGTTATTTATATAATTAATAGGCAGTGTATTATGAATAGAATTTTATTTGTTGTACTAATTTTTGCTCTTGGAAGTTTAGGCGCTTGTAAGAATAATAGTAAAATAAAACTAAGTAAAAAGAGTAGTTTAGAGCAACTTAATGCAGCGATAGAAGCTAGCCCTAATCAAATAGATTTGCTGGAGAAGAGAGCCAAATACTATATGAGCAAAAAGAATTATGATAGGGCTGCTCAAGATTACCAGTCGGCGATAAAACTAGCTCCCGATAGCGTAAATTATTATATACAGATTGCTAATTTGTTTATGCAATCAGGGAAAATTAAAAACGCCATTGGCATTCTTAAAAGAGTAATCAAAATCAAACCTGATTACCCCGATGCTTATTTGAAATTAGGGGAGATAAGTTTATTTTTAAGAAAATATCAGGATGTTTTTAATTATGCCAATAAGGCATTGGAAGTAGATCCATATAGCGATAAGGCCTATTTTTTGAAAGCCTATGCCTATAAAGAAAATGCTGATACTAACAAAGCTATCGATAGTTTTCAGAAATGTTTGAGAAATAATAGTAATAACTATGAGGCCAATGTGGAGCTGGGAATTCTATTTATGAATTTAAAAAATAAATTGGCAGTTACCTACTTTAATAATGCCATTGCTCTTGATTCCACTAAGCTTGATGCCTATTACGATTTGGGCCTTTATTACCAGAATAATGATCAACTGAATAAAGCCTTAGCGACCTATAAAAATATAGAAAATATTGCACCTGACTTTCCCAATAGTTATTATAATATTGGCTATATTTATTTGCAGTTACTCAATATCCCCGATAAGTCCATCCCTTATTTTACCAAAGCTATAATAGCCTCTCCCAATTATTATCAAGCCTATTACAATAGAGGACTTGCCTATGAGCGATTAGGCGATGTATTTAATGCAAAATCCGATTATAAGGAAGCGCTAAAATTACATTCTAATTATGAGAAGGCCATTGAAGGACTTAATAGAGTGGAGAAACCTTTATGATAAGTAGGAAATAGCGCTAATGTTGGCCGGGATATAAATTAGGCTTTATATCTTGCCTTGCTTTTAGAGTAGAAGAATTTAATACTAGTGTAATGCCGAATTAATATATTTCATATCACCAAATCAACAAAATTTAATCTATGAAACAAAGTATATTTTTATTTCTATCAATGATTGTTGTTTTATTCTCGTGTAAGAATATTACTACAGAAAAGCTTGAGCAAAGTACTATTAATGCTCCTCTTGAAATCCCTCAAAATGACAGCACACTATTCTCGGCAGGTATTATGACTCCCGAAGTATTATGGAAATTGGGAAGGGTATCGGATATACAAGTATCGCCTGATGGTAAAAACATAGTGTATGGTATAAGCCGCTACAGCATTAAGAAAAACAAAGGGGAGCGCGATTTATATGTGCTCAATATTAACAGTGGCAAAGTACATAGACTTACAAATTTCAAAGGAAGTGAATACAATGGTCTTTGGAGACCCGATGGAAAGAAGATTGGTTTTTTGAGGCACTTAAATGGAAGTACACAACTTTGGGAAGTAAATCCCAATGGGAGTAAAGCCAGACAAATTAGTCATATAAAAGGAGGTATTACGGCCTTTAAATATAGTCCTGATGGTAAGCATATACTTTATACTGCTAATGTAAAAGTAGATAAAACAATACATGACAGATATCCCGATTTACCCAAAGCCAATGCGAAAATTTATGATGAGTTGATGTATCGCCATTGGGATCATTGGAGAGATGCCTATTACAGTCATGTATTTGTCAGTAAGTATAATTCCAATACTATTAAGGCTGGTACAGACTTAATGAAAGGGGAGAGGTATAATGCACCTCGAGAGCCTTTTAATGGTATGGAAGATATTAATTGGAGCCCTGACGGAAGTAAGATATCCATTAGTTATAAAAGACTTACAGGAAAAGATTACGCTTTGAGTACCAACTCTGAAGTGTATATTTATGATATTTATACCGGCAAGAGTTACAATCTTACCAAGGATGGTTTTGAGGGCTATGATGATGGAGCAGTATGGTCTCCCAATGGCAAGATGATAGTATGGAGCAGTATGAAGACTCCCGGTTTTGAGTCAGATAAAAATCGTATTATTGTTTATAATTTTGTAACAGGTGATACCACCGATTATAGCAAGGGATTTGATCAGAGTTCAACGGGATTTGTTTTTAGTCCCGATTCCAAGACAATCTATTTTATCTCAGGAGTTAATGCTACCTATCAGGTATATGCTTTAGATTTAGCCACTAAAAAAATTAAACAACTTACCCACGGCGATCATAACTATACTAGCATAGCTCTTGCTGATGGTAAGTTGGTGGGTACTAAGATGAGCATGAAAGAGCCTACTGAAATTTATTCCATAGATTTCAATGGTAATGAAAAGCAGTTAAGCTTTACCAATAAATCAATTCTTGATAGAATAATGCCGGCAGAAGTAGAGAAGCGCTGGGTTGCGACCACTGATGGAAAAAAAGAGCTTGTTTGGGTTATTTATCCACCCCATTTTGATAAAACTAAGAAATATCCAACCTTGCTCTATTGTCAGGGAGGACCTCAGTCAGCGGTAAGTCAATTCTTTAGCTATCGTTGGAATTTTCAGGTTATGGCTTCCAATGGATATATTGTAGTAGCACCAAACCGAAGAGGATTGCCTACTTTTGGACAAGCATGGAACGACCAGATAAGTGGTGACTACGGTGGGCAAAATATGAAAGATTATTTATCAGCTATTGATGCAGTATCTCAGGAGCCATACGTCGATAAAGACAGGTTAGGAGCTGTTGGTGCAAGCTATGGCGGGTATAGCATTTACTGGTTGGCGGGGCATCATCAAGGAAGATTCAAAGCGCTGATTGCCCATTGTGGTATTTATGATTTACCAAGTATGTATGCTTCTACAGAAGAGACTTTTTTTGTGAAACATGATTTGGGTGGTGCTGTTTGGGATAAACCTCAACCTAAAAGTTATACTAAGTTTAATCCGGCTAACTTTGTGGGGCAATGGGATACTCCAATATTAGTGATTTCAGGAGGTAACGATTTTAGAATTCCTTATTCTCAATCGATGCAAGCATTTAATGCTGCCCGATTACATAATATTCCCAGTAGATTTTTGTTCTTTCCCGATGAATCCCATTTTGTTGTGCAACCACAGAATTCTATTTTATGGCAAAGAGAATTTAAGGCTTTCTTAGATAAATATTTAAAATAATTATTCTTGGCAGGAGAAGATAAGGCTTGTTCTAAGTCGGATTTTTCTCCTGCTATTTTTTACCTAAACAGCAAGAGTACATCATGAATTATATCATTAGTATTTTTTATCTGGCATTGGCTATCTTTATGCTTTATAAAATAAAGATGTATCAAGTTAGCGGTATATCAAAGCATTGGTTTGCGGCTGCCTTTGGCTATAAGGTGATTCTTGCTGTAGCTATGCTTTTTATCTATACTCGCTCTGCTGATATCAAAGAGAAAGCCGATATCTTTAGGTTTTCTAATGATGCCCAAGTTCTCTATAGAAGTATAAAAGTAGAGCCAAGTGCTTATTTTAAAATTATGAGTGGTGTTGACGCTGACGATTTAAAGCTCTTTGGCATCTACGATCGGATGAATAATTGGGATTATAGTAATGGAAGCCAGTTGTTTTCTAACAATAGAATGCTTATTCGCTACTTAGCTTTTATAAACCTAATTACTTTTGGCAGTTATGGAGCTGATTTAATAATTACTTTATTATTGGCTTTTACCGGTCTTTTTTGGATTTTTAAATTTTTTAATTCCAAGTTAAAGCAAAAAAAGTGGCTTCTTTTTGTGCTTATCTTTTTTACTCCTTCCGTCGCTTTCTGGACCTCTGGAATTCTAAAAGAAAGTTTGCTGATTTTTGCCATAGGCCTAATTTTCAACTGTGGCAATTATGCTTTAAAAGGAAGGAAACCCATTGCCAGAATAGGAATAGTGCTTTTGGCTTTGCTTCTCATTTATAATATCAAAGAATTTGCTTTCTTTCTGCTGCTGCCACCATTGCTAGCCTATGTGTGGAATCATTTTCGGTCGAAGCAGCGCCCAATTTTACCCTATTTGGCTCTGATAATTCTTGGATTGGCTATTGCCAATGAATCGGGAAAATTTGGAAAGGAGAATATCTATAAAACCATGATTGAAAAGCAGTTGTCTTTTTACAATTTAGCAGAACAGGATAACGCAAACAGCAGTATTAGCCCTATTGTATTTGATGCAACTACTCAGTCAGTACTGCTAAACTCACCCATTGCTTTGATTAATAGTCTTTTTAGACCCATGTTATGGGAGGCAAATAATCCATTAATGATAGTTAGTGCTTTGGAGAATCTGGGAATATTAGTGCTAGTACTATTGGTTGTATTATTTCCGGTGAAGAAACTGGAGAGCCCAAATCTTTTTTGGTTTACGCTGGTCTTTTCCATAAGCTATCTTATTGTAATCGGGCTTACAACTCCTGTACTGGGCGCCATTTCGCGTTATCGTGTGCCCGCACTCTTATTCTTTCTCTTGGCTTTGCTTCAATTGATTGATGTGGAATCTATCAAAACTTTACTGCAAAGAAATAAAGTTTGAAATGTCCGCTTATAGTTGAGGCTATTAAGGATTTTACTTATAATCATTTTCATTGTTGTTAGGTAAATACATTTAAACTAAACTTGAATCCTTATGATTAAAGGCTAGTAGAAGTTTAAGTATTATAGTGCCTTCCTTTTGGATTAATTACCAATAATTTACATCCCCTTAATTTTTATCGGATAATAGTGATTAATAATTTAAAAGGTCGGTGGCGATTTTGTCAGAAGCATTACCTGTGCCATAGAGATTGATATCAAATTTTAAATCGAAATTCTGCTTATTAAAAGCTTCTACTATTCTAGTTTTATTTGCTCCAACAATGGTGTTAAACCCATTTTGTACCAGTTCAACCCATTCGGTTTCTTCGCGGAGAGTGATGCAGAATTTCTTAAAGAAAAAAGCTTCTTTCTGAAGTCCACCACTATCTGTCATTACCATTTTGCAATTTTGTAGTAGATAAACCATTTCCAGATAACCCACCGGCTCAATAATCTTAATGTTATTCTCATTAATTTTAATGTTGTTTTTGCTGATAATTTGTCGTGTACGAGGATGTAAAGGAAGAATAATTGAATTGTTCTTTCCAATTTCATCAAAGGCATCAATAATGGCTTTCAATCGAGAAAGATCATCGGTGTTTTCGGCTCTGTGAATGGTAGCGAGAATGAAATTATTGGGAATATCAAAATTAGGCTTTCTGCTTTTTTTCGAGTAAAATAGTGCGGCATCTTGCATTACATCACCCGATTTGACAAGTTTGTTGGGTAAATTATCGTAGCCTTCAGCCTTAAGATTTGCAATGGCAGTATCTGTTGGACAGAATAGAATATTGGAGATTCTATCGGTAAGAATACGATTTATTTCTTCGGGCATATTCATATTGAAAGAGCGTAAACCAGCCTCCACATGGGCTACCTTGATATGTAGTTTTGCCGCTGCCAATGCTCCGGCTATGGTGGAATTGGTATCTCCATATACCAGTACCCAATCGGGTTTCTCTTCCAAAAGTACTTTTTCTATCTTTTCCAACATCTGCCCTGTCATGGCTCCATGGCCTAAGCCATTAATGTCAAGGTTGTAATGTGGTTTGGGAATTTCCATTTCTTGGAAAAATATATCCGACATATTGGTGTCAAAATGCTGCCCTGTGTGAACAATTACCTCTTCAATATTAGTTTGCTTTGCAAAGGCTCGACTAACGGCGGCAGCTTTAATAAACTGAGGCCTTGCTCCAACTATTGTTATTATTTTCATGGACTTAGGTTTGCTTGTTTTTGATAGTAATTAGTGATTTACAGCATGTCTTTATGAATCGATTCTACCAGCCTGTTTTTAATTAACTCGGCATAGATATCGACAACGATTTGCCGGTATTGAAAAATAATTATACTTACTGCTTTGGTAATAGTAATACTGCTACGTTGTTGCTGGTTGAATTGCTTTTTCAAAACTTTGGGAAGCAATTCATCCAATAGCTCAATGCGGGCAGCTATTTCATATCTTCTAAAGAGGTCATGTTCTTTTAGTAATGTAGATTCCAACTCCATATTAATCTCTTGAAGTATACGTATAAAAGCATCAAGCTCTTCCTTATTATTAAGCTGAAATTTCATCATGGCGGAGTATCTTTGTCTTACTATTACATCCTATTGGGAACTTCAATGCCAAGTAAAAGCATTGCCGATTGGATAATATTCGCAGTAATATGTGATAGATCCAAGCGGAAAGCAGCTTTAGTTCGGTCTTCTTCCTTAAGGATTTGATTGTCGTGATAAAACTGATTGTATTCTTTAGCAAGATCATATACATAAGAAGCTACCATTGCGGGACTATAGAGTTTTGCTGCGTTGGCAATAATCTCAGAATAATTGTAAATTAATTTCAGTAAGCTTTTTTCCTTATTGTTAATGATAAGCTCTTGATTCCACTCGGTGAATTCGTAGTTGGCAGACTTGCGCAATACCGACTGAATACGTGCATGGGTATATTGAATAAAAGGACCGGTATTGCCATTAAAATCAATGGATTCTTCCGGGTTAAAAAGCATTTTCTTTTTTGGGTCAACTTTAAGGATAAAGAATTTCAATGCGCCTAGGCCAATTTGATTAAAAAGGGTATCGGCTTCTTCTTTGGAGAGGCCTTCAATTTTGCCAAGTTTAGAAGTTATTTCAGCAGCATTCTTAACGATATCATCGATTAGGTCGTCGGCATCAACTACTGTCCCTTCGCGTGATTTCATTTTCCCATGAGGCAGCTCTACCATGCCATAAGAGATATGGTGAATTTTCTCTGCCCAATTGTAGCCTAATTTTTTAAGTACAATTTTCAGTACGTCAAAGTGATAATTCTGTTCGTTGCCTACCACATAGAGCAATGCAGATGGATTATAATCTTGGATACGTAATTTTGCTGTGCCAATATCCTGGGTCATATAAACAGAGGTTCCGTCAGCTCTAAGAAGTAGCTTTTGGTCCAAGCCTTCGCCGGTGAGATCTGCCCAGATAGAACCATCATCCTTTTGATAAAGAATACCTTTCTTAAAGCCGTCGATAACAATCTCTTTGCCCAAGAGATAGGTTTCTGATTCGTAATATATTTTGTCAAAATCAACGCCTAATCGTTTATAGGTTATGTCGAAGCCTTTATATACCCACTCATTCATGGTTTTCCACAGCTGATATACTTGAGGTTCTTTGGCTTCCCATTCGCGAAGCATCTGCTGTGCTTTTTTGATGATAGGAGCCTCCTTAGCTGCAACTTTTTCTTCTTTACCGGCTTCGACAAGTTGTTTAATCTCTTTTTTGTATTCCTTGTCAAATTGAACATAATATTTCCCTACCAAATGATCGCCCTTCTCACCGGTACTTTCCGGGGTCTCACCATGGCCAAATTGTTGCCATGCCAGCATCGATTTACAGATGTGAATTCCTCTATCATTGACTAGATTAACCTTTTTTACATTCTGCCCACTGGCCTTCAATATTTCGGCTATGGAATAGCCCAAAAGATTATTGCGAATATGGCCAAGGTGTAATGGTTTGTTTGTGTTTGGTGAGGAATACTCAATAACAACAGGTGCTGTCTTAGTATCTACAGTTTTGTAACCATAAGATTCTTCCCTTAGCGCTTGCTTGGCATTATTGAGCCAAAAAGAATTGTGAAGGACAAGATTTAAGAAGCCTTTTATCACATTAAAAGAGTTAACCTCTTTAAGTTCTTTTACCAACTCTTCTCCCATAGTTTGGGCTAGCATTTCCGGCTTTTGTTTGGCAAAGCGTACAAAAGGGAATACATTGACGGTGAAATCTCCTTCGATCTCTTTTCGCGTTTGTTGTAAAATAAGCTCTTCATTACTTAGATGATGCTTATAATGCTTCTCGAAAACTGCTGCAAAAGCTGTTTTTATTTGTTGTTCTATGTTCATATTTTCTTAAAAATTAATTCCGGGAATAGTTGGCATTACATCTTTAGCCATTCCTTTCATCTCCTCATTATAAATAGCTTCAGCCTTTTCTAAGGCTTTATTTACTGCTACTAATGTCAATTCTTCTATTGCTTCTTTATCACCCAGATTAAATAATTCCTCGCTGATATAGATTTGCTTAATAACCTTATTGGCATTGGCTACAACCTTTACATTTCCGTTATCGGCTTGCCCATCTACCAGTATTTGCTCCATTCGATTCTTTGAATCCTCTTGAGCTAGTTTTAGTTTGCTTACTAAATCTCCAAACATATCTTATTCTTATTATATTGCTATTATATTATCTAATTTCTCTGCTTGCTTATAAATGGCAATTACTTCATCAGGATTATCCATCATTTGTATTGCCGTAAAACTAATGTACTTTGACGACTTTGATATACGGTGACTAATTTTAGCTTCACCATTGAATAGTATCTTCAAATGATTTAAATTGTGTGCATCAAATGGTATCACAAACTTGAACATATATTCCGTTGGCCAAGAAAAATCTTTGACCAATAGTTCTAGTAATTTACTGTAATCTCCTGTCTTATTCATAGAGTGAAAATTTGCGCAAAGGTCGGAAAAAAATCAAAATTACAGAGGTTTATTTCTCATCCTCGACAGTCCTAATATTTTAGTACATAAAGAACATATATCGTGCTACAATTATGCACTCAAAGTTTAGTATAGAGTCTGCTTAAAAACTCAGAAGTGCCTCTGCTTTTTACTGCTTATTTATTATCCTTTTTCCTTTTTAACCAATCGTAACTATTATTAATGGTAGAGTTTTTAGTGTCATTATATAGAATATAACTATTTATGTATTAGTAAAATACCAATTTAATATTGGCCTTAATACTTGATAATATTTTTGAGTTTAAGAAGATGAAAGTTAGTGTTAATCTTATTCAAATTAATCTTACGGCTATCTCCAACAATGCTCATTAAGTAATTTCTTTTTTGCACATTAGCATCATAGAAGTTGGCGATATCGGTTTTTGTTAGTTCCTGATACACTTGATATGATTTCCTTCGCGGATCAGTAGTATAGCCTTCTAATATCCACTTCTGCACAATATAAGAGCGGTATCTGAAATCAGGAATTGTTGCATTAAAGGAACGTAAGAGGTATTTCTGTAGGCTGGCAAGTTGATCTTCGTTGATATTAACGGAATCTATCAGCGATAACATTAAATTCACAGCTTCATTGGTTTTGTCGGCTTGCGTACTCATGCCGGCTTTGAGCATTCCTCGCTTATCATATCGATAGGGAATGCTATAATAGGCCCATGCCCCATAGGCTAAAGCTCGGTATTCGCGTATTTCTTTGAAGACTACAGAATTCATTCCCAAACCAAAATATCTATTAAAAGGTTTTATGTATTCTCTTTGACTTTCATCTAACTTCCGAGATGGAACGCCTATTCTTATGTGCGATTGTATTGCATTTTTATTGTTTAAGAAATACACTTCATTGGTAGATAGTTTCGGAATAGCCCTAATAATAGGAGAAGCGGTATGGACTAACTTAGGAGCAAAAGTAAGCTTTTCTTTTATTAACTTCGTGAGCTCTTTTTGGTCTGCTCTTCCCACATAATGTATGTATGATTCAACCGCTAACAGTTGGCGTATCATATTTTTATAGTCCGATAATTTTAATTTCTTAATTTCTTTGGTGCTTGCATTATTTAAATAAATACTTTTATTACCATAAGTAGCGTATTCATTGACTATCGCAATCTGACTGCTAACCTCTTTTTTTATCATCTTTTTATTGAGTTTTCTTTCTCGAATATACTTTTTGATGGTATTGCTGCTATAGTTTGGTGAACTAAGAAGGCTGTTTACCGCAGATAATGCTTCGGGTAAATCGTTATCAAAACCATTTAGTGCAATGGTAAAATAATTATTGTTAACATATATGTTTATACTAATTCCTTTTCCCTGAAGGTTTTTAGCAAACTCTTCATGGGATAGTTTTCCTGCGCCGGCATTATTCAATACAAAGGCTAATGCTCCCAATTGTGGATTTTGCAATTTGCCCATGCCTATCCTAATATTCATACTGAAGATATTATTCATTGGGTTTTTAACATAGTATAAATGGAGTCTGTTTTCAATATCAGAAACGATAACCTCTTTATTAAAGTCGATATAAGAGGGCTTTATTTGCCTCAAAGGCATGGATTCTATTTTTTTGGCTTCTACAGATATGGCATTCTTATTTATGGGATTAAGAGGGGTGATAGTTGGTTTACTAATTTTGATTTTCTTGGGAAAACCAATCTTAGAATGGAAAGCTAAATAATTATCTCCAAAGTATTTGTTGGCAATACTAATAATATCAGCCTTGTTAATTTCTTTTAATCTATTATTGTAGTTCAATTCTCGACTCCATTTTGTTTCTGACATATAGGAATTTAGAACTTTAGTTAAACGATAGGAGCTGTTTTCCATATTAAGGGTTTCGTCTTTCATCATGGATACCTTAACCGCTGATAATAGCTCTTCTGAGAAGTTTCCGGTCTTCAGCCGGTTTATTTGGGCTAAAACCTTACGTTCAGCATTGTTTAGCGATTGTATTATTGGCTTAGGTACATAAAAAACGAATACGCCTCCTTTGTCGAAATGTTTATCAACAATTACTTTAGCTCCAAGTAGCTGCTGGTTGTTAGTTAATGAATCTATCAGCCCTGTATTATTATCATTAGTGAGTATATTTGCTATCACATCAATGGCTAGTTCATCCTTGTTTCCGTATGCAACGCTACGATATCCCACTGCCCCGACAGGTATAGGTGCCAGTTTTTTATTAACCAAAACTCTTCCCTTAAAACTATTTTCTTTGGCACTGGGAAGAACGGCTTTTTCTCCTTTACGCCATTTAGAAAACTGTGCTTTAATCAAAGGAATGACTTTTTGGGTGTCGAAATCCCCAATTAGAACCAAGGCCATATTGTCAGCATTGTAGTATTCCTTGAAGTAGGTCTCCATGGCAGAAAGACTTGGATTCTTAAGGTCATCAATGCTCCCCAAAACACTACGCCTCCCGTAAACTGATTTGGGATAGAAGCTCTTGTATAAGGCTCTGTATATGCGTCTAAAAGTATTATCCATTGACATATTTTTTTCCTCATAAACTGTTTCTAATTCCGATTGAAACAGACGGAATACAGGATTCTCAAAGCGATCTCTGTATAATTCAATCCACTGGCTAATGCTTTGCTTGGGAAAGCGATTGTGATATACAATATTTTCGTAATTGGTATAGGCGTTAACATTAGTAGCTCCCAGTTCGCTCACTACCTTATCAAACTCATTGGGGATAGCATAACGAGCTGCTACAACAGAAAAGCTGTCAATTTTCTTTAGTATTCTTCTGCGAAAAATTTCATTATGTCTGTCAAGACGCAAAAGGTCATACAGTTGGCTAATGCTGTCGAGATAGGGCTTCTCCTTTTTATAGTCAATGGTTCCCAAAGTCTTCGTGCCTTTAAACATCATGTGTTCAAAATAGTGTGCTGTGCCGGAAGCATTCTTAGGATCGAGTTTTGCTCCTCCACGAACGATAACAGCACCTAAAATATCTTTCTGGCTGTGATCTTCGTTGAGGTAAATCTGTAACCCATTGTTAAGCGTAAACGATGTTAGGCTATAAGGTGTCTTTATTTTAGGCTTGGGCTTAATACGCACTTCATTGGTGAATTGAGCTTGTAAAGTAGCTGAGAAAAAAATGAGAATAAAACTAACGATAAAAATGGGGTGTGTTTTCATTGAAAATAATTTGGTGATTCAAGGGCAAAGGTATTAAAAAACATAGCCTGAAAATAGAAAATTCAAGGTAGATGAAATCATAGAGTTACGGAGTTAAAACAAAAAGAATATAGCTTATCTTTGCATCTATGCCGGCAGCTTATATTAATATTCATTCTCACCATGAGATAGTAAGCCCTCATTTGGGAATACAAAATTTTCATGCGCATGAATTGCTTAAGCAGAATCATTTTCCGTCTTCTTATTCCATTGGCTTACATCCCTGGTTTATAAAGCATGAGGATCATAATGTGATATTGTCACAGATGCGGAATATTATTAATAATCCTGATATTAAGGCTATTGGCGAGTGTGGATTGGATAGAGCAATTTCTGTAGATATTGAATTGCAAAAGGAAATTATGATTGCACAACTTGAAATGGCAGATCAGCATGGCAAAGCATTAATAGTGCATAACGTTAGAGCTTTCTCTGATATGCTAGCTATCTTAAAGAAATATCGTCCCAGTATTCCAATACTGTTTCATGCTTATTCAGGCAATAAGGATATAATGCAGAGACTAATGCAGTTTAATGTTTATTTCTCTTTTGGCCATGCCCTTTTCAACGAAGAGAGTAAAGCTAGTCGTGTTCTAACGGACATTCCTTTGAATAGATTATTTTTTGAAACCGATGACTGGGATGGGGATATAGAGGAAATATATTCCATCGCTTCGCAGCGTATTGGCAGAAGTATTATCGAACTCCGCAACCAAATATATTATACTTACAAAAGCTTATTTTTATAAAAAATGAATTCTGAAAATTGGCAAGAAAGGACAGAACTCCTATTGGGAAAAGATAAATTATTGTTACTAAATAAGGCTAAAGTATTGCTGGTAGGTCTTGGAGGTGTGGGGGCTTATTCCGCTGAGATGTTAGCAAGGGCAGGTGTGGGGGAGTTGCATATTATCGATGGAGATAATATTCATCCCAGCAATTGCAATAGGCAGCTGTTGGCTTTGGGAAGTACTAACGGCCTAAGTAAAGCGGTACTTATGGAACAACGTCTTATGGATATTAATGCAGCCATTAAAGTAAAGGCACAGCATCTATATATTAATAAGGAAAATACACCTCAAATTTTGGAAGGAAACTATGATTATATCGTTGATGCCATTGATACATTAAGTCCTAAGATAGCTCTTATTTCCAATGCGTTAAAAAGTAATATTCCTATTATTAGTTCCATGGGCTCCGGTGGTAAAACTAATCCTTCCCTTGTTAGAATTGCTGATTTTGAAGAAACATATAATGACAAACTGGCTCGGATGCTTCGTAAACGGATGCATAAAAGGGGAATTTATGGTGGTTTTAAGGTGGTTTTCTCTCCGGAACAAGTAAATCCTTCGGCATTGAAATTTGTGGAAGACGAAGAAAATAAAAAAACGACTTTAGGAACAATTTCTTATATGCCTACCTTGTTTGGTACTCTTATGGCTGCTGAAGTTATCAGAAACCTTTGCCAAATAACAGATTATCAATATAATAAATCCGTATAAAATTGCAGTACTCAATATAGTTGTAGGATAAATCAGCAAAAAGAATAATGAATTTATTCATTGCTTGATATACAGTTTAATAGGTGTTACTAACGCAAATCTACTACTTCGTAATCAGGGAAGTCCTTTGGATTAATAACAAAGTAATTCTTAGGAAGTTTTAAGTTTGAAGAAAAGTGGACAACAGTAAATATATATTCAGTATTGTTTTTCTCATAAATGGTGGCTTCAGTAACCCAGTTGTTTGTCTTATCAATTTTCAAACGTACTTTGTAATAGGATTGAGTTTTGTTGGGTTTTAGGTCAATGATATAATATGCTTTCCCTTTTTCCTTTTTTGTCGCTATTAACTTGGCGCTATAATCGTTATTCACCGTTGTTAAAAGCTTTAAAAAGCTAAAAGCATTCTTTGTTGGATCGGCAGTGTTAATTTGAATTTCTTCGGCATCAGGATCTTGTGTCCAAACTATTTTCCCATTGGAAACCACATTGCGCCCCATCATGTGGAGGTTGTAGTTATCTCCTTCCATTACAATAGTGCCTTTCAGTTGATTATCCACATCGTGGGCTTTGTCAATCATACGATAGGTATAATCAAACTTCATATTTTGATAAGTCTTGGCTTTCTTGGCAATTTTTTCTAAAATATTGCGTGCTTTTGTATTATTCACTTGGGCAAAAGATGATCCGCTAAGAAGGAAGGTGAATAGAATTATAGAGATATATTTGTTCATAATAAGCTTGTTTTAATATAAAAATTAAGGTTGGCAAAAGTAATAAAATTATCGATTACGAATTGCTGTTGCGCATATCATCCAAATATTGTTCCAAAGAAACAATATCTTTTATTAAAACATCACGTGCTTTTGAGCCGCTAAAGGGGCCGACAATGCCGGCAGCCTCCAATTGGTCGATAATTCTGCCGGAACGATTATATCCTAATTTCATTTTTCGTTGAATGAGGGAGGTGCTTCCCTGTTGATGATTTACTATTACTCGTGCAGCATCTTCAAAGAGTACATCTCTATCGGCAACATCAATATCTGATTTTCCACCATCGTCATCGCCAATAAATTCGGGCAGATTAAAGGCAGAAGCATAGCCTCTCTGATTGCCAATGTAGTCTACAATATCTTCTACCTCAGGAGTGTCAACAAAGGCACATTGCAGACGAACAAGTCCATCCCCTTTGGAAAACAACATATCACCACGACCAATAAGCTGATCGGCACCACCGGAATCAAGAATGGTTCTGGAGTCAATTTTTGAAGTTACTCTAAAGGCTATACGTGCTGGGAAGTTAGCTTTTATTAGCCCCGTTATTACATTCACTGACGGCCGTTGGGTTGCTATTATTAGGTGAATACCTATGGCTCGGGCAAGTTGTGCTAAACGGGCTATAGGTCCTTCAACTTCTTTTCCTGCAGTCATAATTAAATCGGCAAATTCATCAACCACAAGGACAATATAAGGTAAGAATCGATGCCCATTCTCAGGATTTAACTGCCGCTTGATAAATTTAGCATTATACTCCTTTATATTCTTTGCCCGCGCTGTTTTTAGTAATTCATATCGGTCGTCCATTTCAATGCAAAGCGAGTTAATAGTAGCAACCACTTCTTTGTTATCAGTAATAATAGCATCTTCACGATCGGGTAGTTTAGCTAGATAATGGCGCTCTATTTTTGAGAATAAGGAAAATTCGACTTTTTTGGGATCAACCATGACGAATTTTAGCTGTGCAGGGTGTTTTTTATAGAGTAGTGAAGTGATAATTGCGTTTAATCCTACTGACTTCCCTTGTCCTGTCGCTCCTGCTACAAGCAAGTGAGGCATTTTTGCCAAATCAAAAACAAAGGTCTCGTTGGAGATGGTTTTTCCAATGGCAACAGGAAGGTCAAATTTGGAATTCTGAAATTTTTCGCTGGCAATAATAGTACGCATGGAGATAATCTCCGGATTTTTATTGGGGACTTCTATTCCAATGGTTCCTCTTCCCGGTATTGGTGCTATTATTCTAATGCCTAAAGCAGCTAAACTCATGGCGATATCATCTTCCAAGTTTTTAATTTTTGAAATACGAATGCCGGGGGCGGGAACTATTTCATAAAGTGTTATCGTTGGACCAATGGTGGCTTTTATCTTGTCAATTTGTATATTGTAATTTGCTAACGTTTTTACGATTTTGTTTTTGTTTTCCTGAAGCTCCTCCTGATTGATGGTGATGTCGTTATTAAAACTATGCTCGCGAAGTAAATCAATGCCCGGATTTTTAAAATCAAAAAGATCTTCTGTCGGATCGTAAGGGGTGTCAATGCCATGGGATTTATTAAGCTCTTTATCACTAAGACTATCGTCCTTGACGGGTGCGTCAATGGCTAAATCTATCTCCACTTCTTCTTTTTCTTCTTGCTCTTTCGCTATATCGTTAGCAATGGTCTTTTCTTCTATGGGTTGGTTTATTTCAAAGTTTAAATCTGGGGTTTCAGCTTTTGTTGATTTCTCTTTTTTAATGCTATCATCAATGCTTAATTCAAAATCAAAGTTATTGTTTTCTTCATCAGGGTTTTCTTCATTCTGTTTTTCCAAGGCTGCTAACTGGTCTATATTTAAGCCGTCAACTTCGTAATTTGAAAGATTATGTTCTTCGGTTTTAGCTTGCGAGTCTTTAAGTGCGCTCTTGCCTGAAAACCACTGGCTAATGTTAAAGGCAAATACCAGAAAACTTATCAAACTAAAAGTTATTAATAGTATAAGCCCCGGCTTTCCTACCAATCCAATAAAATATTGACTTACTTCATAACCGAAAATCCCTCCAAAGATGGAACTTTTTGGACCGATAAAGAAGAATCCCAATGTTATGGGCAGCCATATTAGGGCAAATAGACTGTGTTTTGCAGCGCGTTTTATTGATAATGCCCTAAAGTTAAACATTATCCTTAGTGATATTAATGTGCTTAGGTAGAGTATAAAGAAAGAGGCTATGCCGAAGTAGTCCTTAATAAATAGTTGGGACAGCGCCGCTCCAAATCTTCCTGTGATATTATGGACCACAAGGCTTTGGTCAAAGAGTACTCTCCCTATACCGATATTGCTAAATATATCGTCAGCATCCCAGCTAAACCAGCTTATAAAGTATGAGATAAAGGCTATAAAAAGATAAAGCGTAAACAGAAACAGAAAAAGACCGCTAAGCTTTTTAAAACGCACATCCTGAAATTTATCTCCCCATAAGGATAATTTAAATTTAGAATTACTCTTTTTTGCCTTCTTGCCTTTTTTGCCTCTTCCTTTGCTTGCTTTCTCTTCAGAGCTTATCGCGTTCTTTACCGATTTTTTTCCTTTTCCTTTTGCCATTGATTACCTTGTTTCTATTATCCTATTGCTGTGCTTGCCTTTATTTTGTTTGCTTCTTGTTTGTATTCTATGCTCGGCTGTTTTTAATATAAGACATAAATGATAACTCATTGGCAAAATGTGTTAGGCCAATGAGTTATCCTAATACCACTGCAATATATCTATTGTCCCATTAGGTATTTTTGCATATCCTCCAAATTGCTAAACTCCTTATAGTCACTGGGCATTAAAAAATCAAGGTCCTTAACTTTTCCTTTTTTAACTTCAGTGGCTACCATTTTAGTAATTAATCCGGGTTTCACATCATAACTTTCCATCAATAAACCGTTGATGCCGGCATAAGGACCATCAATATTGTCTTCTTTATTGCCTAATTCCGGTGAATAATAAATGGAATAGGTATGCTCTTCGTCTTCAACGCCCTTTTTGGGAGTAAATGTTACTACGGCCTTATTACAAGTATAGCCTGCAATTACTTTTGTGTCTTTTGATAGGTCGATTTGGGTGGTGTATTTGCGAAGTGAATCGCTATTGGTTTCACTGTATTTTTTTACTAGGGCGGCTTTTTTGTCTCCTAGTTCTATCAGGATAGTGAATTTGTCAGCCTTTGGGCGAGTGATATAAGTATATATGACAGGTCCCATTACCATGTCGAACATACTCATGCCGTCATACATCTTTACTTTCATTGATGTGGGAAGTTTTGCCAGCTGAACATCGCTCATTTTGCTGCTTTCATAACTTACATCATAAGTTACCGTTCCTCTGAATTGTTTCGACTTCTTCCTTTTGCGGGGAGCTAGTGAACTTAAGAGTACAAATGATAATACTGCAACAGAGACTAAAATAAGATTTCTTTTCATAATTATTAATTTTACTTGATATTTTATTAGGGTTATTAAAAAATATGATGTTATTAATAATTTAATCTATTGTAAATCAATAGATTAAATCTGTATTCAAATAAGCTTAATGCTATTTTCATATTAGGTAAAAATACAAATAATACCACGGCTGCTTCCTTGTGTATACGCAACTTTTCACCATCTGAATGTGGAAAAAAGAAAGCCGATTTTTCACTACTTTTGCGGCCTGTTGTTACTATTCAAAAGGAATGTAAACCCCAAGCTTTTACTGTAGCATTAAAAGTACAGCTAGCAATATAGTGCAATAAGAGATAAATTATTTATGATAATAATACAAACTAAAATAAGATAATGTCGCGTACTAAGATAATATTAAAATCGGGTAAAGATGATGCTGTATTGCGTCAGCATCCATGGGTGTTCTCCGGCGCCATAAAAAAAATGCATGGCGATCCTCAAGAAGGGGATATTGTGGATGTTTATAATAATAAAGATAGGTTTCTAGCTTGTGGACATTGGCAAAATGGTTCCATTGCAGTACGAATTTTTAGCTTTCAAGCGGTAGAACCTGATTACGATTTTTGGAAATTGAGGCTCCTTCAGGCTTATACTATGCGCAAGGCTATTGGTTTAGTTGATAGCAAAACAACCAATGTTTATCGCTTGGTTTTTGCAGAAGGCGATAGCTTGCCCGGTCTGGTGATTGACTTTTATAATGGAGCAGCCGTTATTCAAGCGCACTCCATTGGGATGTACCTGCTTCGTAAGGATTTTGCCAACGCATTAAAAGAAATTTATGGTGATAAATTGCATACCGTTTATTCCAAAAGTAAAGAATCTCTTCCTAAAAATTTAACCTTTGAAGTGGAAAACGAATTTCTATTGGGCGATAAGGAGAAAACAGTGGTGCTGGAAAATGGTAATGAATTTGAAGTTAATTGGGTTAATGGTCAAAAAACGGGCTTCTTTATTGATCAGCGCTTTAATAGGGAACTTGTTGGAAAATATTCCAAAGGTCGAAAAGTGCTCAATACTTATTGCTATACCGGAGGTTTTAGTATCTATGCCCTTAAAGAAGGTGCCGCATTGGTCCATTCAGTGGATAGCTCAGCCAAAGCCATTGACCTTACCGACAATAATGTGGCTCTTAATCAATTTACTTCGGTTCAGCATCAATCCTTTTCTATCGATACAATGAGCTATTTGCAATCCATGGAAGAGAGTTACGATCTTATTATTCTCGACCCTCCGGCTTTTGCCAAGCATCGAGACGTAAGGCATAAGGCAGTGCAGGGATATAAAAGGCTTAATGCCATTGCTTTTAAGAAAATTGCACCGGGAGGAATACTCTTTACCTTTTCATGCTCGCAGGTGGTTGATCGACGACTTTTTGAATCTACCATTTTTGCTGCGGCAATACAAAGCGGTCGTAAAATAAAAATACTGCATCATCTTTCTCAACCGGCTGATCATCCGGCAAGTATATATCATCCCGAAGGGCAGTATCTTAAAGGATTAGTGCTTTACGTAGAATAAGCAAGCATGGTTTTATTGGTTTAATGATTGCTTAATTTCTAGTAACTTATTATGCGGAATACAGTTATAAATAGCAGTATATTACTATTTTATATACTTTTCAGCAGACTCTATTTACAGCTATTTACGGTGGATTGACAAAAAATAAGGCTGCCTTAAAAGGGCAGCCTTATTCTAACGAAAGATAGGAGCAAGAAACAATCTAGGAGAACATATCTTCCACCACAGTAGCATAAGCCTTCATCACGCGAGGCCTTCGTACACTCATTTTGGCGGTTACCAATCCCGATTCAACGGTCCACTCGTCAGCAATTAGACGAAAAACTTTTATCTGTTCATGACTTCCAAATAACTTATTAAAAGCCCCAATTTCTTCTTTTATCTTTTTCAATACATCCGGTCGCTTTATTATCTCTTTATGGGTTTTGCATTCTTCCTCTGTTGCTTTACACCAGTGTTTGATATGCTCAAAGTTAGGGACAATTAATGCACCTGCAAATTTTTTGTTTTCACCCACAACAACCGGAATATCAATAAAAGGTGATTCCTTTAACTTTGCTTCCAAATGCGATGGCGCCACATATTTTCCCATAGAAGTTTTAAATAAATCTTTCTTCCGCCCTGTTATTTTCAGGAATCTCCCTTCAATCATCTCTCCTAAATCACCCGTATGCATCCAGCCGTCTTCAATGGCCTCAGCAGTAAGTACCGGTTCCTTATAATATCCCAACATTACATTTGGTCCCTTTGCCAGCACCTCCCCATCTTCGGCGATTTTTATTTCGCAATTCATTATCTTTGGGCCTACTGTGCCAATATAACTATTGTTTTTCCCCCAGTCATTAAGGGCTATTACCGGAGAGGTCTCTGTCATTCCGTAACCTTCAATAGTAGGTATTCCTGCCGCGTTAAATAGTTTTGCCAGACGAGGTTGTAATGCTGCTCCCCCTGAAATCAGCACCTTTATATTGCCTCCCAAGGCTTCTTGCCACTTGCTGAAAACTAATTTTCTGGCGATGCCAAGTCTGAAATTATACCAAGCGCTATTCTCTCCCTTGGGATCATAAGCCAGTCCTAGTTCCAGTGCCCAGTCGAAAATTTTCTTTTTAGGACCCGTTAATTTTGCCCCTTTAGCTTCTATCTTATCATATACTTTCTCCAATAATCGTGGTACTGTAGGCATTATGTCGGCCTTAATATCATTCAAATCGTTAATGATTGTAGCCATATTTTCAGCATAGTAAATCGAAATACCTTTATATTGAAAAATATAGTTAATCATTCGTTCGTAAATATGACATAAAGGCAAGTAACTTAATGCTTTACCTTTTGAGTCGGCAGGAGGTACGTGCTGCAAGGCAAGTACATTAGAGATAATGTTCAAATGGCTGAGCATTACACCCTTCATTTGCCCTGTAGTTCCAGAAGTATAAATTAGTGTAGCTGTCTCATTGGTCGAAATACTCTGCATTATTATCTCCAGCTTTTCACGCTGTGGATTTTCTCTCCCCAATTTAGCTACCTCCATATATTCGTTTACATCTTCATGGGGCGTAAAGGAATATACAGCCTTAACACTTGGCGCTTCGGGTAGTATGTCTTTAACTTTGTAATAAAGATTCTTGGCGTCCATAAAAATCATTTTTACTTCCGCATGATTAAGAATATATTTATAATCACTAGAGCCAACAGTGGCATAAATAGGCACATGAATTGCACCCACCTGCATTATCGCCATATCCATAAAATTCCATTCCGGCCTATTCCCTGATATTGTAGCGATATGATCTCCTTTTTGAACGCCTAAATTAATCAGTCCATAGCTAAGTTCATTAACGATACGTACATACTCAGCGCTTGAATATCGGCGCCATTCGCCATCCACTTTTCCTGCTAATGCATCCTCTTTGTCAGCATATTTTTCCAAATAAACCGGCAATACATCAAATAATCTTTCAAAAGTCATATAAATCTGTTTGTGTTTAGTGGGCGCAAAAATATATAAATATTTTAACATGGATTTTTTTTAAGTTTTTTGGCGGTTTTACGGGCTGTATGCTTTAGTATATATTTGCAATAGAAGCTTTATAACGTCTTGATAGGAGCCCTCTTGGTGCTCTATCAAGACTATAAATGCTATTCTATTGCAAATGTATAGCTGCCGCTCCCATCCCTACCGCTTATCAAAAGTATTCATTGTTGCCCGATTAAAACAGTGATTGATTATAGGTTTTTCTGCTGTAGATTAAAAATGATATAAAAACTCCCACTGCTCCAAATAAAAATTAGAGATAATAATTGGACCTCATTAACCGGCATTATAAGGAATATAGTCTGGCACGAAGTAGAAGACTTTATTCCTTATCAAGCCTTGAACTTTTTGCTTCCTTTTTGTTTCAAGACAAAAAGGAAGAGCCCGCCCGGCTTGAGGGAAAAATAAACATAAGATAATCCTCTGAATGTAAATCGAAAGCCTAATCCCACTTTTGCTAAAAGAGGGAATCCAAAGGAGGATTAGGTTAAGAATAAAAGTAAAAATTAACATTCTAGGAATGGCATTATAAGGAATGAAGTTTGGAGCGCCGGCAAAGACTTAGAAAGAGCGGGAAGTTAATCGGTGGATACCGATTAAATCACCCGTTCGTCTTAGTCTTTGGCAAGTGGAAAACTTTATTGCTTATAATGCCTTGAACTTTTTGCTTCCTTTTTGTTTCAAGACAAAAAGGAAGAGCCTGCCCGGCTTGAGGGAAAAATAAACATAAGCTAACACCCTGAATGTAAATCGAAAGCCTAATCCCCCTTTTTCAGGAAATTAAGGAACCCGATGAGGGGGATTAGGTAAGAAACAAATCATTAGTTTATACTACGAATTCAAAAGAGAATAATAAGCTGAGTTTGCCAAAAGACAAAACAACTACCTTAAATGCTAGGGAGGCATTAGAGGAATTTGTTTTTAGGAGGACCGACTTATTTACCTTATAAGCTGCCGCGCAAAACTTAAGAATAAGCTCCGGCACTAGCTCTTGCTGCGCCAATAATAGGCCTGACGTGGCACTTACAGCGGCTTTTTTGCCTACTTTTTCAGCTGCTGGAAAAAGTATGAAAGAAAGGTTTATAACAATAAGTTCCAGTGTAAATTGTTAATCTTGTCTTTTGTGCTAAATATAGAAACCATAAAGCAGGAGGAAAGGTGGAACGCGAAGGGATTGACTGCGTCGAATCTTCGATTTCGCGCACCAGCGTGAGATAATGGAACGCGAAAGGATTGATTGAGGTTTTTTTCTGGAAAAAGAGTTTTATTTGGTGATAAAAACCTTTCTATTCATAATAATTATATTATTGATAGCAAATGAAAGAAAATAAATACCGGGCTTTTGATTCGAGATATTTATACTTAGTTTTTGGCTGGTTTTACCCGTAGAATAAACGGTTTTCTGTATTATTTGTTGACCTAATGTATTGCTAATGCTGATGTTAATTATACCTGAAGGCAAATTGGAATACTTGATATATAATTGTGATTGCGCCGGATTAGGAAAAACAGTAAAATCAGTGGGTTTAATTGTTAAAGGCAGTGATGTAATACTTCCTGTATGAATATAAATATTGATGCTGTCTTTATGTTCATTTGCTGTGGTAATTATTGTTGATGAGGGGCTGATGACATGGTTTATTATATCGGCATATAAGAAATACTTTTGATTAGTTAAATTTGGAAAATTATAGGAGCCATCGTCAGCACTATATTGAAAATCAACAACAGACTTATTGTTGTCTAATAAATAAACAGGTACTGCTGCCACAGGATCACCGTGGTCCACTTTGCTTTCTTGATAAACAAAACCGGATATGGAAGCACTTCCTTGTGATTTGTATAAATGGGTTAAATTGATTTGCATATTAGTACTCACCTGATTCAAATTTTGCACCATACTTTTGTCCCAATATATGGTGTTGCCGGAATAAGCCGGGGCAAAATTATTGCGCAATGTTGAGTTTGCCATTAGCCTTATATAGGTTGCATATTTACCATATTCTAATCCTGCAAATACATAATAACTAATGTTTAAACTATCTACTTTAATACTAAATGTTGAGTCCTGCAATTGGAGTTCGTGATTGTTATTATAATGATAAAGATAAACCATTGCTCTATCAACAGTTCCGGTATCAGCAAAAACCTGTCCCCATAAACCGGCAGTAGGAGCTCCGTTAACGTGAATTTGTTGTTGCGAAAATGAGATACATGTATCCATGCTTTGTGGCTGATAGGAAGTGCTTTGTAATTTGACAGTATAAATTCCGGGCTGTAAATAGTGATGCTGTACTTGCCTGCCGTTACCATAAGTCATATCCCCAAAGTTCCACTTATAAATAGTTGGATATGCGTTATTTATGGAGCCAACGAAGGAATATTTTTTGGAACTTATTAAGGTATATGTAAAATTATTTGTGCAATTAATAGTAGGACTAACATCAATATCGTCACAATAAGTATCGCTGCAACTGGTGTTTGAATCGAGAATGCTTAAACAAACGTGATAACTGCCCATATTGTAATGGTGGGTAACATTAAAAGAAGTGGATGTTTGCCCATCACCAAAATCCCATAAATAAGAAGTTGCGTTATTAGAAGATAAATTATAGAAGTGAATCTGCTGATAATCTGCCGTATCAGGATAAGCAACGAAATCAGATAAGCACATATTTATTCCTCCGGTACAAATAGTTAAGCTTACAGCCGTAGGATATACCGAAAAAACTGAATCTGTTACCGGGTTTTGATTGCAATCTAAAGTAAGCACATAAAATTTGAATAAACCGGAAGGTATAAAAATAGTATCAGTAAAAAAACCTTGATTATTAGTGGTTATAATATTGGAATACTGAAAATTATTGGCATTGGTAGTATCGGAGAATATAAGTACTTGATGATTGGGAACGCCAACAAAACTGATGCTGTCACGCACTTGACCTTGAATGATAAGTTGAGCTTTGCCAATGTTGAAAGTAAATAGCAATATTAAATTGATAAGAAAGATACCGGTTCGAGTTTTCATAAATGCTTTAGAGCTTTACATTAACACCTAATCGCAGACTTAAGCTCTGGTATGATACTGAAAGCTTGCTCAAATCCTTTAAATTAGTTTTATAAGTTGGTTGGAATAGAATAGATAATCGGTTTGTAATGGCATAAGAAAGGCCAATGCTTGCAATACCATTGGTGGTGAAATCGGAATAAGGAGAGGAGGATTGATAAATATTATTTAGCGTGCCTCTGTCGATATATTTTCCTTGCTCGGCGACTTTAAAGCCATACGAAATACCGGCGGCAAACTGAAATCCCCATTTTTTGTATTCTGTTTGGTAACCCAACATAATGGGAATTTCGATATAGCGAAAGCGATTGTTGGATTTGTTTTTATTAATATTAAAATAAAGGCTATCCTGTGAATTCCATGCAGCAACAGTGGTGTCGGTATGCATTACTGAACTTAATTGAGGCACCAAAACACCGGGTTGTAAAGGGTCATCAACCCATGCTACGGTATCATAAGTGTAATAAGTGTTAATGTTGTATGAGAAATATCCTCCGCTGGTATCATGTAATTCATTGTTTAATTGGAATGTTCTCTGTTCCCCAAAATTGCTATAAGCCATACCCGATTGAATGAAAAATTGGTTGTAGTGAAATTTGAGGTTAAGGCCAAAACTGTAATCAATGCAATAAGGACTTACTTTTTCCAGTACCAACGATTTGTTGAAAGAGGCATCTTTCATGGTTGTATTAGCTATTATTTCCGGACCGCCAAAAATATCGATGGAGAATCCTGTTGCCGCTCTCAGTTGAATAAAATGTGAAGGTGAGGCTAATTTTTCTCCCATATCGGAATTGCTTAAACGAAAATTATCGCTTGGATTTTTTAACTTCATCTTTTTTACCTCTGCGACTGCTGATGTAAAATCTGAATTCGTACTATTATTTTGCTCTTGCTTATTGCTTGTTATTTCTTCTATTTCAGCGTGTTTGCTTAAATTTTGGGATTTTGTATTTATGGACTTTGTATTGCCGGCAATGTATTGTTTATTATTTCCTTTGGCACTTATTGCATAGGTTATTTCCTGTTTCGCCTTAGCGGTATTAGGTTTAATTTCTACTACTGTTTGTTGAGTTGCTGTTCGAGTTAAGCTGTTTTTATTAATTTTCTTCGTTGATTCTAGAGGTGTATTTATCTCTGAGGTAGAAATTAATGTTTGATGTTTTGTGCTCTTGATTGTATTTGTTGTAGTGAAAGGGAAATTGTTTGCATTGTTTTCCAAGCCGGGCATATAGCGATAGGTTATAAAGATAAGCATTGCTGCAATACTTGCGGTAATAACGAAAAGTTGCATTATCTGTTTTGATAAGTATTCGTTGGCAGCCTCAATACCATCGAGCTTATTGGATATGGACGTCCATAGATTAGAGGAAGTATTATATTGTGCATTGTCAAGGGTTTCTTTAACCTGACTATCGAAACTAAGGCTGGCAGCAGTAGCAGCAGCGGCGGCAGATTCTAAGTGGGCATCAATATTGGACCATATTTTTGAAGATGGTTTCCCTTTTAAGTCGCGCAAACTATTCTCAATCTGTTGATCAATAGTACTGGCAGCAGAGGGCGTAATATCTAGCCCATGACTGATATTATCCCACACACCAGCCGATGGTTTTGCCTTTAAACTATCGAGGGATGCTTCAAATAATTTATCAATATCTACTTCTGTCATTATTGTTATTGAGTGTTCCTTTTGTGCTTAATATGTACTAGCGACTTTTGTAAAAAAGTACGAGCTTTCGAGAGTTGTGATTTGGAGGTGTTTACTGATATATCTAGCATTTCTGCAATTTCTCTATGTTTATATTTCTCAAATACATAGAGATTAAAAATCATATTATATCCGGCTGGTAAAGTACGAATTGCTTCTAACATCTCCATTTGAGTATAAGGCAATTTCCGCTCAGGTTCGTAATCATCAATGATAGTATTTTCTCTAATTTCATCAATGTTCTGATGACGGTTCTTTTTGCTTTTTTGATAATAATTCAACGCTGTATTTACCATTATTCTCTTAATCCAGCCTTCGAATGAACCTTGGCGCCTAAAACCTTCAATATTAGTAAAGACTTTGATAAAACCATCTTGCATAATATCTTCAGCTTCATCTTGCGATTTGCTATAGCGCATACAAATCCCCATCATAGTAGGTGAATATCGGTCGTAAAGTAACTTCTGGATTTTTCTGTCACCGGCAATACATCCATCAATAATACGCTCCTCATCACTTACCCAATCTCGCTTCTCTGAGAGTGCGGATTTGATAAATGGTTGCCTTATTGCAAATGTATTAGAGTCTGAGGACATATTACTAATTTATACCACCTTGCTTTTTTCTTTTATTAAGAAAAAAATGGGAATTAATTCCTATCGTAATAATGAATATATCACTGATAATTAGTAACTTAAATAATATGCTGATGGCGTTACTTTAACGTATTCAATATTCATTATTACCGATGAACATAAACTATAGACACCATAAGTATAAAAAAGGTTGGAATAAATTAATATTAAAAAGTAATATTGTGCTCAAAATAGGATGATAAATTATCGAAATAAAGCAGTTAAACGAGAGAAAATAAAAAAATTGACTTGCTCGTTGTTTACATCTAGTATGCCTTTGGTTCTTAGTACTAATTCCAAAAAGTATCAAAAGTTTATTCTAATTCGTGCTTGTCAGATAAATATATGGAGTAATTTTAGTTTACTATTTTTTTCAATAGGAAGCTTAATTCCTTTTTTCGCAAAAAGGAGGTAGGGGGATTGGGTAAGAAAAACTATCTTCAGATTCTTTACTTTAAAAAAAGGAAGATAACGTTATTCTTTAGGTACAATAAGTGTGTTTGAAGAGATTTAATATATTTCCTTGGCGATAACGAAAATAGTATAAAAATACAGATGTATTGCCTATTAATAGCTAACTTGTTAATGATATTATGCTATTAGAGCGCAGCCTAAATAGGTGGATTTTTGTCAAAAATTTCTGACAACGCAGAGTTTGGCAACAAAAACCCTTTTTAGACTAGACTCATATTATTATGCCAATTTATTATGGATAAGATATTGTGCAATTTGCACCGCATTAGTGGCTGCTCCTTTGCGTAAGTTGTCGGCTACAATCCACATATTAAGGCCGTTATCGATACTCTCATCCCTTCGAATTCGCCCTACAAAAACTTGATCTTTCCCCTTTGAAATAATGGGCATAGGATAAATATTAGCTTGTGGAAAATCCAATACTACCACGCCGGGCATCATTCCAATAAGTTTTTTGGCCTCATCAATATCAAAACTTCTTTCAAACTCAATATTTACAGCTTCTGAATGTCCTCCTGTAACAGGCACTCTGGCCACTGTAGTTGTTATTGCCATTTCTGGTGCCGATAATATTTTTCGTGTTTCATATACCAGTTTCATTTCTTCGCTGGTATAATCGTTTTCAATAAAATCTCCTCCATGAGGAATTATATTTTTATCAATGGCATAAGGATAGGCCATTTCCTCGGGCTTCTCTCCTTTGCGTTCGCTCTCCAACTGATGAATTCCCTTAATACCGGAACCTGTTACCGATTGATAGGTGGAAATTACCAATCGCTTTATTCCATAAATATGTTGTAATGGTTTTATGGCTATAACTAACTGTATGGTTGAGCAATTTGGATTAGCAATAATTTTGGTTTCTTTATTGATGTGGTCGGTATTAATTTCAGGAACTACCAAAGGAACATTTTTATCCATTCGCCATGCCGAAGAATTATCAATAACGTAAATACCCAATGCAGCATATTTTGGTGCCCATTCTTTGGAAACACTGCTGCCGGCACTAAATAAAGCGATATCAACCTGCGACTGTAGCGCTTCCTCCATGCTAATGACAGTATGTTCTTTACCGTTGTAAATTAATTTTTTTCCTTCAGACTTGGATGATGCTGTAAGAACTAGTTTGTCAATGGGTATCGACATTTCTTCCAATACTTTAATCATCATTCGTCCCACCAATCCGGTGGCTCCTACGATAGCTATTTTCATTTGGCTTTCCTCCTCTGTTATAAATTTAATTATTCGTTCTTATCGGCTTGCTACTGTTGCGTGCAAATCTTCTTATTAAAAAGATAATTTACGAGCACAAAAATATTACTTTTATGTTCTATTTTATAAATACATCTTTTTATTTCGTTATTATGATTCGATTTTTATTAATATCCTGTGTATTATTTATTTATAGCTACTCTAATGCTCAACTTCAGGATGATTTCTCCGATGGAAACTTTACACAAAACCCGATATGGGTTGGAAATACTTCTGATTTTGATATTAATTCTCAATTTCAACTTCATTTGAATGCCTCCGGTTCCGATACTTCCTATTTGGCTACTGCCAATCATCTAGTGAAAAATACAGAATGGCAATTTTATGTAAAACAATCATTTAATTCTTCTTCAAATAATTATTCCAGAGTATATTTAGTGGCCAACCAAAGCAACTTAAAGGCTAATTTAAATGGATATTATGTTCAAATAGGCAGTACTCAGGATAATATTAGTTTATGGCGTCAAGATGGGGCCACATTAAGTAAGATTATTGATGGGACACAAGCCACGACAGCTAATTCGGTAAATAAATTTAATATAAAAGTACTCTGTGATACTGCCGGTCATTGGTCGTTGTTCTCTAATGATGCCAATGGTAGTAGTTATGTGTTGGAAGGAACGGCAACAGATAATACGTATTCCTCTTCTTCCTACTTCGGTGTATTTTGTAAATATACTTCAAGTAATTCTACTAAGTTTTATTTCGATAATTTTTATGTAAGAACAATTCAGAGGGATACTATTGCTCCCAGAATACTTAATGTAAAGATTAAATCAGCTAATTCTTTGGAATTGCAATTTGATGAAACAGTGGAGAAACCTTCTGCGGAAAATTATCAAAATTATCAAATTAATGAAAATATTGGACATCCTATTTCTGCCTTCCGTCAGGCCAATGATTCTTCAATAGTGATTTTAACTTTCAATCAAAATTTCACCTATGCTCAACATTACCTATTGAGTGTGGAAAACGTTAAAGATCTGAATAATAATTCAATGCAATTAACATCCTATCCCTTTATTTTATATTATCTTAAAACAGGTGATGTCGTTATTAATGAAATTATGGCTGATCCTTCTCCTGTGGTTGCCTTGCCTGATGCAGAATATATTGAGTTGTACAATCGCTCTCCATTGAAAGTGAATCTTCACAACTGGACATTGAAAATAGGAAGTGTAACACGAGTACTTCCTGAGGCTACTATTCTCCCTGATTCATTTATTATTGTTGCTAAGCAAAGTAATGAAAACGTATTGGCTCCTTATGGAAATTTTGTTGGTTTATCCTCATTTTCCATTACCAATTCAGGAGCTGATATTCTCCTTAGGACAGATAGCAATAGGCTGATGCATTATATTAGTTTTAAGGATTCGTGGTATCATAATGATGCTAAAAAAAGTGGTGGTTGGGCATTGGAACAAATAGATCCTGCCAACTATTGTGGAGGAATTAGTAACTGGACAGCCTCGGTTTCTGTCCTTGGTGGTACTCCCGGATATACCAATTCCGTGAAAAGAATTAATCCTGACACCCAGCCTCCAAGTCTTCAGGGAGTTGTAGTATTAGATACAGTACATATTAAACTGTTGTGGAGCGAAACCATTGATTCGACAACGGCTTTGAATTTGGCTCAATATACAATTTCCAATGGTCTGGGGTCACCCTTGGAAGTAAACTCTTCCTTTCCCGATTACAAATCGTTTACGCTAAAACTTGCCGCTCCGTTGCAAAAGGGGAAATTATATAAAATAACAATACATAGAGGTATCACCGATTGTGCTGGCAATAATATCAGTAGTGAGATAAGTAAAGAATTTGGACTATCACAATTGGCTGATTCTAATGATGTTTTGGTTAATGAGGTTCTTTTTAATCCCCGATTCAATGGGGTAGATTATGTGGAATTATATAATCAATCCAATAAAATTATTGATTTGAAAACCCTTAGATTAGCCAATTATAATCCTGAAACAGGCTTCTATGAAAATAGTAAGATAATTACTACAGAAGGCTTTCAGCTGTTTCCTAAAACTTATTGTGTGTTAAGTAGTTCTACAGCAAAGGTTGAGCAACAGTATTATGTTCCTAATCCTTCTCAAATGGTACAATTAGTTTCGATGCCGAGCCTAAACAATACTTCGGGTAATCTGTTTTTACTCACCTATGCTTTGCAGTTTATCGACGGAATGAATTATGATGAGTCAATGCAGTATGCGCTCCTAAATAATCCGGAAGGTGTTAGTTTGGAAAGGATAAGTCATAAAATATCAGGTTTTGTAAAAGATAATTGGCGGTCAGCGGCTACTCCGGGTAAAAATGCGGAGGGCTTCGGAGGTACGCCAACTTATAAAAATAGTCAGGCAGAAATTGGAGGCATCTCTTCCGCTAAATGGAGTGTTGATCCTGAAATATTCTCTCCCAATAATGATGGTATAGATGACTATTTGCAAATAAAATACAAGCTTAAACAGGAGGATTATACCGCTAGAATAATGATTTATAACTCAAGAGGACAGCTTGTTAAAACGCTTGCTAATAATGAACTTCTTGGAACGCAAGGACAAATTATTTGGGATGGTTTGGATGATAATAATCAAAAAGCAGCCATTGGTATCTATGTTATTTATATCGAAATGTTTAATGTAAAAGGGAATACAGAGCATTTTAAACTAACCGCAGTGCTGGGCGAAAAGTTTTAAAAATTTTGCGTTGTTGAGTAAGTTGAGATATAAAAATTACTACTAGGGTTTGATGTCCTTTTATTTATAGTTGATAAAGGTTCTATGTTTAATTTTTCGGTATAAATATTCCACTAATAAAGCAACAGCAAAAATTATAATACTGGCATAAAAGGCATTTTTTTGTGTATTCCATTGATAGCGCATTAGGGCTAAAAACACGAGGAATAATACAATTATATTAAAGCCTAGAATGATTCTATTGCCACCATATTCTTTCGAAATTTTAAAATGCGATAATAAAACAAAAATATAAATAACTGTAAATACAGTGCTGGTAATAATAGCAATAGCACTAAGGTCGAAGAGTAAGGCCATTAATAAACCAATACCGGCAGTAATATACAATCCCTCAGTGGAATTAAACCATATTTTTCGTTCAAATTTTTCGGGTAGCTCACCATCTTTTGCAAGTGAATAGGCGATATTAGCTCCTCCAAAAATAGTTGCATTTAAGGCTGATGAAATGGAGAATAATGCCCCTATGGAAATAAGAATAAAACCAAAGTTGCCTAGAAATGGTTTGGCGGCTATTGCTAAAGCATTTTCTTGTGCTTTAACAATTTCAGCTAAGGGTAAATTCCCTAAGGTAACGACTGAAATTCCAACATAAAATAGCATCACAAGAAAAATACTTATAAATATGGCGCGAGATATATTTTTTTTGGGATTTTTAATGTTTTCGGAAGCATTGGTTATCAGTCCAAAACCCATATATGATAAGAAAAAGATAATGGAACCATTGAGTAAACCATTGGAGTGAGTTTTGTCGAATATTGGTTGAACATTGGTCCAATTAATAGATAAAAAACCAGCGAGAATAAAGGTTAAGAGTATGGATAATTTAATGAGAACAATATAAAATTCAGCCTTTCCGACAGCCTTACTACCAAAGAAATTTAATGCAGTAAAAAAAGATATTACTCCTACTTCAACTATGCCTATTGACAGTGCTGTAGTTTTTAGGTGTACTAAAGGTAGGAAATATCCGGCAAAACCTTTTACAAATAGAGAGATAGAAATAATGAAGGTAAACCAGAGTAAAATACTTAATGCTCCGGTAATTACATTATCTCCAAATCCTTTTAGTATAAAAGCTACCGGGCCCGCGTTGGAAATAATTTTAGAACCTAATATGGAATACGAATAAGCAACAATAAGTGCATAAAATCCTGATAGCAAGAATGCCAATGGTAAATCCTGACCGGCAATAGTGGCCCCTAATCCAAAAATGGAGAATATACTGGCTCCAATCATGGTTCCTACAGCCATAGAAACAACCTCTACTAAACTTAATTTCTTTTGTTGTGAATTGTTTTTCATAAGTCATTTTTGGTGATGTGCAAAAGTACTTATTTATGTAAGCAAAATTAGTTGTTATCTTAATTCGCAAATAAATATTTTCTTTATAAATTAGCCAATATAATTTAGTTGGATGGACTGTCAGAACAACTAAGTTTTATTGATAGAGACTTACAACAAATTTTATCTAATTTATGGTCTGCTGAAAAGCTCAGAAGTGCATGTATTTTTATAGCTTTATTACCTTAACAGCAAGAGTTTGCCCAGACAAGTCAACTACTCTAAGGTAATAAACTCCTGGAGCACCTATTATTTTTGTGCTAATATAATCTGTAGAGCTAATCTTTTGTCGCAATACAAACTGCCCGATAGAGTTCATGATAATGATTTCTGCATCTCCAATTTCACGATTGAAAAACAGCTCTACTTTACCCTTTGTAGGGTTAGGAAATATGCGAAACCCTAATTCATATTCAATTGTTTCAATACCAATCCCTGTGATATTAAAACAGGCAGAAGTATCCGTACAATTATTCTCATTTATTTCCACTGCATAAACTCCATTTGCTGTAGCAATAAACTGGCGATAGGATTCACCCGGAATAATAGCATACCCATTGTTACAGTTAAGCCATTGGTAAGTAGCATTTAGTGTATTGGCAAAAAGGGTATCTCCCGTTTGTGTTACACTACTGTTTACTGTATTAATTGTTAAATCAAGGTGCATTATAGAGTCACATCCTACGCTATTGGTTAAAGTGTAAGTCGCGGAATTATTATTAGCGTAATAGGTAATGCCATCGACCCAAGTAAAGCTGTCACAAGCAGTATGAATATCAGTCCAATTTGTACTATGATTAATTGTCAGGTCTAGGCTAATAACGCTGTCGCAACCAACGGCATTACTCTGAGTATAGAAAGCGGTATTGTTGTCTGAATAATAAGTATTTCCATCAATCCAAGTGAAGCTATCGCAGGCTATTTGCTGATCAGTACTGAAAGTGCTATAGTTTATAGTTAGGTCTAAAGTAACAACACTATCGCAACCCGCAGCATTGCTCAGAGTATGAGTAATATTATTGATACTTGAATAGTATGTAATTCCGTTAATCCAAGTCAGGCTATCGCAGGCCACTAGCACATCGGTTCCTGATGAATTGTTTATCGTTAAATCAAGTGTGATCACACTATCGCATCCAGCAGTATTTGAAATAGTATAAGTAGCGCTATTGTTATTTGTATAATAAGTATTTCCATCAATCCAAACTAAACTATCACAAACGGTATGCACATCAGTATAATAGGTACTATTATTAATTGTTAAATCTAGGGTTATTACGCTATCGCATCCTACAGCATTAGTCAATGTGAAGCTGGCTGAGTTGTTATTTGTGTAATAGGTGTTATTATCGATCCAGGTAAAACTATCACACGCAATTTGTACATCTATTGCATAGGTGCTATTTGTTATTGCTAAATCGAGTGTTACTACACTGTCGCATCCCAAATAATTTGTAATGGTATAAGTGGCAATGGTATCATTTGCATAATAAGTATTTCCATCGATCCACACAAAACTATCACAGGCAACCTGCTGATCAACTCCATAAGTGCTATGATTTAAGGTAAGGTCCAGAGTAACTATACTATCTCCACCTGTTGAATTTGGGAGAATATAGATGGCTGAATTATTATTGCTTGTATATGTATTTCCATCAATCCATGTATATGAGTTGCAGGCTGTTTGATAATCTGTTCCAAGAGTACTTGTAGCAATTGGTCCAGAACCATACTCATAACATCCTATATCAATAGTTCCTGTAGCAATTCTATGATTGTAATCTAAATCGAAATCAGGAATAAACAAAGCTGTAGTATCTCCTGCGTTTATTGCTGGCGATATTGCTGATAAATGAATATTTAAGTTGACTGTATCAACGAAAGCAGGGAATGAGTCAATATTATTGCCGCCATCTGTACCAAATGCGGTTTTCCAGTTAGCACTACCGCTGCCTTGAATAAGGCAGTTTGCAAATGTAGGACTGCTCGTACTTGTATTCATAACCTGAGCAGAATCAAGTCCCCACAAAATACAGTTAGTTAGTATAGGGCTACTTTCATCATTAAATATGGAACCACTTTTTGAATGCCAAGAAGTATTATTGAAAAATGTACAATTGGTGATTATTGGACTACAAACGCCTGTACTGTAGATATCGTTTGCTATAGCCCCTCCATAGTTTCCTGAAGTGTTATTGATAAAACTACAGTTAATGATATTAGGTTTGCATTCTCCGTTGCTACCCGCATAGTTAAGTATTGCTCCTCCATTATAGGAGTTAGAATTTCCTTGAAAAATACAATTCAATATCAACGGATTACATTCAGTGTAATAGAAAGAAGTATTCACCAAAATACCCGCATTATAGCTGGTATTATTTATAAATTTACAATCTATAATGGAAGGGTTTGTTTTGCCAAAATAATTAGCATAATTCTGTAAAACTCCATTCGAAGAGATCTGATTATTTTTAAAGGTACAGTTTCGAATAACTGGAGAAGATTCAACCCGTTTACCCTCAGCCACATTATAAAATCCACTTGAAACACCTCCTGTGATTACTAGCCCATTAATTTCAGTTTGACTACTAACATCTTCAGTAACAATAATTTTATGGGAGTTGTTTGAATACAAGGTATCCTGTTGTATTTCACCAGAAAGAATTGTCAAAATTGAATCTGGATTTCTCACTCCACCACCGGAAGGATATCCTCCCATTACTTTTACACTGTCGGGTATATTGAAACTTTCATATTGATTATTGTTGGTAACAGCAAAGCCTTGATCAGGAAAATAAGTGCCTTTTGCCATATGTATAGTATAGTCAGCTTTTGCGTGATATAAAGCATCTTGAAGGTTATTATAAGCATTGGCCCAATCACAGCCGGTATTATCACCTGTAGCAGCAGAGTCAACATAAATATGATCATTGAAATATTTGTTTATCGAAAATTCTAAAGAGTCGGTACAGCCACTCGTGTTTGATACAACTACCTTATTATGAATATTTTGCAAATAGATAGCTGGATTTACTGTCTCAGCATCATCCCAAAGTATACTGTAGGCACCACCCATGGAAGTTAGCGTGAGTCTTGCTGTAGCCGTGGTGTCCGAACAAGTATAATGTTCCATAATATCCAATGAATCAATTACTATATAAATTGGGTTTCCCGAATATTCAATTGCGCCAATATCCACAGTTTGATTGTTGTAAATTCTTGGATTGCCGAGGAAATCATATTGAATCCCTATTGGCAAACTGTCATTTCTACCTGCATTAATAACTGGTGAACACGCCAATACATTATAATCACCATTTGCAGGATCAGAAAACATAGGGTCTTTAAATTGGTTTCCACCTCCATCAAATCCCAGATTGTCATCCCATAACAATCTATACTTATCACTTAAAATTAGGCTGTTTGAAATGTAAACAGTACTATTTGTATCCATTACTAATTCTTCAACTAAGTTATCCCACAAGATACAATTCGTTATATAAAGATTCGAATAGTTGGCATATAAAGCAGCATTACCATCATTACCTGAAAAAGTACAATTGACGTAAGAAACATCACAAACCGAATTAAAAACTGCACTACCTTGATAGGAAGAATAATTTTTATCAAAAACACAATTAATGATATCGGCGCCATAGTTTCCCTGATATCCGTTTAGTGCCAATCCGCCACCATAAGTACTGGCAATATTACCAGTAAAGCGACAGTTTTTAATTGTAGCTCTACCCTGACCCAAATAGGTATTAAGCATAATAGCACCTCCACGGTTCAGACTAGTTTCATTGTAGTTAAAAATACAGTTTTCAAATATTGGATTGCTTATGCCTGTAGTGGAATAAAAGTAAATAGCACCACCTTGATTGTAAGAGTAACAGCTGTCAAACACACAGGAATCGAAATATGGAGTAGCGGTAGAATAGCTTCCATTTCCAACATAAATAGAACCACCTGCTCCACCACTATATGAGTTTAAGAAAGAACAGTTTTTTATATCTGGGGAGCTAACACCATGATGATGAGCATTAAAATAGATATCACCACCCCAGCTGTTCGCTCTGTTATCAATAAATTTACAGTTCTCAATTTTCATGCTTGAAGCGCCGTAGCTGGTGGCATCATCATAAATCGCTCCACCGCCTTCTGCTTTATTACTTATGAAAGTACAATTTCTCACTTGGGGTGAAGAAGCATTCCTATTCCCAGATCCTTTATTATACCATCCACCGCCTCTCTTATCAAAAGTAACAGAGCCGTAGCTCGCATACCCCATAGTAATTGTAAAACCATCAACAATCAGTTCTGATGACACATTTTCAGTAAAAATTACATGAGAAGCATTTCCACTAATGTAGCCGTTCTGATTTATATCTCCAGAAAGGATAGTGAGATTCTGAACCCAATCACGAGGGCCTCCTCCATTTGGATAACCGCCTAATACTACTACACTATCGGGGATTTCAAAATGCTGTAGTCGGTTATTATTGGTAAAACCAACACCCTCATCAGGAAAGTACGTTCCTTTTGCCACAAAGATTGTATCATTTGCCTGCACTACCGTCAGAGCATCCTGCAGTTTAGTATACGCTGTATTCCATGTATTTCCATTGCATGTAACAGTACAGGTGCTGGCAGAATCAACATACAAACTCTGTGAGAAGACAAGTGTAGAGAAAATAAATGCGGACAAAGTAAATATCAATTGTTTCATATATTCGCTAAATAGTGTCAAAGTTACTTAAAAACCTTTACATATAACAAATTAGTCAATTTACTTGTTAACAACTTTCTGATTTAATGTATTTTAAGACCTATGAAACCTGATATTTACGACTAATTTTCAATTTGTATTCAAATACGCTACCCACAAAGAATGTTCTTTCTAAAACTAGTATATTGTTATCAATTTTATTGTTTTAAAGGAAGAAAACTAATAGCGCAAATATCTGGTCTATAGTCACTAAGTATATGATTTTACATTCGCTTCATCTTCTCAGGGATATCATAGTACTACTTGTGCTAGAAACTATATCGATCCAGGAAGAAAAGAATTAGTGGAATTGGTGAATGTGTTTTCTATAAACAAAGCAAAGGCAATTATCGATGAGATAAAGGGCGCCATCGATTGTTGGAGAATATATGCTGAATTGTCTGGTGTTTCTAAAGCTTCAATAATAATTATAGATACTAGTCTGAAGACCATTAACTAAAAATATTAGAGAATTATAATTTCATATCTTTACTTAACTTATTGCCAAGTTGTGGGGTATATAGACGAAGCTATAATAAACGGAGAAGTAATGATTGTAAAGTCTGAAAATAATAAACGGAGGGAATATAAAGGTACATCATTCGATGTATTAACTTTAAGCGACAAGTCAATGTTTACTATAATTCATTATGGAGGAATAACCGAAAGAATTAAATCAGGTGATTGTTATTGTAATTCAGAAAATGTAGTCAATTCTTGGGAAGTTCTAGAGGCTGGAGAAGTTATAGGAGTGTTTACTCATCCGAGAATAGAGAATTTATAGACTTTAAGAGTATGATTATTAAAACAGAAAAATTTCAAGTAAGAAGAATTTTTGATGAAGATATTGATAGTTTGTTGGCAGTTTACCAAGATTCAAAAAATATGAAGTTCATTCCTAATTCCGTTTCCAATTGGAATAAGAAAAAACTATCTAAGAAATATGAAAGAATAAATTGCGATTATGAAAATGGCTTTGGGATTTTTGTAGTTGAACTTCTTGAAGGGAAAATTATTGGAGAAGCTTGATTATTTAATTCATTTAATGAATTGAATCATTTAGAATTGGAGTATATAATAGACCAAGGATATTGGGGGAAAGGATATGGTAAAGACGCTAATAGTAGTGAAATAAACTCTATGGTAGCAAAAGATGCAATGGGCTTTTCATTAAATTATTTTGATAAAGATTATGTAAAAATAAATTCATCAATAAACAATCCAATTTCTAATAAGCTTAGCATTAAAGATCTAAGTAGCAAAGCGCCACAGCTGTATAATGGAAATATTAGTGCAATGGTTACAACATTATTCGATAAGAGATTAGAAGCATTTTCACCACAACTCTCGGCATATAAATACGACCAGCTTAATAGAATAGCTGCAATGGAAACATATGGCGAACTAAATATGAATTCCAATGAATGGAATGCAGGATATATTGGCACCAACAAAAAATATAACACAACTTATACTTATGATGCCAATGGTAATATACACACTTTACAGCGAAATGATTATTCAGGAATTAAACTAGGTGAATTAGCTTATAATGACAATGATGCTAAAGGTAGACTTCTTAATAATCAATTAGTCTCTGTAAGCGATGCCGAAATAACAGATTATAAAGATGACTTTGAAGATTCAAGCAAATATGAGTATGACACAATAGGTAATTTAATAAAAGATGATGGAGAAGAAATAGAAAACATTGAATGGACAGTAAGTGGTAAAGCCAAAAGTATCACTAGGGATACATACCCTATAAAACCAGATTTAGAATTTAGTTACGATGCCATGGGCAATAGAATTTCAAAAACTATTAAACCAAGAAATGGCTATAGTTTGGACGGAACATCAGTAACTACTTATTATGTACGCGATGCCTCAGGAAATGTAATGGCAACATATAAAGTTAGTAGGGACGCAAGGTCTAATGTTACAGCTAAAGAACTAAGTGAATTTAATATTTTTGGAAGTTCCCTTTGCTGGTGTGCGAATCCTTTCGCGTTCCATCTGAATACCCCTCCGCTGGTGCGCGAACCGATAGCAATCTGATTTTGTATGGATTCAATAAATTAGCTAACTCATGTGGCAATTTAATGGGTTTTTTATTAAAAGCCACACGAAAGGATTCGTGCGGCAGCGGGGATTTTTGAAAGATATATAGTGATTTATGTAAACCATGCGAAGGGATTTGCAGCGGGGCAACTCGAATCCTTAATTTACCTAAAGAAAACCGTAATTTAGTAATTCCCACTATTTGGGAATAGATGTCTGAATAGCTGGTAAAGTAAATTTGAAACTACTGCCCTTTCCCTCTTCGCTTTCTACACGAATATTACCTTTATGACGATCAATAAACTCTTTACAAAGAATTAATCCTAAACCTGAACTTGGCTCATTTTCGGTACCCACTCTTTGCGTTTGATTATAGAGTTTAAATAAATTGGCAATAGTGTCTGCACTCATACCTATTCCATTATCATTAATTGAAATTTCAATCTCATTATTTTCAATTCTATGTGCTGAGATTGACACTTCTCCTCCTTTTGCAGTATATTTAATGGCATTAATAATAAGATTTCTTAAAATAGTCTGCAGCATATATTTATCTGCAAATACAAGCAAGTTGTTGGGTATATTATTTGTGGTTTTGATTTTTTTATTATTAGCCATTTCCTGCATTACATCTAAATGCTTTGATGCAAAGCTTTTCAATGGAATTGAAGTAGGATTATAGGCAATCATTCCTTGATTCATTTTAGCCCAGTCTAATAAATTCTCTAAAAGATTAAATGTGGTTTCTGCAGATTTACTTAGTTTTCCAGATAAGTCCTGAAGGTTCTCCTTACTAAGTCCTGTAGATTTATCTGACATTAAGTGAGTTAGTACAATCATACCATTGAAAGGCCCCCTTAAATCATGAGCTATTATAGAAAAAAACTTATTCTTTGCTTCATTTAATTTTTCCAGTTCTCTTTTCTGTTTTGTAATCGTTTCTAGCGAATTATCAAATACCATTTTTATGTAACTAACAAATAAATAAATTGAGATAACTGATACTATTAGAGTGAAGGAGATATCTAGGTCGTGATAGAATTTGTTGGGATATTGTACTATATATTTTCCATATTTTGACTGCTCAACTAGGAATAGACCCACTATATTTCCAATGGAAATTAAGAGATATAAAATGTGGTATTTTGAGTCGGCAATTACAGTGAATACAATGATAGCTATTACAAATAAGGGTATAACTGGACCACTTAACCCACCCTCGCTATACCACGACATTGCGAGGCCTAATTGGCTTATAAGTACAAAAATATTTTTAAAATAGAGATTCTTGAATCGAGCAAATAAGTAGAAAGCAGCATAGGAAATAGCAATAAATAATATGCTTAGATTAAATAAAGTTGAAAGAGATATAATAATATTGAAGCTAATCCCAACAATTGCAGCTGAAAAGGCAATAAGACTTGCCACAATATATATTTTATTGCTTAAACGAATGTTCTTAGAATCACCAATTAACAATCTGTTTAACTTAAAGGTTGTTTCTATTTGATCATTATTCATAATATTAGGTATATCATAAATACTAGTGAGCTGTTAAAAGAATTGTATTTAATTTAGTGTCAAAAGTACTAAAAACACCCTATATATCAATAATTTATAAAATAGTATTAATAACTGATTGAGATTGTGTTTTTTAAGTCTCTAAGAATCCCCTGCTGGTGCGCAATTTTATCGCATTCCAATAAACCAATAAACAAACCAAATGAACCTAAGAATATTCGCTGCTATTGGAAACGATGTAGTGTATCTCGATTATTCTAATAAACTTAATTACTTTTTGTTTATTTAAACCTTGTATTTTTAATAAATAAATACCGGCAGCTAAATCATTAACATCAATCTTTATATATTGTTTATTTTTCCTTTGCTGGTGCGCGAATCCTTTCGCGTTCCTCTGCTGTTCAGTAAATTAGCTAACTCATGTGGCAAATTTAATGGTTTTTTTATTAAAAGCCACACGAAAGGATTCGTGTGGCAGCGAAGGATTGCCGCCTGAAAAAGGCGGCTATCCTTGGTGGGGAGGCATATCAATGATTATTAAAATACGCTTTTGAGAAAAACAAAAGCTATTTTTTATCCCCAATATTTTCTTTTTCAAGCGCGCTTGAAAGAAAATATTGGGAATAAAAAAAGCATCAGCCTTAGGCTGATGCTTTTAATAATCATTGTGGGCGATGAGGGATTCGAACCCCCGACCCTCTCGGTGTAAACGAGATGCTCTGAACCAACTGAGCTAATCGCCCTTAAACGGGAGTGCAAATGTAATATTTATTTTCATTTGACAATACACTTTTTTTATTTTTTTTGGATGCTAATGCCTTTTTATCGCTTATTAGCTGATATACAATACCATATATCAATATAATATTTTTATCAATTTTTTATGGTCTAAATTGTAGCTTTTTATAAAAGAGTGAGGAGGAGAGTAATTGAACCACCAAAATCCCTACTTAGATAGAATAATTTTGTTCAAAGCTTCGGGATATTGAATTTATGGTGTTATTATGAATTAAGCAGCGTTGGAATACATACTTTTTTTACCTTTGTAGCGATGAATGAATATTTGAATGCAGATACTGAAAACCTCTCCTCGTCGGAGCAGGAATATGAAAAGGCGTTAAGACCGGGAACTTTTTCTACTTTTAAAGGACAGCCTCAGGTAGTCGAAAATTTGGAGGTCTTTGTTAAAGCCGCAACACAGAGGGGAGAAGCCCTTGACCATGTATTATTACATGGCCCTCCCGGACTGGGAAAAACTACCTTGTCAAATATTATTGCCAATGAATTGGGAGTAGGAATTAAAATAACTTCAGGTCCTGTTCTTGATAAACCTGGTGATTTGGCCGGCTTATTAACCAACTTAGAAGAGAATGATGTGTTATTTATTGATGAAATACATCGTCTTAGCGCCATCGTTGAAGAATATCTTTATGCCGCCATGGAGGATTTTAAAATTGATATTATGCTCGAGACGGGTCCCAATGCCCGTACAGTGCAAATCACTTTAAATCCCTTTACTCTTATTGGAGCAACTACTCGTTCTGGCTTGTTGACTGCTCCTTTGCGATCGCGTTTTGGTATTAATTCTCGTCTGGCATATTATAATGCTCAGGTTTTGGCTACTATAATAAAACGTTCTGCCGATATTCTTGGCGTTCCTATCAAAGATCAAGCGGCTCTGGAAATAGCACGCAGAAGTAGAGGTACGCCTCGTATTGCCAACGGCTTGCTTCGCCGTGTACGCGATTTTGCGCAGATTAAAGGGGATGGTACTATTAATATCAAAATAGTTAACTATGCACTTGAAGCGCTAAATGTGGATAAAAATGGTTTGGATGAAATGGATATTCGTATCTTAACGACCATTATTGACAAATTTAAAGGAGGTCCTGTAGGCCTTACTACTATTGCCACTGCTGTGGGAGAAGATCCCGGAACGATAGAAGAAGTTTATGAACCCTTTTTGATAATGGAAGGCTATATTATGCGAACTCCGCGAGGCAGAGAAGCCACTGAAGCTGCCTATCTTCATCTGGGTAAGAGTAAGCTGCCTGACCAAAAAGATCTTTTTAATTTATAAATGGATACGCTTTCTTTTTCACAACAGATTAAAAATAAAGCCCTTGAACTTGGCTTTGATGCCTGTGGCATATCAGGAATAGAAGAGTTGAGCAAAGAAAAGAGTTACATTGAGACCTGGTTGTCGAAAGACTTTCATGGCGATATGGCTTATATGGCGCGTAATCTCGATAAGCGTACCGACCCTTCTAAATTGGTTGAAGGTGCCTTATCCGTAATTTCAGTATTGCTTAATTATTATCCGGCAAAACAGCTTCACCCTCAAAGTTATTACAAAATATCAAAATACGCCTTAGGTATTGATTATCACTATATAATAAAGGATAAACTTAAGGAATTGATGGCGTTTATCGAAACCAAAAAGCCAAATACTGTAATGCGAGCTTTTACTGATTCGGCGCCAATTTTAGATAAAAGCTGGGCGCTAAAATCAGGCTTGGGATGGATGGGGAAAAATACGCTGCTCTTAAATAAGAAATTGGGCTCTTTTTTCTTTATTGGTGAAATTATTGTTGGTGTAAATCTTCATAATGACAGCCCTCTTAATGCCTCCTATTGTGGTACTTGTACCAAATGTGTAGATGCTTGTCCTACCGGAGCCCTCTTGGGAAATTATACTATGGATGCTACTCAATGTATTGCTTATTTGAATATTGAATCAAAATCTGAAATACCTGATGACTTGAAACCTAAACTTAATAATTGGATTTTTGGATGCGATATTTGTCAGGATGTGTGTCCGTGGAATAGTAAAGCTACGCCCAATACGGTAGCTAATTTTGACATACGAAATGAGCTTGCCTTAATGAAAAAAGAAGACTGGGAGAATATACAAAAGCCTCAGTTTAAACGATTATTTAAATCAACACCGGTGCAGCGAAGCGGTTATAAACGCCTTAAAATGGTAATTGATATTTGTAAAAACAATAATCTTTAATAAAGAGCCTTCCCATTCCTTTGATTTAATAAATTCAAGCATTTTACCCATGTCATTCAGGTTGTTTCACACTTGATATCAACCTAAGCAATAGCCTAAATTTGTTTTATTATAAATAATTTATCACCAATAAAATTATATATCAATGAAAGGTCTTATTGTTTTGTTCAAATTCTCTCTTGGAATTATTGTTCTTGTTCTCCTTAGCCTCTGTATTGTTTAATGTTAATTGACTCAACCTATTCAATCAGTACTATTTAGTGGAGTTTCTGGTATTTATTCTTTGTTTAAGTTCGTTCTTCTATTGCTGCTTGAATATGGTCAGAAGCTCTACTCTACTTTGTCAATAGATAAAATCACACTATTGCCTGATAAGGGTATAATGCGCTAAGGAGTAATAATATATTGCATTATCAATGCTTTTGTACGAATTATACACTATTATGCTCGTAAACTTTGCACTTATTATGTAGAATACATTCATAAATACCTAATAGACTAATATCGTATGTGTTTTTCAGCAAACCCCAAATAGTTGAACCTACCGTTTATATTGTAATTGAAAACAGGGAAATATAGTATTGATTTTTCATCCTTTTAGAG
>WGCS01000193.1 GCA_015493685.1 Bacteroidales bacterium
GTTGAACCTAGGGCTGGAAACTCATCAACCCAGCAAAGAATAGATATAATAAATAATTACATTAAACTCTTTGGCATAGATACAATAGATTGTCTTTTAGCGGATAGAGAATTTATAGGAGAACATTGGATAGATTATTTGAATACGAATAGAATCAAGTATCATATTAGAACTCGGAATAATTTCTGGGTTATAATGCCTAGAACAGGTAAAAGAATAAAAGCATCTTGGCTCTTTAATCCTCTTAAAATAAATGAATTTAAATTTCACGAAAACATTGTCCTTGTAAATAACGTGCTATGCTATATTTCTGGATCAAAGGTCTATGATAAAAAAGGTGTGCCAGAACTTCAAATAATTATCTCATTTAACAATCCTCAAAGAGCAAACACCTTATACAAAGAAAGATGGCAAATAGAATCTGCATTCAAGGCTTTGAAATCAAGTGGATTTAATCTTGAAGACACACACCTTACCCAGGCTGATAGAGTGCAAAAACTATTTGCTTTAGTTATTATTGCATTCACTTGGGCTTACATTGTGGGTATAGAACTTGACAAACTCAATCCAATAAAAATAAAAAAACATGGAAGAAGGGCTAAAAGCTTAATGAAATATGGTCTAGATTTCATTTCTAATATATTGTTCTGCAATGATTTAATAAAACTTAAGGAATGCTGTAATTTTTTGTCATGTACTTAGCTGAAAAACAATCAAATAATTGAAGATACCACAACTAAGACCAATTGGGATATTACAGGAAAAAATCTCAACGGGACTATCAAAAATGATTTAGAGAAGATATCTATTTCAGATGAATATTGGTTCTCTTGGAAAAAATTTCATCCAAAGAGTAAATTACTTAGACTAAATAAATAACGAAAGCACAACAATAAATAGTGCATTTGGCAGATGGTACTGAATATAATGCTGTTAGCTATAAATAACACTTGAAAATGAAGTGTTCCAAAATACCACAACGACTATATCAAGAAATAAAACTTATGGAGGAAAACGCTAATCCTCTTTTTCACCCTTTAGGCCTTACTGACCTAAGCGGAAGTAGTCGGGGAAAAGAAAAGAGGAATAGGGCTTTAGTTCATTAAACTATCTTATCGTTTAATTGTAAATTGTTGGTTAGACTATAAAAAAGAGTTAATAATATGAATAAATTCCTTGGGCTTATCTGCATGTAACCAATGACTTGCTCCTTCAATAGTTTCTATAATGGCAAGAGGAAAATGGGCATAAATGGCTTCGTAGTCTTCGGCTAATATATAATCGGAATTGCCTCCTCTAACAAAAAGACTTGGCGCATCAAAGATTTCTTCTGAAGCCAAAGGCGGAATACTCTTTTCAAAAGAATTCATTAGTGCCATAAAATTTAATTTCCACCGGAAACCTTCCTTAGTACGGTGAATATTTTTAAGGATAAACTGAGTCAATCGCTTGCTTTGAATATGCTGAGACAAGAATAGTTCAATCTCTTTAAAGTTATGCATTTGTTCGATAGGGGCAAGTTTCATACTTTGAAAAATGGCCCAATGTTCTTCTCTCAATTTCGGTGGCCGGAGACTCATATCAGCCACAATAAGTTTACTTACCCCATCAGGAATACTTAAAGCGTACTTCATTGCCACTCTTCCGCCCATCGAATGCCCCAATAGTATTGGATTGTTGCTATTGAGATCTAACAACATTTCGGCGATGTCCTCAACCATAAGTTCTGTGCTAAAATTATCACTATGTGGACTTTGACCATGATTACGTAAGTCGGGAATGATTACCCGCCTTTTTGAAGATAAGGCCTTGCCAATGCTCAGCCAATTGTCCGACATGCCAAAAAGTCCGTGTATTATTATTAAGTCATTTTCCTTTTCATTGGCAGGGCATTGTGCCTCAATAATTCTGTGGTATAATTTCATTGTTGAAATATAAATGGGATTGTTGAAATATGTGATTTAATTTTACTTGCACTTTCTTCAATTTAAGAGTTCCTTTATTGGAATTCCATAAATATGCTTTTAAATGATCTCCTGTCTGCAATTCAATTTCTTCTTGATAATAAAAAGGACTCCATTGCTGCCTGTGATAAAAGTATTTTAATGGTATGGAATACCAATAGATAGTTTTGTTGTTGCGTAGTATTGAAACCACTAATGAAGATGAAAAACGCTCCTTAGAACCATTAAAATTATACTTTAAGTAAACGGTATAAAAACCATTAGATAAGGCTTTATAGTCAATAATATTATAATATTCTAGTCCACTGATATCGACAGAATCGCTTCGTAATTTATAAAAATAAATACTATTCGAATCTTTTTGTAACGAAATTTGTTGCTTCGATTTTGAGAAAAGATAATAGGCGCAATTTTCACCTTTGGAATAACTTATTAGTTGCTTTGGAAATTGAGCATGAAGCATCATAAGTGCAATTTTGTTTTGCGGCTTAAGAACAATATATTCCATATTCGTTTTTGTGGACGTATCCAATAGAGTATGCAATTGCATCAGCTGAGTATCGTTGCTGACTTCATTAAGATCAAATTGATAACTACTATCTCTAAGGTAAAATTGTAAATACTTTATCGTATTGCATTGTTCAATACTAAGAAGGGATTTTTTAGCATAATGATTATGAGTATTATTACTCCTTAGGGCGATTTCTTTAATATTAATAAAATGAGATTCTTTATAATAATTACTAAGCCATAAAGCAATCACCAAGGTGAAAAAGAGGAGTATATATTGGAGTAATTGCATGGCTATTGACTTACTTGAAACCCAAGAAAATAGAAACATGAATAAAAATGGCATACTGAAAATGAGTACTCTATCTTGCAATACAGGATTCCGATAAATGGAGTACAGATAGCCTACGATAATGGGAATAAGAAACCACAGAAGTAACAAAACTCGTTCTTTGTTTTTTATTGAAATGGCTTTTCTTCCAGTATTATTAATGCTTGTAATTACCAGTATTATAACGAGATATAGCAAAGAACCATTGAAAATAATCAAAAGGTGGTGGAGCAAAAATGAGGCATTGGGTTTGGCTAACCATTCCCCAACTCCTTTGTAGGAGAATTGTTGAAGGCTAATTCCCAAATGAGGAATAAAAAGCAAAACAGCTAATGCACCAAAAATAGAATAAGCAAGAAAATATTTTTTTGATAAATAGAAAAAGCCACTAATAAAAATAATACTTGCCAGCAGTGCACTGAAATAGTGATTATAAGCATTCAGGGCAAGCAATAAGGCAAATAAAAGTCCATGGCAAATTTTTATCCTCCCATAACTATTTACCGTTCCAACAATTTTACTCCATATCCAGGCAAGCATCATGGCAAGCATCATACCGGAAGCATAGGGCCGCGCCTGCTGGCTGTACAGTAGTGGAAATTGTAATAAGCTAAGGCTAATACCGGTAAAAAAAGCAGCCTGAAATCCAATTCGTTCTTTGGCAAATAAAAAGGCAAATACTACGGCAATACTGCCAAATAGAGCAAAGGGAAGACGAACAAAAAATTCAGAAGTTCCCACTAGTTTAATCCAATAATAAAGAAAAACTTCCACACCGGCAGGATGTCCATCAACACGAATACCATATTGCAATAAGCTGTTGAAATTAGGCTGTTGAGTTCGTAATATTGCGGATAGTTCATCATTGGAGAATGAAAAATCCAAATGAAATATTCTAAAGCTAAAGGCAATAAGAAATAGGATAGAGGGGGCCAACCATGAGTGAATTTTAATTTGCAATGCCGCTGTTTCTATAATCCTATTTAATGATTTCATCGTGCCGGTGCTATGCCTATTGATGTAGTTTTTGCTTCAGCGCTTCATATAATACCACCGCTGTGGCTGCCGACACATTCAACGAACTTATTTCTCCTACCATGGGTATCTTAGCATAAGAATCGCATAATTTAAGGTACTCTTCTGATACTCCGTTCTCTTCAGAACCCATTATTAAGGCTGTAGGTAGGCAATAATCGTTTTTTGTATAATCAATATCCGTTTTCTCACTAACACCAATTATTTGCAGCCCGGCTTCTTTAAGGTATTTCAAATCTTCTTTAAGATTAAAGCTACGGGCAATAGGAACTCTTAATATAGCTCCCGCCGATGATTTTACCGCTTCAGCATTTATTTTGGCTGAATTTTGTGCCGGCACTACAATGGCATGAACACCGGTACACTCTGCGGTACGAGAGATAGCCCCAATATTTCTTATGTCAGTAATGCGATCCAATATAAGTATAAACGGTGTTTCTCCTCGCTCATAGATTAATGGCAGAATATTTTCAATTAATTGATATTCAACCAGTGACATTATGGCTATTATCCCTTGATGATTCTTTCTACTTATTCGGTTTAGCTTTTCAATGGGGACAAATTGGACGTAAACATTCTGCCGTTTGGCTTCTCTGATGATATTTTGAATGTTCTCATTCCGTAATCCACTTTGGATAAGGAGTTTATCAACCTCTTTGTCTCCCTGAAATGCTTCCATTACAGGGTGTATTCCAAATATATAAGTGTCTTTCATAATGCTTGTTTTCTATGGTTTTAGCGTATAATAATTTTCTTTATAATAGTTCCATTCCTATGTTGTTAACAAAGAAAAAAGTAGCAAAAAAGAAATCCTACAACATAGATATGTTTTTAGATAAGTATCCTTTGCTTGCTTTTGCAAAGCTAAAGGAATTTAAGCTAATAACAAAAAATGTTCTGCCTCGCTGGCAGAACATTTTATAAATTTATTGTCTGTAAAATTTATCTAGACTTTTTTAACTCTGGGTTTTCGAATCTGGATTTTAATCTTATCCTTTTTACTATCGTAATCAATTCGGATTGTATCCCCTTCATTAATTTTAGATTTAATAATTTCTTCCGCCAACTCATCTTCGATATAACGTTGAATAGCTCGCTTTAAAGGTCTGGCTCCAAATTGTTGGTCCCAACCTTTTTCCACAATAAAATCTTTTGCTTTAGCCGATAGGGTAAGGCGATAACCCAATTCGGTAATACGACCACGAAGTCCTTGAAGTTCAATGTCAATAATTTTGTGAATATCCTCTCTTTCCAGGTGATCAAATAATACTACATCATCAATACGGTTAAGAAATTCGGGGGCAAAAGCTTTCTTTAAAGCGCCTTCGATAACACGCCGCGTATCGGCATTTTTGGCCGACTGCTTAGCGGAAGTATTGAAGCCGACTCCTGTGCCAAAGTCTTTTAACTGCCTTGAGCCAATATTAGACGTCATTATGATAATGGTGTTCTTAAAATTAATTTTACGCCCATAACTATCGGTTAATATACCATCGTCGAGTATTTGAAGGAGCAGGTGAAATACATCGGGATGAGCTTTCTCTATTTCATCGAGTAGAATTACTGAATAGGGTTTTCTTCGTACTTTCTCACTAAGTTGTCCTCCTTCTTCATAACCTACGTATCCAGGAGGAGCTCCTACCAAACGGGTAACGGCAAATTTCTCCATATATTCGCTCATATCAACACGAATTAGGGCATCATCAGAGTCAAAAAGATATTTGCTTAGTACTTTGGCCAAATGAGTTTTTCCTACCCCTGTGGGGCCTAAAAATATAAACGAGCCAATAGGTTTATTGGGGTCCTTAAGTCCGGCTCTGTTTCTTCGTATAGCTTTGGTCACCTTAGTGATGGCATTATCTTGTCCTATCACCATTGCCTGTAAATCTTTTTCCATGGTAAGCAATCGTGTGCTTTCGTTTTGGGCTATTCGTTGTACAGGTACTCCTGACATCATTGCAATAACTTCGGCAACACTCTCCTCGTCAACAATTTCTCTATGGATTTTTGATTCTTCTTCCCAACGATTTTTCTCTTCAGCCATTTCATTCAGAAGTTTGGTCTCGTCATCACGAAAAGAGGCTGCTTCTTCATATCGCTGTTGCTTAATGGCTTGTAGCTTATTGCTACGTGCTTTTTCAATAAGTTTCTCAATATCGATAATGCGTTGAGGAACATTTATATGGGTAATATGTACACGCGAACCAGCCTCGTCTAAGGCGTCAATAGCTTTGTCCGGGAGAAATCGATCGCTGATATAACGCTGGGTAAGCATTACGCAGGCTTTTATGGCTTCTTCGCTATAACTCACCAAATGATGATCTTCGTAGCGCTCTTTGATATTATTAAGAATCTCAATGGTCTCTTCTTCATTGGTAGGTTCTACCAATACTTTCTGGAATCGACGTTCTAAAGCTCCGTCTTTTTCAATATTCTGGCGATATTCATCAAGTGTTGTTGCTCCAATACACTGAATCTCCCCCCTTGCCAATGCCGGCTTAAACATATTGGAGGCATCCAAGGATCCAGTTGCTCCACCGGCTCCAACCATGGTGTGAATTTCATCGATAAAAATAATAATATCGGGATTTTTTTCCAATTCGTTAATAAGGGCTTTCATGCGCTCCTCAAACTGACCTCGATATTTTGTTCCTGCCACCAAAGAGGCAACATCTAAAGTAACGACTCTTTTATTAAAAAGTATTCTCGATACTTTCTTATTTACAATACGTAAAGCCAGCCCTTCTGCAATAGCGGATTTGCCCACGCCGGGTTCACCGATAAGAATAGGATTGTTTTTCTTACGCCTTGATAATATTTGCGAAATTCTTTCCAGTTCTTTCTCTCTTCCCACAACAGGATCGAGTTTATTTTCTTCGGCCATTCGAGTTAAGTCGCGACCAAAATTATCCAATACCGGTGTTTTAGATTTATTCTCGCCAATACGTGGTTTACTGCTAAATGATTGTGGTCTCGACATCTCAGGATCATCAAATGCAGGTCCGTCTGACGGTGGTGTGGGCGTTTCCGAAGTAGGGTGTTCTTCTTTGCGAACCCTGGATGATATTAAAGTGCGGAGTTCCTCTACGGCCAATTTATAGGTCATACCATTTTTCTCAAGTATACGGGTTGCTATATTATCTTCATCGCGCAAGATAGCAAAAAGTAAATGTTCCACTTTTATAGAATCCGATTTGAAAATTTTAGCTTCAAGATACGTTCTCTTTAAACATCTTTCGGCTTGTTTTACCAAAGGTATTTCTTCATCTTCAGCAATAGTTGCCTCCTCCTGAATTGCTTTATCTATGGATAGGCGTAATGCCTTAATTTCAATGGAGAAGCCATTAATAATATCAATGGCTGTTCCTCTTCCATCTCTTAATATGCCTAGTAATAAATGCTCAATGCCGATATAGTCATTGCCGAGCCTGATGGCTTCTTCGCGGCTGTAGTTGAGCACTTCCTTGACTCTTTTCGAAAATTTAGCTTCCATAATATTGTCTTATATATATATGCTGCAAAATTACTCACAATTGCTTTTGCTGTTTTTATTTTTATAGTGGAGTAATTAACAATCTGTTTTTAATTAAATTATTCTAAATAAAGAGGGCTATAGGTAAATAAGCCTACTATAAATCAACGTATAATCATTATTTACTATTTTTCTATTTAATTTATTTGAAAAGAAAGAGCTCTCATATCTGAACCAAATGGAAAGCCCGTATTAAATTGGAATTCCGTAAAAGATAAATAAAGGTTTCAGATTAATACTTCTTGTTGCTAAATATTGGTATACAGTCATTTATACGTAATGCTTTTCAACAACATTATGTTTATAATAATTAGTAATGAAAATGCTTAGAGTAAGGCTTTTTTTTGCTAAATTCGTGCCTTGACTTTACTAAATACCAATTAGATGTAATGATTTCTATTTCAGTAAATTGTCAATATGTAAAGAATGTTATTTTATAAAATTATACAATGAGTGAGGAAGTACATAACGAAGAATTAGAGAATGTGGAGTTTAATCATGGCAACATAGTAAATGTTGACATTGAGAGCCAAATGAAGTCAGCTTATATTGATTATTCCATGTCAGTAATTGTTAGTAGGGCATTGCCTGATGTTAGAGATGGGTTTAAGCCTGTTCATCGACGTGTGTTGTTTGGGATGCTTGATCTGGGAGTATATTCTAATCGCCCCTATAAGAAATCGGCAAGAATTGTGGGTGAAGTACTAGGTAAGTATCATCCTCATGGTGATTCCTCTGTTTATGATACAATGGTGCGTATGGCTCAGGATTGGTCTTTGCGTTATCCTTTGGTTGATGGTCAAGGTAACTTTGGCTCTATTGATGGAGATAGCCCGGCAGCAATGCGTTATACGGAAGCTCGATTGAGAAAGATATCAGAAGAAATGTTGGCAGATCTCGATAAAGAGACCGTTGATTTTCAATTAAACTTTGATGATACCTTAAAAGAACCAACAGTTTTACCCACACGGATACCAAATTTATTGATTAATGGAGCTTCAGGTATTGCCGTTGGTATGGCCACAAATATGGCCCCTCATAATCTTACTGAGAGCATAAATGGTTGTATTGCTTATATCGATAATAATGATATTAGTATTCAAGAATTAATGCAACATATTAAAGCTCCCGATTTTCCGACAGGAGGAATAATTTATGGTTACGAAGGAGTGCGTAGTGCTTACGAAACCGGTAGAGGTAGAATAGTTATGCGTGGCGAGACAACTTTAGAAGAAGGAAAACATGGCTCTCGTGATAAAATTATTGTTTCTTCAGTTCCTTATCAGGTGAATAAAGCTGATATGATTAAGAAAACTGCCGATTTAGTTAATGCCAAGAAACTTGAAGGTATTGCTGATATTCGTGATGAGAGTGACCGTAATGGCATTCGTATTGTTTACGAATTGCGGAAAGATGCAGTTACCAATGTAGTTCTAAATAAGTTGTATCAATATACTGCTTTACAATCTTCCTTTAGTATTAATAGTATTGCCTTGGTTAATGGTCGTCCAATGATGTTGAATCTCCATGATATCATCAAGCATTTTATTAATCACCGTCATGACGTGGTGGTAAGAAGAACGCAATACGAACTTAAAGAAGCAGAAAAGAAAGCCCATGTATTAGAAGGATTGATTATTGCGTTGAACAATTTGGACGAGGTAATAGCACTGATTCGCGCTTCTAAAACACCGGAAGAAGCTAGAAATGGACTGATAGAGAAGTTCTCACTAAGTGAGATTCAGGCCAGAGCCATATTGGATCTCCGTTTGCAGAAACTTACCGGAATGGAAGTGGATAAAGTGAAGAGAGACTATGATGAGTTGATGAAATTAATAGAGCATTTAAAAGAGATATTGGCAAGTCATGAGTTGCGTATGCAAATAATCAAAGATGAATTGCTGGAAGTAAAAGAGAAATATGGTGATGAACGTTTTAGCCGTATAGAATATGCTGCCGAAGATTTCCGCATTGAAGACACTATTCCCAATGAAGAAGTTGTGGTAACGATATCTCATTTAGGTTATATTAAGAGAACTCCATTATCAGAATATAGAAATCAACATAGAGGAGGAAGAGGTTCCAGAGGCTCTAGCTCACGGCAAGAAGATTTTATTGAATATATTTTTGTTTCTACCAACCACAATTACATGCTTTTCTTTACGGAATTTGGCAAGGTATTTTGGATGAGAGTATTTGAAATTCCAGAAGGTGCTAAAACCTCCAAGGGAAGGGCTATTCAGAATATGATAAATATTGACAGAGCAGATAATGTAAAAGCATTTATTACTATTAAAGACCTTAAAGATAAAGAGTATATTGAGAATAACTTTGTTGTAATGGTTACTAAAAAAGGTATTGTTAAGAAAACTACGGTTGAAGCATACTCAAGGCCACGTCAGAATGGTATTAATGCCATAACAATTAGAGAGGGCGATGAACTGTTAGAAGCAAAACTTACCGATGGCAATAGTGATATAATGATGGCATTGCGCTCAGGCAGAGCCATCCGTTTCCCTGAAGCAAAAGTTCGCCCAATGGGCAGAAATGCCTCCGGTGTCAGAGGGGTAAGTATGGCAGAGAAGGATGAAGTTATTGGGATGATTACCCTGAAAAATGAAGAATCAGATATTCTGGTAGTGTCAGAAAAAGGCTATGGCAAACGTTCTTCTGTTGAAGATTATCGAATTACCAACAGAGGAGGTAAAGGGGTAAAAACAATTAAGATTACGGATAAAACAGGATCTTTAATTGCAATAAAAGATGTTACTGACGATGATGATTTGATGATTATTAATAAATCAGGCATAGTTATAAGAATGTCAGTATCAGCACTTCGAGTGATGGGTAGAGCAACGCAAGGAGTTCGACTTATAAAACTTCAAGAAAAGGATTCTATTGCTGCTGTTGCCAAGGTGTCACACATGGAAGAAGAAGTAACTGAAAATGAAGAGGACATTACAGAAAATACGGAGCAATCAGCTGATGCGGCTAGTGAGAATATAACAAAGGCAGAGGATAACGAATCTGCTGATGAATAGATAGTTTAATAACTGTCAGAAGTTTTTATAATAGGCCATTAATATTTTTATGTATTTTTGGCTTATTATTTGTGTATTAGAAAAGACAATTATTTTTATTTTAATTTTGAAGTAAACTGTTAATGCTGGAATAACAATAGCAGTAATGCTTCTGATAACATTTTAATTATTTTACAGATGAAGAAATTATTATTTATTTTAGCATTTGCCATTACAGCTAATTTGTCGATGGCACAAAGTAATGTTGTTGCTTCGGCATATAATTACTTAAAAAACGGAATGCCTGATAAGGCAAAAGTAGAGATTGATAAAGCCATTCAGAATGATGCTACCAAGTCTGAAGCTAAGACCTGGTTTTATAGAGGGAATATCTATTTACAATTATATACCTTTTCTCACATGACTGATGGTATAACCAAAGGCGTGAGTGCTGCCGAAGTAGTGAAGCGATTGGGAGAACCCAATAGCAAAAGGAATTATCGTAAATTAGATAATGGAGAGCGTTGGTATTATAATTACGATTTAGTAATTTATTTATCCAATGGTAAAGTTGATCATTATGTTTTTCCTGGAGAAGCAGACTTCAAAGCTAAAGATGATGGGAATTTATTAAAAGTAGCTTATGATTCATATAAAGAAACCCTTAAGCTTGATCCTAAATTTGTTAAATTAGAACTCGTTCCCCAAACTCCAGAATTGGGAATGGATAAGGTAGCCCGTTTTTACTATAATGATGGGGTAGAGGAGTTCCAAGAGAAAAAGATAAAAAAAGCATTAAATAGTTTTGAACAGGCCGAGAACATCTTTACTGAATTGGGAAATAAAGATGAAAACCTTACCTTATATACAGGTTATGCTGCTGAGAAATTGAAAGATACTGCTACGGCTATTAAATATTATTCTAAATTGGTAACGCAGAAATCAAAAAATGCTAACCTATATATGAGTTTGGCTTATTTATATCTTGGGAAAAAGGATCGTGCTGCAGCCTTGAAAGTAATTAAAAGCGGTAGAGCTATTCTACCTGAAAACCAAAACTTATTGTTAACACAAGCAAATATTTATCTTCAGTCAGATCAAGCTAAAGAAGCAGAGAAAATTCTTAAATTAGCTGCTGCTAAAGACCCTAATAATGCTCAGTTGCAATTTGCTATCGGTGCTAATTATGATAAAATGGTTAACGATACAAATGCTACCAAAGTGTCAAGAGAGGAAGCTTTTGAAGCAGGTAAAGAGGCTTATAAAAAAGCCCTTAAACTTAAACCTGATTATTTTGATGCCGCTTATAACCTGGGTGCAATGCTTAATAATAAAGCCGCTGTTTTTATTACTAATGCAAATAATTTGCCTTTATCCGCTACTAAGAAATATGATGCTTTGATGAAGAATGCAACTGATTTGCTGATGGAAGCCAAGCCTTATTTGGAACAATGTCATAAATTAGATCCTAAGGATAGAAATACGATGATTATGTTAAGAGGTATTTATCAACAAACTAAGGA
>WGCS01000194.1 GCA_015493685.1 Bacteroidales bacterium
CTTCTACTCTTTAATATACTTTTTCTAATTCTCTGCGAAGATGCAAAAAAAAATCTATATTTTAGTTATAAATAAGGCTAAAAAAACAATCTTTTCAATTGATATTCTTCTACAAATAAATAATTAGCATTTACACATTGATTCACCTTACTATTTCTATTCTACACTTATAGCAATAACTTACCTCCCATTATATTGCATTAATAAAAGCCCTAAAATAGACTCTAGGATTTTAAATTATGGGCATAAAAAAAGGCTTTATCCAAACAGATAAAACCGATACTATATTATCTTCCCAAATTTAATTTCTGATTTACTCAAAAAATTAAAAGAGACTATGTCTTAACACCAAACTATACCAGGCTATTATTACAGTTGAATGGATTAAAGCACAATTCTGATAGGTACAGCGCTACAAAAACATATCCATAAGAAAGCCATGATAAGTAAATTCGCATCTCTAATTTAAAAAAAAAGAAAACAGCAAAGTCAGGGTACTAACATACCTCAACCTTTGCTGTTAAACTTTATTTTTTTGACAGTACTCTAAACAATAGCTTCTTTTTCTATTGCTTGCTGTCCTCTATAATATCCACATTCGTTGCATACTCGATGGTAGAGTACGGTAGATCCACAGTTAGGGCAAGTAACATAAGTTGGTGCTACTGCTTTGTAATGAGTTCTACGTTTGTCACGACGTGTTTTTGATATTTTTCGCTTTGGATGTGCCATAACTTTCTTGTATTTATATATTATTTAATCGTCAAACTTAATATTCTTTAAAACATCCCATCGAGGGTCTGTTTTATGTTTCTTAGTATAATTATCAATAAGCTCTAATTGCTTCATATTGCATGTTGGATTTCCATCAGCATCATAAGGATGTACCTTACGAATAGGAATCTGCAACAATATATTTTCTAATATCAACTTACTTACATCCAACTGATATTCATTGGAAGGCAAATATAATATATCGTCAATATTTTGGTCCGGAGCATCACCATATTTATAGATTTGTTCGTAATCCACATCAATGGGGAAATCAAAAAGGTCGAGACAACGATCACAAACCAGTTTAACAGTTCCCTTGATAAAGATGTGCGCTATTAACAACCGGCTATCCTTATCAATAATTAGATTTACCTTTAAATCTCCTTTTTCAACACTTTCAGACTTTAAAGCTTTAAAGAACGAATCTTGTACATGAAATTGATATTCATGTTTCCCCATGCTTAACCCTTTATAGGGTATTAAATATTCAACTAATTCTTTCATCAAACAAATTTGGGGCTGCAAAAGTAATTATTTATTTTAAACACGCAAAATAATTATTCACTTAAAATTTAAGTTACTCACTCCTTTTGCACTAGCCTGTAAATAATTGATATACCGCAATATAGATATACCTAATTTCAATTATATAAATAAAACAATGTTAATTTACTTCCATTGCCGACTCTAAAATCAGGAAACCATCGTTAAAAAACTCATTTTCAAGTTTCACTTCAACAATTTTGTTCACCAATGCTTCCTTATATGGGGTATAAACTTTAATATAATTATCAGTCCAACCCGACATCATTCCTTGTTGCCGATTATTTTCAAACAGCACCTTTCTATTAGTTCCAATATTCTGCTCATAGAACAGTTGTTTTTTTTGATCAGACAATTGATGAAGGGCTTTACTTCTACGTTTCTTCTCTTGCGAACTCACTTGCGTATCAAAACGCAGGGCAAAAGTATTTTCACGTTGCGAATAAGTAAATACATGCACATACGAAATGGGCAGCGTATCAATAAAACTCATCGCCTCATTAAAATTTTCATCAGTCTCAGTAGGGAAACCCACAATTACATCAGCAGCAATACAAGCATGGGGCAAAACAGCTTTGATTTTATGTATTCTATCGGCATATAAGGCTGTATCATAAAACCGCTTCATCTTCTTTAAAACACTATCGGATCCACTTTGCAAAGGAAGGTGAAAGTGAGGAAGGAAAACTTTTGATGCGGCAACCAGCTCAATAATTTTATCTGTCAATAATTCGGGCTCCACCGAGGATATTCGAATTCTATCAATGCCACTTACTTTTTCCAAGCGGAGCAATAAATCATAGAAGTTTTCTTCACTACCTTTCCCAAAATCACCAATATTAACACCAGTAAGAATAATTTCGCGAATACCACTTCTGCCAATTTCCTCAGCCACAGCAATGGTATTATCCACCGAAGCGCTTCTCGACCTACCTCTGGCCATAGGAATAGAGCAGTAGGTGCAAAAATGATCGCAGCCATCCTGCACCTTAAGAAAGCTCCGTGTTCTATCCCCTGAGGAATAGGATGGAACAAAACGTTTAACTTTATTAATATTGGCAACATGCACCTCGGTAGCTCGTTCTGAATTTGGATTTTGCAGATACTCAACAATATTATATTTATCGTCATTGCCAAGCACCATATCCACCACCTGCAGTTGAGCCACCTTCTCTGGCTTAAGCTGAGAGTAACAGCCAATTACGGCCACTTTAGATTGATGATTTCGCCCCTTAGCCTGCTTTGCTGCCGTATGAGTCTTGCGTTCGGCTGATTGGGTAACCGAGCACGAATTAATAATATATATATCCGCTTTATCTTTAAAATCTACCAACTCATATTCCTCTCTAGGGAACATTTTACTAATGGCCGAAGTCTCCGAAAAATTAAGCTTACATCCTAAAGTATGAAATGCGATTCTCTTTTTCACAATAAAAATATTAATTGGGCGCAAAGATACTACGCTTGTTTATACC
>WGCS01000195.1 GCA_015493685.1 Bacteroidales bacterium
CATTAATATTTATAATAACAAGAATATTACACAACAAGCAACTATTGGTTTTAAGGTACAAGATGAAATGAGCGGCTTGAAGAAATATAGCGCTAGTCTTGATGGCAAATGGATTCTCTTGGCTTATGACCCCAAAAAAGACCATTTATACTATCGGATAGATTCTCATTTCCCTGCCGGCAAACACCTCTTTAGCATTGAAGTATGGGATAAAAAAGGGAATCATAGTAGCAAAACATTTAATTTAATAAGGAACTAGTATTCCAAATATTGAATTTATTTTGGCCAATGATAAAAAAAATATTTCGCATTGTAATATTTTTTGCATTTTTGAAACGGTAAAATAAGCTTATAAACCACGAGGAAAAATAGCCTCAATGAATAAAACAACACAGCGATGAAAGGAAAAACTTTTGTAGAGAAAATTTTTGATGCGGAATGCGGAAGCATTGTCTTCAAAAAGCCGGCAATTGTATTAACTCATGATAATACAGCGAGTATAAAGAATACTTTTGCCAAAATGGGCGGAGAAAATGTTTTCGATCCAGACCAGCTATTAATTGTTTTAGATCATAACGCCCCTCCTACTACAGCCAAATTAGCTACTCAATATCAAGATATTAGAGATATAGTAAAGGAACAGAAAGTAGAAAAATTTTATGACGCAGGCAAAGGCATTTGTCATCAAATAATGTCGTATCATGCTAAGCCGGGAATGCTAATTGTTGGGAGCGATAGTCACACATGTACAGCGGGCGCCTTTAACGCTATGGCGGCAGGTATCGACCGTACCGAAGCAGCGGGTATATGGAAACGAGGAGAAACATGGTTTAGAGTACCGGAAAGCATCAAGATAAACCTCCATGGCAAACTCCCCAAAGGAGTATATGCCAAAGATATTTCATTGTGGATAATTGGAATGATAGGTAGCGATGGAGCTAATTATAATTCCATTGAATTTCATGGCGATGGAGTAAGTAGTTTAGGAATATCGGAGCGTATGACATTGGCCAATTTAGCTTCAGAGATGGGCGCAAAAAACGCTGTTTTTCCCGCTGATAAAGTATTGGCAGCTTTTTATGGTAAGGAATATCTTGAAGAAGGAGTTTGGGCCGATGATGATGCAAAATACATTAAAGAAATTGATATAAACCTAAGCGAATTGTTTCCTGTGGTAGCGGCACCCCACCATGTTGACAATGTGAAAGCATTATCAGAAGTTGAGGGAACCCTGCTTAATGAAGGATTAATAGGCACATGCACCAACGGAAGGATAGAAGATTTACGTGAAGCAGCTACTGCCATTAAAGGAAAAGAAGTAGCGCCGGGCTTTCAGTTGCTGGTAACTCCTGCCTCACGCAAAATATACAAACAAGCCATTGACGAAGGAATTATTGATGTCTTTATTGATGCTGGAGCTAACATACTTTCTCCCTCCTGTGGCCCTTGCTTAGGAACAGGACAAGGCATTCCTGCTGATAACTATACCGTTATTTCTACAGCCAATAGAAACTTCAAAGGTCGAATGGGAAATCCCAAGTCCAGTATTTATTTAGCTTCTCCCACTACCGTTGCACTCTCCGCTGTTGCCGGAAAAATTGTTGATCCCAGAGGCGAAACACATCACGATAAATTTCCATATGTAAAAGAGCAAAGCTGTACAATGGAGATTCCCGAAACAGAAAATAGAAGATCCAAAGGGGTATGGAATTACAAGGATGTCGATAATCTTAATACTGACCAGATGTTTGCCGGCAACTTAACCTATAAAGTATTAAGTTCTGATGCTGCTTCAATAATGCCCTATTTGTTTGAAGGCTTTGATAAAAATTTTAGTAAGAATGTAAAAACAGATGATATCATTATTGCCGGTGATAACTTTGGCTGTGGAAGTTCCCGTGAGCACCCTGCTGTTGGATTAGCCTACGCAGGAGTAAAAGCCGTTATTGTAAAGTCTATCAATAGAATATTTTTTCGCTCATCGGTAAATCAGGGATTACCCATAATTGTACTCCCTGAAGTAGTAGATGCCTATAAAATGGGTGATGAGGTAGCTATTGATTTTGAGAAAGGAGAAATAAGTATTGAAGATAAAATATTTAATTTCAATCCCTTGCCGGATAAATTAATGGCAATATTCGAAGCGAAAGGATTAGTAAATTTTATCAAGAATAAATAATACAATTTTAACTAGATAGCCCTAAGTAATGCGCATTGATATTATCACTTTATTTCCGGAAATGTTTGAAGGACCTTTTGGTTATTCTATTGTAAAAAGAGCCATTGATAAAGGGATTGTTGAGGTTTATACTCATAATTTACGCGATTGGTCTACCGATAAACATCACCGGGTTGACGACACGCCTTATGGAGGTAAAGGAGGTATGTTGATGAGTCCTCAGCCCATTGCTGCTTGCATTGATGAGCTTAAATCTCAAAGAGAATATGATGAGGTATTTTACACCAGTCCCGATGGTGAATTATTGGATCAGCCCACATTAAATAAATCTATTAATTATACTAATATTATTATTCTATGCGGACACTATAAAGGTGTAGATGAGCGTATTAGAGAACATTATATAACTAAAGAATTTAGCATTGGCGATTATGTTTTATCGGGGGGAGAATTGGCTGCAATGGTTCTCGTTGATGGTATCACAAGAATTATTCCCGGATCCATTGGAGATGAAATGTCAGCACTAAGCGATTCCTTTCAGAATGGGCTGATTGCGCCACCCGCATATACTCGGCCCCGCCTTTTTAATAATTGGGAAGTTCCTGAAATACTACTGTCGGGAAATGAAAAAAAAATTGATGAATGGAAACACGAGCAATCCTTAAAGCGCACCAAAGAAAGGCGTCCTAATTTACTTAAAGATAAGAAAATAGATTAGTGTTGTGACCATTGTTTATGCAAGTCCACTACCCTCTTTAGTATCATATCTTTATTGGAATTGTGAATAACAAAATCTGCTTTTTGCTCTCTTTGCCTATCCGACCATTGACTATTTATTCGGGCCACAACTTGCTCCCTACTTACTTTATCACGTTGCATTACTCGCTGAATACGATCTTCGATATTAGCGCTCACCGTTACCGTTTTATCCACATCTATATCAAATCCTGCTTCAAACAAAATTGCAGCCTCCATTAGTAGATAATTATTCTTATTGGAACTATTATTAACAACCCAATTTTTAAAAGCAGCCAGTAAAAGCGGATGAATTAAATTATTTAATAGGGCTAGACTTCGTTCATCAGAAAAAACAATCTTTGCCAGACTAAGCTTATTAATCTCTCCATCGGCCCCAATAATAGCCTTTCCAAATATTGCTGCCAATTGACTCTTTACTTCATTATTCCAAAGGAACTTTTTAGCTTCATCATCGGCATAAAATACAGGCACACCCAATCGTTCAACTATCTTAGCAACGGTAGATTTTCCACTTCCAATTCCTCCTGTCAATCCTATAATCATTTGCAGTAAAAATTTATTAAACGATATAATTAGCCCAATAGCATCATTAAATTAGAACATTAAAACAACTTTAGTGAACAATAACATATTCCACACTTCCGGTATTTAAATGAACTGAGTTTGCACTTGCCGGCTTTTTAGCAATCTTTAGTATTAACTTATCACTATGTAGCAAATCCAAACTATCAAGTCTTGCCACAACCTGAAATGAACTATCTGTTAGATTTTTATAATCTGGTAAAGCCATAGTACATATCAATTTAACTTTACTGGGGAAAGTTTTCACCTTTAGGTTAGGTATATTAGATACAACCTTAACATTCTCCCAAAGAACAAATTCCGAGTGCTTTTCTACTCTAATTTTCACTTTCACCTTTCTTTCTGAAAGTTTAAGCAATCTATTATGACTTATCAAATTAAGTGTAGCAGTAATATTACTATGCACTTTGCTCCTTATAAGGCTATCAGTATTAATATAATTGATCTTATTGAGCATTAATGCGGGGCCGCTTACCTTTACCATAGCAGGCGTGAGGACGGGATCGCCATATTGCATATATTCTTTTTGGAAATTGATACGAGCATTTAACTTTATGGCAATATTTTTAGTTTTCAAACTGTCAAAAACAAAATAGATAGAATCAGGTTTAAAATCCTTACCTACACTTTCTACTTGCAGTTGATTAATGATATTATATCTAAACTGTCGGGTAGCAATAGCGGCAACATAACGACCATACTTGGTATGTTTTAAATGGATCTTACTTAAATCAATATGCACTGATGATCTATTGGAAAGTGCTGCTGAAGCCAGCTCAAAACCTTGGGATTTTACTCTTGCGCTAATAACTTTTGGTGGATGACTCACGAGAATCATTCCCTTGGGAAAGTTAGAATAGCTCACAGGAAATTCTATCTCTTCACTATAATTGTCACTCAATGTCATCACCAACCATATAAATGAGGAGATAAGGACGCAGATTGCATATACTTTTAAATCTATGGTAGAGAGTGCTTTACGAACTAATATAAATATTCCTGACAGTGTTTTTCGCATAGCACAAATATAGATATTTTCTCTACTTTCTTGGCTAATGTTTGAAATTTATTTCAAAGTAAAATGGGAACACCAATTAAACCGTAGTAATACTATATTTATCTTTTTATGGGTGAATTCTTATGACAAACTGAGTTTATTACCCTAATAGTTGAGTAATTTAAACGGAGGGGAAATAATAATATTTATGGCAAAAGGAAATAGTCGAAGTAACGCTTTTTTTTATTTTTTTTGCATTCTAATATTTATATCAATTAATGAAACAAGTAGCAGAGAGAATTGGTAAGGGGATAACTGGGTTTTTAGACCTTTTCTATCCATTATTTAGGAAATTACTTCCTGCTGAGACCTATCATTATGCTGCTACGGGAGGATTAAATATGATATTAGATATAACTTTATATTTTGTTTTTTACCATTTTGTTTTCCACGAAGAGATTTTTAAAATAGGCTTTATTGCCATCAGCCCCTATATTGCTGCCTTTATTTTTGTCTTTCCCATTACCTTTAGTACCGGTTTTTTTATGGCTAAATTTGTTACTTTCACTCGTTCTGAACTTAAAGGGAAGAAACAACTCTTGCGCTATGCCTTTAGTGTGGGAGGTTCCATATTGCTCAACTATTTATTGCTAAAACTATTTGTAGCTTATTTTCATATTTTTCCTACCCCTTCAAAAATGCTTACCTCAGCGATAGTGATAATTTATAGCTTTTTAATGCAGAAATTTTTTACTTTTAAAACGGGTAAACGCCAAATTCATAATATAAAAAGTATTTAAATGCCAAATCCGAGCTTTTTTTATCTCGGTAGCCGGCAGATTCAACTACCTTTATTTTAAATATTCTTCGCGTTTTACAATAGCAAAATATTCATCATCTAATTTATTATACCCATATTCATAACAAAAGTAATAGTATTTTGCTGCTTTTGTCTTATAGATATTAGTATAATATCCAAAATCAAAACCTTTATCAAGTAATCTTTTTCTGCTTATTCTTTTAACATCTTTCTCCGATTCAACTATTATCTGTTCCATTATTCGTCTATTCTTTCGTAGAATATAATTCACCTTTCGAATATAGGAATTAGCAACAGCAGTAAAGCGATTATTATAAGTATTACGACATTGATCCGAACAAAACTTCTTATCTGTTCTACCAAATATTTCTTCGCCGCATTCCAAACATTTTCTTTTCGCTTCTTCCATAACTATTTTATATCCTTAACACATCATTAGTGTAAATGCCCATTTGATAATAGGTATCACTTTTTTGCTTTTGCCTGATTCTTAACTTGTTCCATTGCCTTTTTAATGGCATCGGCATCCCCCAGATACTGCTTAGTAATCACTTCCATCTCTTCATTCAGTTCATAAACCAAAGGGATACCGGTAGGAATATTAAGCCCTAAAATTTCTTCATTGCTCAACTTATCCAAATGCTTTACCAAAGAACGTAAGCTATTGCCATGGGCGACAATAAGAACTTTTTTGTTTGCCAATATCTCTGGTTCTATGGTCTCTTTCCAATAGGGCAAAAAGCGAGCAATAGTATCTTTCAGCGATTCTGTTGCCGGCAGCAAGTCTTTCTTTATGCTACCATATTTAATATCATTAGCAGGATGTCTCTTGTCATCAAGTTCCAATGCAGGGGGCTGAATATCAAAACTCCTACGCCATTTAAGTACCTGTTCTGCGCCATATTTCTGTGCCGTTTCGGCTTTATTCAGACCTTGAAGAGCTCCGTAGCTTTTCTCATTCAGTCGCCACGAACGATTTACCGGTATCCAAGCTAAATCCATCTCATCCATCACATACCACAATGTATGTATGGCCCGTTTAAGTAATGAGGTATAAGCCACATCAAAAGTATACTCTTTTTGTAAAAGAATTCTACCGGCACTTTTGGCTTCCTCAATGCCTTTGGCTGTTAAATCAACATCGGTCCAACCTGTAAACCTATTCTCTTTGTTCCACTGGCTTTCGCCATGTCTTAATAATACTAATTTCATAAATTTTGCTTTTAGATACTCAAGTTTAAGGTTTCGTGAAACCTATAATTTCAACATTATAGAATTGACAAAAACAGTAAAAAAGTTGATAATTTGATGCAACGATTTACTATAATGATATTTACAAACAAATTAATCAAAACATAAAAATTATGTGATATGACAAAAATACGAAAAAGCTGGAACAAATTGAAATAGTATAGGTAAATAATAATTATTGCCACTCTAATTATTGCACTATCAGCATAAATACCATTCTCCAAAATTCCTTTTTATCTTGTTTACTATTTGGTTTGCTCCAGTAAAATCTTATCAGAAT
>WGCS01000196.1 GCA_015493685.1 Bacteroidales bacterium
ATATTCTACTGAAGGTATAAGTATTTTTTCAATATCATCACGTTGATCAATTCCATATTGGTAGGCTTTGTCGTAATAGCTCAGACTAATGTCAACAACTGTTCTAAAGTCGTTATTTTGCAGTGCTTCAATTGCTATATTATGATTATTACCTCCAATACGTTTCTGTATCCGGTGTAAAGCTTCAGCAAGTTCATCCTTGTTTAAGTCGGCATAATCATCGAGCAAATGTTGAATACGAAGTGCCTTAGATTTTTGCAGAATAAAGAGTTTGGAGCGTCTTATTCTATTGAAAAGCTCATCAACAATACGTACTCTACCCATACCCTTACTTTCATCTTCCAACCAAACTACTCTGGATTGGTCAAGAGCAAGCCATTCTTCAGCCAAATTATTTTCAAACTGTTCATTGGTGGGCTGAGGCAATAGACCAATTTGACCGTAAGAGCTGCCTCTATGCCTTGCCAGTCCCTCCAAGTCGATAAACTGCTGCCCCATTTTTTGCATCTCCAATAGAATAGCGGTTTTATTACTCCCCGTCATGCCACCTAGAACATAAATCTCTTGCGGCCTCAAAAATGATTTCCGAATGTAAGCCCGATAAGCTTTGTAACCGCCTTCAAGCGTATGCGCCTCAATACCTGCCGTATTGAATAGCCATGCCATACTTGCCGAGCGCATTCCTCCACGCCAACAATGAACTAAAATCTTTTTGTTTTTGCTAAGCTTTTTGCCTGTTGTTACATAATCATACATTTTGGGGCCAACAAATTTCAGCCCTTCCATTACTGCTTTATCCTTATTTTGTCTCTTGTAAATAGTGCCAATAATAGCCCTTTCTTCATTACTAAAAAGGGGGATATTATATGCGCCTGGGATATGCCCCTGAGCAAACTCCGCAGGAGTACGCACATCAATAACAGGAATATGCTGAGCTTGTTGTAAAAATGTTTCTATATCGTAAATCATAGCAAAAAATTGAGCAGCAAAGTTATTAAATATTTGCCAGCAAAAATTGAATATAAAAACCCAAAGAGGGATTTCTTTCTTGCCTAATCCCCACTCCTCGGATTTGCCCTTTTGGCAAAAAGGGGAATAAGGATTGCTAAATGGTATTAACAGATTTGGTGTTTTATTATTCGTGCAAACTTAGGTACTTCGTGGATGAAATATTTAGTTGCAGTTTTGAGGTATTAATAGGAAATATTCATCAATAGAATTGATATAGCAGCCACAAGTAAACCGATATAATTAATCTTGCTGAAATGTTCTTTGAATAAAAATATTCCGACGAAAGCCGATAATCCTATGAAGCTTAAATTGTAAATAGGAAAAAATAATGCAGAAGGAAATTCACTTAAACATCGAAGAAAATAATAGGTGGCAGCAAAATTAAAACTTCCAAGCAATAAACCCATAATAAGCTCTTGCATGGAGAAATGCTTGATATTTTTTATGAAAAAACCATAAAAAGCAGACACGAGCAAAGAAATAAGAAAGATTAATCCTAAAAAAAACATGGGCGATTGCATTGCCCCAATTTTTTCTGCCTGACGCATTAAGCTGTTGTTGATGCCGCTGATAAAAAACAAGATAATTGGAAAAAGCAGGGAATGAAAACTGAAATTGGCACTTTTCGATGGTTTGAAAAAAAGGTATATCGCCGGTATAGAAAGCACTAAACCAATTAGATGGTAGCTGTGAATTTTTTCCTTATAAAATAGTGCGGCCACAAGCACAGGAATAATAATAGAAATATTAGAGGCTACAGAAGTTATGGAGATTCCTGATTGTTGCGTCGATAAGGAAAGAAAAATGAACCCAATAACAAAACTTATTCCCAGAATTACAGCCAAAAGCGCATTTAATCCTACAATTTCAGTTAATTTACCATTATGATACGAAATTGATAATGCCAATAGGGAAGAAACAAAATAGCTGATAATAATTGCTGATAGATTTCGAACTTTATATCTCTCAAAAACTTTAAAAAGCAATAAAATACCTACTGAAAATAGTAATGCAAGAAAAAAATACAGCATAATTAAATTATTGAATACTATGTTGTTATGGACTTTTTATATTGGCTTATGTTTTGCTTGCTTCTGACTGCAAATTAGTGTTAATGGCAAGTATATGCTTTTGTTTCGGCTCTTGAAACACCTGGGGCTTTTCAATATATACCAAATTTATTTATTGTTAAATCGTTTATAGTTTCATCTTCAGTCATACCTTAGCTTGTATTATTAGGCGTAGGTGCGTATAATTAATAAAATATGTGCTACTAATAATAGCTCTGATTTTTCTTCACTTATGCCCGTTACATAATAATAATTTGTTGCCAAGCCTATTTATATCACCTGTTTACTAAATATTAATTTTATAAAAGAATAAAGAACTGCATAGAGAGAATACAATGCCACCGATTATCATTTGTCCTTATCCATGTCTTTTTGGCTTTCGACAAGGCTTTGTTCATAGATATTGATGATTGTTAGCAGCAAAAAGAAAATCTGATTATCCATTTGTAAGCCGATGTCATCATAAGATGATTCTTCCGATTCAAAAAGGTCTAATGTAATAAAATCAATCAATAATTTTTGGGGATGCTTGCGGATATAATCCTCCATCTCTTTCTCGAAAACTTCGGGCTCTTTATCTAATAGCTCAGTAAAGAATTGTTGGTTATTATCTTCAATTTGTCGTATGATTTCACTGTTCAATTTAGGGAAAAAGCGAAATCTATTTGTATAAGCGCGATGTACTAACAAATAAAAGTAGATGTATTTATTAAAATACTCCTCATCATCCAATATTTCGCCCATTGCCAAAACATAAGAAACCATATCTCCCTGAGCAGAAGACACTTCGTTCATGTATTTGTTTAATGCTGCATCACTGGTATTCTGCAAAAATTCATCTGCACGTTGAATAATCTCTTCTTTAATCATGGGTCTATTATTTTTCTAAAATTGATTTGTCTATTCTAATTCTTGCATCCACAGCAACTACTTTATCTTTGCTGCCTAAGAGGGGGTTGAGATCCATTTCTACTATCTCCGGGGCATAAAATACCAATGTAGATAGTCGGTATATTACCTTGGCAAAAGCCTCTTCGTTAATTCCATCTTGGCCTCTTACTCCTTCAATAATTTTGTAGCTTTTAAGATTTCTAATCATCCGATAAGCTTCATTTAGCTCTATTGGGGCAAGTGCAGCAGAAATATCTTTTAATACTTCAATAAATATTCCTCCCATGCCACAGAGTACCAGATGCCCAAACTTATCTTCATATTTGGAGCCAACAAATAATTCTGTTCCACTGAGCATAGGTTGCATCAATATGGCTGTGGTGTCTTTTATCTGCATCATCCTGTCAAATTCAGCGCTTACTTCATCTTCATTGGTAATATTAAGTGCTACACCTCCCACATCAGATTTATGAACGGGTCCTACAACTTTCATCACCAAAGGAAAGCCTAATTTATTGGCTCCGGCTATTGCTTTCTCCACAGTGTCGACCACTGCTTCTCCTGCATGAGGAATATCGACAGCCTCAAGTAAAGCCTGTATCTCATTGGGTTTTAAATAACCTTCTTCTTTAGCAAAGTCGATGATAGAGCGAATACGTGCAATATCTACATCCGGCATATCGGCCTTTTCAGGGGCTGGGTAGGGAGTGAAAAACGTCTTGGCGAGAGCTCTTCCCAGATTTACCTCATCGGGGAAATTAATGCGCCCTTTGTCAAGAAAAGCATCAACTTCTTCGCGCGCAGTGAGTGTGGATGGAAGTACAGGGAAAATAGGTTTCTTGCAGCTTTTCATCTTATTGTCTAAGAGATCGTAAACATCGAAAATACGTACTAAACCCGGCGTGCCAAAGATAACTACCATCCCATCAATTTTGGGCATTTTCTGATCTACATAATCGATGATTGTACCTAACTGTTCGGCAGTGCCTGTTGCCAAAAAATCAATGGGATTGCTCACCGATGAGCCCGGATATAAATGAGTTAATAGCTCATCAGCAACACTTCCTTCAATGGAGGGAACTTTTAAACCTCCATTGCTAAGGGCATCAGTCAGCATAACGGCAGGTCCTCCGGCATGGGTGATTATCGCTATGTTTTTTCCACTCAAAAAAGGATGCATAAATATTCCTGCCACTGTCATTAGCTCTTCTCTGCCATAGCAGCGAACAATGCCTGCCTTACGAAATAGTACGTCAACAGCCAAATCGGAGTTGGCTAAGGCTCCTGTATGTGATGAGGCAGCACGACTTCCGGCTTCTGATGAGCCGGCTTTGATAGCGGCAATGCGACAGCCTTTGCGGATTAATGATGAGGCATGCTTAAGTAATTTCTGAGGATTTCCAATGGTTTCGATATATAATAATTTCGCCTTGGAACTCTTCCCCTCTACATAACTGTTGTCGAGGTATTCTAATATTTCTTCTACTCCAATTTGGGCCGAATTGCCCACCGTGTATACCGATGAGAAACTTAAGCCTTTGGGTATGCCCGACTCAAGAATAAAACAGGCAGTGGCGCCCGATCCACTGATAAAGTCGATACCCTTGGGATCTAGTTTTGGAATGGGTTCGGTGAAAATGCTATGATGATTAGAATTCATTATCCCTGTGCAATTGGGACCGATAAGTGCGCCGCCTACTTTGTTGATTTTGGATACAATAGCGTCTTCCAATAATTTTCCTTCGTGATTTTCTTCGCTGTAGCCTGCCGAAATAATGATAAATGCTTTGGTATTCTTTTGCTGTGTGAGTATCTCTACTATCTCTGAAGTGTATTTTGCTGCAATGGCAATAATTGCCAAATCAACTTTTGGCAAGGCTTCAACACTCGTATAACTTTTTATTCCCTGAACCTCTGATTCCTTAAGATTCATTACATATAATTTGCCTTTATAGTCTCCTTCAATAATATTTTTAAGGATTTTACCACCCGGCTTATTGATGTTGTTTGATCCGCCTACAACAACTATACTCTTGGGATTTATTAATTG
>WGCS01000197.1 GCA_015493685.1 Bacteroidales bacterium
AGGCGTTTTTATGTTTTAGAAATAGTTTCTAATTTTTAGCAATTATTTCCCAGCGGCGGCTTTTTTGCCTGCTTTTTCAGCTGCTGGAAAAAGTAGGAAAGAAAGAGTTGTAACAATAAGTTCCAGTGTAAATTGTAGATATTGTATTTTGTGCTAAATATAGAAACCATAAAGCCGGTGGAATGGTAGTGAGGGAGAATTATGGAACGCGAAGGATTCGCGCACCAGCGGGGATAATGGAACGCGAAGGGATTCGCGCACCAGCGGGGTCTTCTAATCTATATTTTGCTAACAATACGAGTGTAATTAAATGACAAAAAAATCGATAACAAGAATAGTGCTTATAGTCTTTATGAACTGTTTAAACAAAATGCTGTAATAATTGGAACTTAGCCTCGTGATTTAATATTACCAAATAGTTAAGAGCATAATGTTAGAATAATATTGGAGTAATGATTAGATAATAGATTAGTAAGTATTCCATAACATAAAGAACGATTTTCCTCCTTTTATTTGCATCCGAAATAATTTAATTATACACAAAACAAAAAAATCTACAATTATGAAAATGAAAGTATTCGCTTTAACAATTTCGATTTTAGTCTTGGGATTAACAGTGTTCTCATGTAAAAAAACGAATCCGGATAAGCCTATTAAGCCAGGAGGTAAAGCAACGGAATATGTTGCTTCGGGCAATACTATTACCATTACAGATCATGGTGAAGGTACCGGAAACAAAACGCTTACGGCAGATAAAATATGGGTGCTCAATAGGTTTGTATTTGTAAATAAAGGGCAAACGTTAACGATTGAGCCGGGAACAATTATTAAAGCCAAACCGGGACAGGGAGAAAATGCAAGTGCTTTAATTGTTGCCCGTGGGGCTAAAATTAGGGCTGTTGGAACAGTACAAAAGCCGATAATTTTTACTGCCGAAGCCGATGACCTTAAAGGTAGTGTGTCTAGAACTGCACGTGGACTTTGGGGTGGTTTGATTCTTTTGGGGAATGCAAAAATTAATACAGTTCCCAACAAGAAAAATATTGAAGGAATTCCAACCACAGAGCCACGTGGTGAATATGGTGGTAGTGACGATCATGATAATTCCGGCGTACTTAAGTATATTTCAATTCGACATGGTGGGACTAATATTGGTGCCAATAACGAAATTAATGGATTGACTTTTGGGGCGATAGGCGATGGTACTACCGTGGAACATATTGAGGTATATGCTAATAATGATGATGGCTATGAATGGTTTGGGGGGACAGTGCATACCAAATGGCTGATTTCTGCGTACTGTAAAGATGACGCTTTCGATTGGGATCAAGGATATACAGGAAAGGGACAGTTCTGGTTGGGAGTGCAAGACCCTGATTCAGGTGATCGATTGGGGGAGTTGGATGGTGCCGATTTACCGGAAGATGGCACTCCTCTGGGCGGAGGTACAGTTTATAATGCTACTCTTATCGGGCGTGGAGTTAAAGGTACACATACCCTTACTTTTCGTGCCAATGGTGGAGGCTCTTTCTACAATTGTATTTTTGTAAATCAGCATAAAGGGGTGGATATAGAACTCAAGGAAAATTTGAATGCTTCTTCCAGCTACAAAAGATTTAAAGAGGGTCAGCTAAAAGTAGAGAATAATATCTTTTATGATATTGCGGATAATACCAATCTAGGTATATTTACCATAAAAGCTAAAACAGGAGTGTCTTCTGCCGATAAAACTACTGCTGAAAATGAGTTGGCCGCCTATATTAGTGGTGCTCATAATACGGTAGATGTTGATCCGGGACTTACCTATCCAACTTCAGGAAATTTTAGTTTTAATGCGGTGCCTACCATCAACGTATCCAATAATATGGCTGCTTATCCCAGCGATTTCGAAAGTGTTAATTACAAAGGTGCCATTAACCCCAATGGAATAAATTGGGCTAAATCATGGACTTTGCTATACCATTAAAGACAACTATACCATTATTTGAGAGGGATTGTCGAAACTGAGAAAATTCGGCAATCCAATTTTTTTTAAATTCACGTACATTGCAAATAAAAATTCAAAATGAGAAAAATAGCTATAGCATTTATTATTATAGTTTTCTGCTATTATCAGTCATTAGCTCAGTCAGAAATTTATGGTAGTATTGTAGATAAAAATACCGGTGAGGCTTTAATAGGAGCTAACGTATTGATAAAAGGAACTTCCACTGGTGCAATTGCGGATGTCAATGGCAATTATAGCATTAAAAATTTGCCTGCCGGAAAATATCAGTTGGTGTGTTCTTTTATTTCGTACGCTCCCACAATGGCAGAAGTTAGTGTGTCGTCAGTAAAGTCCAAGGTGGTGCAGAATTTTATTTTACAGTCTAAAAGTGTTCAAATTGAAGGGGCTACGATAAAGGCAAGGGCTGTTACCAATACAGAAAATGCTTTGGTAAGTATGCAAATAAAATCGGCTACCAGTGTCAATGGAATTTCCTCGGCAGAAATTAGTATGAATGGAGATAATAATGCGGCTTCATCATTACGTAGAGTGAGTGGCGTTACAGTACAAGATGGAAAATATATTTATGTTCGTGGTTTGGGAGATCGTTATTCACGTACTGACCTGAATGGCGCTATGGTCCCGAGTATGGATCCTGAAAAAAATAATATCCAGTTGGATTTGTTCCCCGGTTCTATCATTGACAATATGAAGGTGTATAAAACTTTTAGCCCTAATCTGCCTGCTAATTTTGCCGGTGGCTATGTCGATATTATCACCAAGCGCTTTCCCGAAGAATTTCTATTGCAGTTCTCTTTGTCTGTAGCTTATAATACGCATTCGTCTTTTAATGGGAATTTTCTTAGCTATCAAGGAGGTAAAACCGATTTCTTGGGCTTTGATGATGGAACAAGGGCAATACCAAAACTGGCTCGGGGAAGTATTCCTTTCCGTTATCAAAATGATAAACAGTTGGATAAAATTACTGCTTCATTTAATAAAATAATGGCCCCTTCAACAAAAGAAGTCCCTTTAAACCATGATTTTAATTTTGCTATTGGTGATAAAAAGACGCTGTTTGGGAAAGAGTTGGGATACCTTTGTAGTCTAACGTATTCTCATGATTATCGATTTTATGATAATGGAGAAAATGGGCACTACTCTTTGACGAGTTCCAATTCGCCTTTTTTACAGAAAGACTTACAATATAAAGATAGTAGAGGCGTGGACTACGTTCTGTGGGGTTTCTTGGGGAGTGCCTCATTAAAAGTTAGCGATAATGCCAGTATAACGCTCAATTTAATTCATAATCAGGGCGGAACTTCTTCCAGTAGATATCAAGAGGGATGGAATAATTATCATGAGGTGCATATCCAAACCCGTAGTTTGCAATATTCTCAAAGAGCTTTCTCGGCGGCACAGCTGATGGGGCAACATAAAATAAAAAGGTGGAATAATATGACTCTAAAGTGGCAATCAACCTATTCGCGCTCTCAACAAGATGAGCCGGATTTGCGCTTTTTTACGAATATTTACGAGCTGAATGGAAGTGATGATACCATTTTTACCATTGACCCGGCTAAGCAAGCTGTTCCTGCTCGCTATTGGCGCTTTATGACGGAGAGTAATTATGATACCAAAGTGGATTTTAGCCTTCCCTATCAATGGGCTGGAATAAGGTCGAAGTTTAAATTTGGAGCTAAGTTGATGCGTAAAGATAGGCGCTTTAGCGAAAAAAGATTTGATGTAAATGATGATAATAACTCTTATTTGGGTAGCGTAAGTAGTTATTTAAGTGATTCAAATATTGGTACTAATGTTTCTTCTTATCCACAAAAGTTTGGGGTTTTTATTCAGGATGCTACACAGATTTCCAATACTTACAGTGCCTATCAGAATTTAATGGCGGTTTATGCTTTGACAGATCAACAAATTGGAGAAAAATTTAGGGCTGTTTATGGGCTGAGAATGGAAACTACTGATATATTTTTACAAAGTGCCAAGTTGGATAATCCGGTGGGTACTTTACATGGTGTGGATTTTCTTCCGGCTGTTAATCTAAGTTTTAAGCCCAAAAAGAATATCAATTTAAGAGCTGCCTACACACGTACTCTCGCTCGTCCCAGTTTTAGAGAGTTGGCTCCTTATGCTTCTTTTGAGTTCGCCGGTGATTATACTTTAATAGGGAATGCAAACTTGGAGAGAACATTGATTGATAATATAGATTTTAGGTTTGAATGGGCTTTGAAACCCGGTGAGTTAGTTTCTTTCGATTTGTTTTATAAAGGTTTTATCAATCCCATAGAACGTACTTTTGTAAGTACCTCTGTCAATGATGAGCTTACCTTTGAAAACGCCAGTCGTGCTGATGTTTATGGTTTCGAATTTGAAATTAGGAAGAACTTGGATTTTGTAAATGCACTAAGGAATATTAAGATAGGCTATAATATGGCAATGGTTAACTCAATAGTGAGTATTGCAAGTGCCGAATTAAGTATTATTCATGCCACTGATCCTTCTGCTGCAGCTACCAGATCGATGTATGGTCAGTCGCCCTATATCGTGAATGCCTATATTAATTATCATGCGAAGAAAAGGAATATTGATGCCAGACTTGTTTTTAATACCAGTGGACCCAAATTGGCTGTCGTCGTTAAGGGAGGTACACCTAATATCTATGAGGCACCGCGCAAAACAATGGACTTTATCATTAAAAAGAAGTTTGGAAATAAGATTACCCTCTCCTTTAAAGCTAAAAACTTATTTAATTCAACATATAAAAAATACTATACCTATAAATCAAGAGAATATATCTACTCTTCCTTTCGATTGGGAAGAAGTTTCTCTCTGGGTTTCAGTTATAAGATATAAATAATTAGCCAATTTTTCTCACTATTTTTTTGGTTTGTACGTGCGAAAGCCTTCTTCCTTTTTCAGGTGGAGGCTTTCCTTTTTTTATTTAAGGTGATTTATAAGTGTGACATTCAGATACTATAATTTAGTATATTTGCTCTATAATTATCAGAGAAACAGTAAAATATAATAGGATAAAATAAATCGTTACTACTTATGAAATATTATGCTTCCCTTGTGGCTTTTTTTATGATAGTTGCCTTACCATTGGCTAAATCACAAGATAGCTTAGTGAGTCAACCTCAGTATATTAAGGTTTACGCTCAAAATAATTTATTGGAAATGCTTAGCCATATTCCTGTTGGACAAGAATCGCTTTATGGATTTAATAATAGGGAGGAATTCTATAAAGCACAAGCCAATGAGGCTTTGAAATTTGTTATTTATGATGATTCGTTGAGGCAAAATACCTTAAGTTGGAGGCTGCCAATAAGTGTTGATGGAGAGTATAGAGCTCTTCTTACCATCGAAGAACATAAAGGTGTTTTGCGGCTTGCTGATTTCGGTGCTGCAGTTCTGGCAAAAGATATACAGGAACATAGAAGTGCTAATGTTGATTGTATTGGAATACTGCGGGCTTATCATTTTGGCGGTGATTTCCTTATTGTTCTAAAGCAGGGCCAACAGCTTTATTTGCCCTTGACGTCTGCATGCCGGTCCATTGCCTCAAAGCGGTTGAAAAGGAAACCGTATTATGATATAAAGGAACTTAACAAGATGCTGGCATTATAAAATTTAGATAAATGAAAAATGTAATTATTTTATTTTTAGTTTTCTATTTGTATTCGGGCCGGCCTCTTCAGGCACAGATGCTGAATATAGGTGTAAATATTCAAGAGCAGGATCAATGGTGCTGGGCAGGTGTTTCCAAGAGTATTCTTGACTATTATGGTGATACCACATTGCAGTGTGAGATAGCTGAATATGTTAGAAATACAGCCTCGTGGCATAACTTTGGCGTTGTAGATTGTTGCAATGATCCAACAAAAGGGTGCAATTACTGGAATTATAATTATGGATATAGTGGGAGTATTAAAGATATTCTGAGCTATTTTGCCGGGATAAATAATTATGGGATAGCTGCAGTATTAAGTGAACAATCTATTGCCAATGAGCTTTCTGCCGGTAGGCCTTTTGTGATACGTTGGGGGTGGTATTCGGGAGGTGGCCATTTTGTATTGGCTTATGGAAAACAGAATCATACAATTTACTATATGAATCCTTGGTTTGGCGAAGGGATGAAATTTGCTGCTTACAATTGGGTGAAAGATAATGGTATTCATCAGTGGACTCATACTAATGTGCTTACAACAAGTCCCATGGCAATAAAATCAACAAAGAATGATAGTTTGGCAACCTTAATGATTATCCCGAATCCCTCGGAAGGAGAATTTGTACTAAAATTGGATTTGTCGCTGGAGAAATACGCGCAGCTTTCAATCTTTAATTTGAGTGGCCGGAAGATGTATTCTACCATTATTATGGAAAAGACAAAAGAGATTCCATTTTCTCTTTCTTTGGCGAGAGGATTATATATGTTGCAAGTTGTTGATGGAGATAAATTCTATTCGAAGCGTTTTATTGTTCTATGATGAATAAATAACTTTACTGCCTGATTTAATAGCTGAAGAATCTCTTTTTAAGTCCAAAAGAATATACTTTACTGCTAATATAAATTGCTGCAATGGCAGAGAGATATCCACCAAAGACATCCACCAAATAATGTGCTTGAATATATACCGTGGCAAAAGAAACTAAGAGTGTAAGAAATAAGCTTAGAAGAAATATCTTGGGGATATATTTATAAGCAATCCAGCTAAATACCGTCATCATGCCGACGTGAGAGGAAGGGAATGCTCCCGTATGTGATTCGCCATATTTCTGTATTAATACAATGACATTATGAAAGAAACCTCTGCTAATTCCATCGCCGTAATGATAGTAAAATTGTGGGCCTTCTGTGGGAAAAAGGATAAAGAATAGGTAATATAGAATGTAAGAGTTGATAATAATAAATAAAATCTTTTGTGCCGTTTCTTTATTGTGGTAGTAGGCTATAGCAGGTATTCCTATGGAAAATAAATAGAAAGAGAAATAGGTAAAGTAAAAGGTTTCACTAAGCCATAATTGAGGGAAGGTTTTGGCAAATAAAAGGGCTGGTTCTACGCCAACTAATAATTTGTCTAAATGGATTAGGTAGGGGTCGAAAAAAGTATTGAAAAATAGATGATTAAACTGGGCTGTTTCTCCATAGATATAGGCTAATAATACAATGGGGTAGAAGTAGTGTAAGAATTTACTGACACTTGATTGCTGTTTGTAATCCCAAAATAAAATTATTCCAATGGCAGTAAAAGCAACAAGTCTAAAGAGTAAGGGCTTTATCTGTTCGCTTGGTTCAGGGAGAAAAAAGCATAGGATAAAAGTAATGGCAAGATAGCCAATAATACTCTTATCAGTAGCAGTGAGTTGTTCTTTTATCTTAAATCCAGCCATGTTGTTTATACCAATGGTAAGTTAATTCTATCCCTGTTTTTAAATCAATGCGTGCCTTGAAATTTAACTCTTTCTGTATTTTATTCGAGTCAATTTTCCAGTTTATTGCTTTTAACTCATTTACTTTATTTTTTGTTAAAATTGAACTTGAATCTGTAATTGTATTGTATTTGTCAATAAAGGAGGCAGCAACTTTCAATATGCCGGGTCGAATATATAACTTGATAGTGTGCTTATGAAGTACTTGCTTAAGGTAGTCGTTTAGTTCGGTACTGGTATAGAAGTTCCCATCGCTAATATGGTAGCACTTTGGAAATCCGGAATGCAATGCGGCAAGCATATAGGCTCTAGCCATATCTTCGACATAAATAAATGTGAGCTGTTGCTTTTCCTTGGTGAGGGAAGTCTCAATGCCTTTTTTAATGCTTTTAAACAATAAAAGAGTATCTCGGTCTCCGGGTCCGTAAATGGCAGTAGGCCTTATGATTATATAAGGTATATAAGCTGAATTTATAATTAATTTTTCAGCCAGAAGTTTGCTTTCACCATAATAAGTTACAGGGGCTGGCTTTTGCTCTTCGGTAATGGGTGCCAAGTTGTGAGCATTGCCCGGTCCAAGGGCTGCCAGACTGGAAGTGTAGATGAATCGCCTTGGAATAAGATCTGATTCCTTTAATGCTTCAATAAAATTTTGTGTTATTAGCGTATTACCTTTTATGAAATCTTCGCGACGAATGGCCTTTGTTACACCAGCATGATGTATTATTATGTCCAGTTGAGGGATGATCTTCTTTATGTGAAGAAATGTATTTATTAAAGAAGATTTATCCAGAAAATCAACAATAATAATTTCAACCCCTTTTTCTTTTAAGAAGGTAGTATTGCTTGTTTTTCTGACTAAGGCAATAATATGAAAATTATTTTTGAGCGCTTCTGTAATAATAAATCGCCCTGTAAATCCTGTGGCTCCGCTTATTAATAGAGTTTGCTTCTGCATTAGTTTGTATTTAATATTGATACAAAAGATAGGGAAATTGCACTTGCTCTTGGGATCTTAAATGCCGGCATTTCTACGCTCCTATTTTTGGAACGAATAGCCATAGATACGGTATTGCTTATATACCTTTGCATTGGTATTGACTAATATCCGATTCATCATGGCGTTGTTTTCCAATATCCAGCTGGCTTCTGCTTCAATATAGCCCAATTTATTAGTTGATTTAAAGCATTTTGAATACATCACCGTGTCGATACCTGAATTGCGATAGCCATCAATAATTCCCAATGTTAACACACGAACACTTTTAACTTTCTTCTGAAATCCAAGGAGTTTTATAAAGTTGAAAGGAAGTAATTTCCCATTCCTAATGGTGATGAGTTTTTCGTTAAGGTTAGGAAGTAGGGCAATAAAGGCAACTGCTTTGCCCTGATCTTCGGCAATAAATACAAGTTCTTTTAAAGTAACCATTTTGAGCTCTTTCACCAGTTCACTAAATTCTTCCAAGTCCATGGGGATAAAGCCCCAATTTTTTTCCCATGCCTTATTGTAAATGCTTTGCAATTTTTTTGTTTCGCCTTCCAAATCCTTAAAGTTAACAGGCCTTATTGTAATCCCTCTCTTATTAAGACGGTTTTCAATTTTCTCTGCAATACGAAGAAATTTCGGCGAGAAGTCGCTGATATTTAGTTTGTAAGAAAATAGGTCCATCTTCTTTTCAAACCCATAGGTAGAAATAAGCTTATCGTAATAGGACTTATTATGTACCATCATTACGTATGGAGGAGTGTCGAAACCATCAATCAAAGTTCCGCAGGTGTCGTTTGTTGAAGGATTTTCCGGCCCATAAACGCCTTCCATTCCTTGGTCTTTTAGCCAACTTATGGCTTTGTCAAATAATAAATTGGCGGTATCTTGATTATCAATGCATTCAAAAAATCCAAAAAATCCATAATTCTCATGCCAGTGTTTCTGATAGTTGTTGTTTACAATGGCTGCAATTCGTCCTTGTATGTCGCCTTTTTCGCCGGTAGCAATAAAATAGGCTGCTTTGGCATGTTTGAAGAATTTATTTTTCTTCCTGTCAAGGACTTCTTTTTGCATTATTCTTAAATCAGGAACATACAGTGAATCATTTTCGTACAGTTTGTAAGGAAAATCAATAAATCTCTTTAACTCTTTTTTAGTGCTAACTTCGGTAATTGTTGTCATAAGTATTAATTTTAGAAAGCAAAGGTAAACTAAAAAAATAGTGGTTTCCAATTTTCATACGGATTTTTTATGGCAAAGGACTACTTGCTTTCAGTGCTATTTTAGTTGCAATGATTCAGGTTAAATTGCTGGTTACCAAAAGATAATAGCATGTTGCAACCTTAAAAATATCTTGTGCTGCGAGGGCTGGCAATTAAATTTATATTTAATACCGTATTTCAACCACAGTAGTATCAAAAGGTGGAACGGTATAAATAATACTTGTATCTCTGGTTACTCCATTACGGGTGAGTTTACCTTCTACTGTATGAGCATACGATGGCTTTTGTACTCCATATTTATATGTTCCGCTCCAGGTTTTACCAACCCAGTAAAGTGTAGAATCCACTGGTCCATGAAATATTGGTGGTAACCCACTTGAACCACAATTATTACAAGGTAACCCTCCTCTATATTCAAACACATCTACATTATTAGGGTCAGGATTAGTATTAATAAACCTTGGGCGCACCCAGCTTTTGGCTAGGCAGTAGAGATTAACATTATTTGAGGTGCCTGGGGTTATATAATTAAAACGCTTAGTTTCATCATGCACAGACCATGAGTCTGGTGCTGAAATATAAATAGTTGTATCTAAATTCCTAAAACCAATAAAATATACATTTCTTTCATTAAGTTTAATATCAAAGCTATACCTTGCATTTTTATCAACTGTAACAGAGGCTATCTCCTTAAATCCGTTTGCATAAATATCCGGGCCGTCTTTTTGTTCGTATAGTTTTACTTGTGGACGAGCTATTTCTGCTGAGATTATTATTTTATCATTTGTACCGTTTGTACGTAATTGCCCATTAATTGTGGTTTGAACCATTTGTCCTCCTTTCTTACAAGAATAACTAAAAGCTATTTCCAATACTAATATTACTATCGCTATCTTTTTCATAATAATTTGTTTTACTGTTTTCTTAATACCGTATTTCAACAATACTAGTATCAAAGGGTGGTGCAAAATATTCAATCTCTACCTCTGTGGTTACTCCATTGCGTGTGAGCTTGCCTTTTACTTTATGTGTAAATGAGGGCTTTTGTAAACCATATTTGTATTTACCACTCCAGGTTTTGTAAATCCATGGCATTATAGTGTCAGTTTGACCAATCAAGTTATTTAATATAACTCCTGCTTCTGGGCCACCAATACCATAACCGATATCAAACACATCCACATTATTAACATCAGGATTAGTATTAATAAACCTTGGGCGCACCCAGCTTTTGGCTAGGCAGTAGAGATTAACATTATTTGAGGTGCCTGGGGTGACAGCATTATCTACGTCTCGATTCCATGCATAAGGTGATGAAATATA
>WGCS01000198.1 GCA_015493685.1 Bacteroidales bacterium
CCACAAATACAGAGCCTATATATCCTGTGGCACCAGTTACAATTGCTTTCTTCATGACCTATCCAATGTTTTAATAATATCTTCAAAATTGTTACTAATTTCAAATCCAGTATCATTTAATAGTTTATCAGTACTAAAAATTCCATTATCCAATTTACTATTATTGTCAAATTTGCTATCAATTATCCCTTTTACTGTTTGTTCAAAAAGTTCAAAATACTGGTATAGTGTTTTAGGATGAGAAGTTCCAATAAAATAATCCGCCTTATTTTTTCCTTTTATTCCTATTAAATAGTATGCTTTAGCAACGTCCTCTGTAAAAATCATATCAAACAATTGAGGATTATTGGGTTTTTCGTAAGTTTTATGTTCATATATTTTAGACAATACAGAACTAATATACCCTCCATTTCTTAAATTCATATCTAAGGGCACAGACAATCTTGTATGTATATAGTCAATTTTTTCAAGGTATGAAACCATTTTACACATATCTCGAGAAGCCAGTTTAGATATTGCATAGTTAGTTTGTGAAGAAATGTATGGTGTATCCTTTTCTACATTCTTAATAAATCCTTCCGCAAAAGTTTCCTCAAGAGATCCAACATTGACAAACTTAATGCATCCTAACTTCTTAGCTACTAATACAGCTTTTGAGCTATATATAGCATTATTAAATTGATCTTGAAATTCACCATCTGTCAATTTATCACAACCTCCCCATGCAAAATTATAAAACACACAAGAATCACCTGTTAACCAACCTATTTTATTAATTTCTTCTGGCAAGGAAAGTATATTTTCCATATTTATATCTAGATAATCAATATTATTTGAACCAAATTTATTGTTTATCTCTAAATTGCCTAATTGTTTCCTACCCAAACACAAAACACCAATTCCTTGTTTTGATAAATACTTTGCAACAGCCAAACCGACAAGCCCTGTTGCTCCTGTTATAATAGCTTTTTTCATATAATAATTGTTAAATAATTATACCTTTAAATCCAGTATCTTCAATAAAAGGATGAATATTGTCTCTAGAAGATATATCAGATATAGGGAGTGGCAAATTAATATTTAATCTAGGATCTTTAATATTTAAAGCTCCCTCATATTCTCCTGAGAAGAATTGAGTAGTTAAATACATAATTTCTGAATCATCCTCTAAAGATTGAAATCCATGAGCAAAACCTTCTGGAATTACTACCATTTTCATGTTTTCAGAAGTTAACTCAATAGTATCCCATTGCAAAAAAGTTGGTGAATCTCTTCGCACATCAACAAATATATCTAAAACTCTTCCTTTTATGCAACGTGGCATTTTCATTTCTGCATAAGGTGAACTTTGGTAGTGTAAACCTCTTACAGCCCCTTTTTTATAATTTTTAGAAAAATTAGCATTAACTATCTGTTTACCTTCTAATAACTCTTCCATCTCCTTTTGACAAAAAAATCGAGCAAAAATTCCGCGAGAATCTTCAAATGGATTTGTTTCTATAACATAAGTACCATTAAGCCTTAAAGGTGATATTTTTAATTTTCCCATAATATTTCTTCAGTAAGTTATCAATAAATAATTTTCATGCTTTCTACGCACGTTTTTAAATTACTAAATTAAACTGCTATCATTTTTCCATAAAGTCATATAATCAGTAATTTGCTCTAGGCATAAATCAAATACATCTTCAGATTTATATCTTTTATACCAATCGACTGTATATTCAATTGTCTCATCAAGGTTTAATACAGGATGCCAATTGAGTTGCGTTTTGGCTTTTGTAATATCCAAAGAGAGTAGTTTTGCTTCATGTAGTTTTTCTTTTTCAGAAACATCCTTCCATTCCCCTTGCCCGTATGCTGCAATTGTTTTATCTAAGAGCTCTCTAACAGTAACAATGTTCTCTTTTTCAGGTCCAAAATTCCAAGCTTCATCAAACTTTCGCTCTTTCATCATCTTTGCAGCTAAGAGTAAATAGCCGCCCAAAGGTTCTAAAACATGCTGCCAAGGCCTTGTGGCTATAGGATTACGAATTTCAATAATTTCATTTTTTTGAATCGCATTAATAATATCAACAACAATCCTAAATGGAGCCCAATCACCTCCACCAATAACATTCCCTGCTCTTACTGAGGCTATTTTCTTATCTGTATCTTGAAAAAACGAACGTCTGTACGAACTAATTACAAGTTCAGCAGCACCCTTACTCGCACTATAAGGATCGTATCCACCCATGGAATCTGTTTCTTTATAGGCATAGTCCTTTTCTACATTTTCATAACACTTATCTGTTGTAATAAAAACACCTGTTTTCAAACTTTTGGAGTTTCTAAAAGCCTCCAATAGATTAACCGTACCCATCACATTGGTTTTAAATGTATAAACAGGGTCAGTATAGCTATCGAGCACTATAGGCTGAGCCGCCAAATGAAATAGAATTTCAGGTTGTTCTTTTTCAACTATAGGCTGTATTTCATCAAGATTCCGAATATCAGCTCTATAGTCAGTTATTTGGTCTCCTATTTTAGATAAAACAAAGTTATCTTGATTTGTTTTTGGGTCAAGAGAAATACCAACTACCTGAGCCCCCAAATGGTGTAACCAAATAGAAAGCCAAGACCCTTTAAAACCAGTATGCCCGGTTATAAGTACTTTCTTTCCTTTAAAGATCTTTAGATAAGCGTCTATTTCCATATCTTCCATTGTGCTTTTCCTGAATTCCAAAGCTTATTCAAATGATTTACATCACGCACTGTGTCAGCGCACTCCCAGAATCCATTATGCTTATAGGTCATTACTTCTCCTTCTACGGCTAATTTTTCCAACGGTCCAAATTCAAAATCGCATTTTACATCCGTAGTTAAGTAATCTAAAATAGATTTATTAAAAACCATAAATCCGCCATTAATCAAACCTTTGCTAGTTTGTGGTTTTTCTTCAAAAGAGAGTACTAAACCATTTTGTTCAATAACTTCACCAAACATAGAAGGGGGTTTTACTCCTGTAATGGTTACTTTTTTACCATGCTTAGAGTGGTAATCAACTAATTCCTTAATATCCACATTGGCCACTCCATCACCGTAGGTAAGCATATTTACTTCATCTAAATACTTTTCTAAACGTTTAATACGACCTCCCTTTAAAGTATCTACTCCCGTATCAACTAGAGTAACTTTCCATTTGTCAGATAAACCATTGTGGTAAGTAACTTCTCCAGTTTCTGTATCCACTGTAAAATCACTATTATAAGACTGCAATTTATAAAAATAATCTTTAATTACATTTGCTTTATAGCCCAATGCAATTACAAATTCATTATAACCATATTCCGCATAAATTTTCATTATATGCCAAATTATGGGTCTTCCTCCCACTTCCACCATGGGTTTGGGAATTAATTCTGATACATGGCCCAGTCGGGAACCGTATCCTCCTGCTAAAATAATTACTTTCATGTTTTTTGTGTAAAGAATAAAGTTAAGAAATAAGCTCTAAATATTTATTAATTATATTATTGTTTATAAAAAGAACCCAAACTACTACCCCCAACAAAACTCCAACCCCATTCCCCATCATATCATTCACATTAAAAGTCCGCCAAAGGGTGAAGGGTTTGTTGTTTTAAATAACACTTAACTATGAACTACTTCAAGCTCTCAAAGTACCACTCCGCTACTCGTTCGAAACCCGTTCGTGCATCGTACTCAGGGGCATAGTCCAAAATCATCTCCGCCTTTTTAATGCTGGCTTGTGAGTGAGGGATATCTCCCGGTCGATTGGGGCCGAATTCCGGCTCTATGTTTTGTATATCTTTATCGAAGTGTGCGAGATTATCACGCAGGGCTTCGAAGAGTTGGATTAGGTTGGTGTTGCCTCCGTAGGCTACGTTGAAGACCTCGGCGAAGCTTCGGCTTTGCTTAGACTGCAGTTGAGACTTAGACAAAGACGATTCGTGAATCGTCTTTACAGTCTCCTCAGTCGCACTAGCACCATCTCTATAATACTTATGGAAGTCGAGTTCGATATTATAATATTCGTATTGTCCTTGAGCGATTTGCTCGTCGGTGGTAAAGAGCGCCTTTTCGTTGGCCTGGATAACGTTTTCGATATAGGTGAAGTCACGGCTATAGCTTCCGTCACCATTAATTTTTGGTTGACGATGATTGATCAGTTCTTTTACCCAAAGAGGAATCACCGCTGCATAGGCTCCATCCGGTGTTTGGCGCTTACCAAAAACATTGAAGTAACGTAGTCCAATGCACTGCATGCCATAGGTTTTGGAAAACACATCGGCATAAAGTTCATCAACATATTTGGTGATGGCATAGGGAGATAGTGGTTTTCCAATTTCATCTTCTACCTTGGGGAGTTTTTTGCTATCGCCATAAGTACTTGAACTGGCAGCATAAACAAAACGTTTTACACCTTCGTCACGCGCAGCTATCAGCATATTTAGAAATCCTCCAATATTAACAGCATTAGTAGTTGCAGGATCTTCAATAGAACGAGGCACGGAACCTAAAGCGGCTTCGTGTAAAACATAATCACAACCTTCTACTGCTTGTTTGCATGTTTCCAAATCACGAATATCACCTTTGATAAAAGTAAAATCGGGATTGTTGTAATGATGTTGGATATTATGTTCGAATCCTGTTGCTAAGTTATCGAGGCATACTACTTTGTGGCCTTCTTTAAGGAAGTGGTCGATAAGGTTTGAACCAATAAAGCCAGCTCCTCCAGTTATTAGTATTTTTGTCATAATTTTCTTATAACGCGGGTGAAAAAAGAGCCCGCTAATTTCCACTAATTATGCTAATTAGCGCAAATTGTTTTGTTAAAATTAATCGTTCATATTATAAATATTTTGCACCAAAATTAATTAGTGAAATTCGCCTAATTAGCGCGAATTCGTGGATTATTTAACTACATCAACCCCTTCACCCAACAGCAGCTCCACAAATCCTTTGGTTACTTCCTCATTGGGGAGTTCAGTGAATTTACTTTTAAGCGCAGCTTTATCTAAGCGAACTACAGTTCGGCCTTTTAACTTTAACTCTTGATATTTGTTTTGGGCTTCTTCGGTATTGGCAACTTTATGTAATCGTCCTTTTGCAGTGATTGTTCTGGAATCGGCATCTTTACTCTTGCCGATGATCATTCCTACAGCAGCAGTATTATTGGTAATAGGATCAATAAGAATAAATGAGCCCGTTATTTTGTTCTTTTTGTATGGGTCGAAGAATAATGGTTTATTGGTCGTAATCTGCACTTTACCAATATCATTCAACTTAAAATGATCAATATTCGATTGCTCCAACGTATTCACATCTACCCTATAGTCGATATGTGTTACGAAAGCACGAGTACTGTTATTGGCATGCTTGATAAAGAATTGCATCTCCTTATCCATCTCCTTTTCATCCATCCACACTAGCATGGCTTCAAGCTTCTGGCTTATTGTTGGTACATTATCGGGATATACAAACATATCGCCTCTACTGGCATCTATTTCATCTTCCAGAGTAATAGTTACCGACTGTGGAGGAAAGGCTTCATCAAGATTGCCATCATAGGTAACAATTTCTTTAATGCGTGATTTCTGCCCCGATGGAATAGACATCACCTCTGCTCCTTGTCGTACAATGCCCGAGGCTACCGTAGCAGCAAAGCCACGAAAGTGTATGTTTGGCCTGTTTACAATTTGTACAGGATAGCGCATATCATCGAAATTACGATCGCTACTTACCTGAACATTCTCTAAGAAACTTAATAGGGTGCGCCCTTTGTACCAAGGCATATTTTTACTTTCGTCAACAACATTGTCACCTTTTAAAGCCGAGATAGGGAAATAATGAATATCAGGAATATCAAGTGTAGAGGAGAAATTCTTATATTCTTCAACAATACTATTAAAAACTTCTTGTGAATAGTCCTTTAGGTCCATCTTATTAACTGCAACAACCACATGTTTTATTCCTAATAATGAAACTAAGAAGGTATGTCTTTTGGTCTGGGTGATAACGCCTTTACGCGCATCAATAAGAATAATTGCTAAGCTTGCTGTGGAAGCTCCGGTAACCATATTCCGGGTATATTGCTCATGGCCGGGAGTGTCTGCTATTATAAACTTTCTTTTATTGGTAGAGAAATATCTATAGGCAACATCTATTGTTATTCCCTGTTCTCTTTCTGCTTTAAGACCATCGAGCAAAAGGGCATAATCAATATCTTCACCGGCATGTCCAATTCGTTTGCTATCTCTTTCAAGAGTAGCTAATTGGTCGTCGTAAAGTTTTTTACTATCAAAAAGCAATCGTCCTATAAGAGTTGATTTCCCATCATCGACAGACCCGGCGGTTAGGATTCGTAAGAGTCCTTTCTTTTGGTCGGCGTCGAGGAATTGTTGTATGTCTATGTTTTTTGTCATCGTTATTATTTTTATACTCGCTTTGCTCGTTTTTTTTACTCGCAAGCTCGTAAGATAGCCCGCTAATTCTCGCTAATTTGGCTAATTACGCTTATTCCTTTTTGTTTGAACTAATCTTCTAGACTGGAGCGACTTTGCACCGAAGTTGATTAATAAGCCAAGCTTATAACCTGTTGCTGTTAAATAGTTAATTACTTGTGCCTCATGCTCAGGAATAAGCCCATCCATTGCTTTTAGCTCCAAGATTATTTTTCCAAAGCAAATCACATCGGCATAGTATGATTTCTTCAGATTCTTTCCTTTATACGAAACCCTTAGCTTTACATTCGTTTCATAGGGGATATTTCTATTCTCTAATTCCAATAATAGAGCCTCGTGATAAACTGCTTCAAGAAAACCTGAACCAAGTTCATTGTGAACATCCATACAAGCACCAATAATATCGTAAGCTTCTTCTTTGTATATTAAATCTACTTGTCCCATATTATGTAAGTTTCATTGAGAAGCAATTCACCTGATAAGTATTTATATTTATGGCAAGCCATGCGAGCATTCTAATAATTCGTGAAAATTAGCTTAATTAGTATAATTAGCGGGCTCACACGAGCAAAGCGAGTCTAAAAATACCCTTCCTTTTTCTTCTCTTCCATGCTTCCATCTTGGTCGAAGTCGATGACTCTTGTGGTACGTTCGGAAACTGTAACAGTCATCATCTCTTCCACAATTTCTTCGATGGTAGTGGCTTCTGATTCTACAGCACCGGTCAATGGATAGCAACCTAATGTCCTAAATCTAACCATTTGCATTTCAGCCTTTTCAGCTATATCTTTTGGCATTCTATCATCATCAACAAGAATTAATGCTCCATTCCAATTAACAATGGGTCTTTTCTTGGCAAAATATAGGGGTACAATAGGAATATTTTCTAAACGAATATAATTCCAGATGTCGAGCTCTGTCCAATTACTAATAGGAAATACGCGAATACTTTCTCCCTTATGAACCTTGGTATTGTATATACTCCACAGTTCGGGGCGTTGATTTTTTGGATCCCACTGGTGGAATTCATTTCGGAAAGAAAAAATACGTTCTTTGGCTCTGGATTTCTCCTCATCACGGCGGGCACCACCAAAGGCAGCATCGAAACCATATTTATCAAGAGCAGCAAGTAGTGCTTGGGTTTTCATCACATCGGTATGCACTTTAGAACCATGGGTAAAAGGTCCGATTCCTTGCTCAAAACCTTCCTTATTATATTCTACTATCAAATCCCAGTTATTCTCTTTGGCATAATGATCGCGGAATTCAACCATCTCTTTAAATTTCCACTTACTGTCAATGTGCATCAGGGGAAATGGAACCTTTCCAGGGGCAAAGGCTTTCTCGGCAAGGCGAACCATTACTGATGAGTCTTTACCAATAGAGTAAAGCATGACGGGGTTTTCAAACTCGGCTGCTACTTCACGAATGATATGAATGGCTTCAGCCTCGAGTTCTTTAAGATTGGATAGGTTGTAGTTCATTGGTTAAAGGCTAAAGTTTAAAGTGTGAAGGTTAAAGGCTAAAGGCTAAAGTGTGAAGGTTAATTTTATTTCTTTCTTTCTGTTTTGGAACAAATTGATCCGAGTATGTTTTTAAGCTCTTTTGATTCTTGTATTAGAACTTTGCATTCTACTTTAATGTCTTGCTGTTGAAGGATACCATCAATCACTCTTAACCAATAATTCGACTCTCGCATTTCTTTTAATGCTATTCGAACTTTGTTAGTGAAATCAGCTTTACTTGAAGCTTCTTAAGCCTCTTCATAATTTGCTCCGCTTGAAGTTGCGGATTTAATCAACTGGTTTTTACTAATTCGATATTCTTCAGTATTTGGAAGTTTTCTCAGAAATAAAATAACATCAACCGCAAACCTTAAAAGTCGTTCGGTCAAATTGGTCTCCTTCATTCCTATCTATATTAATTCGATTTTAAAGTTCCTACTTTTTACTTTAGCCCACCCTACGCAAGCTCCGAGCGGCAAGCTTTGAACTTTAGCCTTTTTTAATAGTATGTTTAAATTTGAGAACGGCAAAGTTTAACTCAATGGTGGTTTCACTCTCGCTCATTTTCAAGTCGTTATCTAATAAATCCGAGATTATCTCGCCCGACTTCTGCATTAGCGATTGTTGCTGCTCTTTTGGTGGATTAGCTGAAAGTTCGTTAATTGTAGATGTAAGTTCTTTTACCTTTGCAAAGATTTCAATAATAGCAAATGTTGCTTCTATTGCAGCTTTACTTTTCAAAACAGTTGCAATCATGTAGAGCCCCTTTTCTGTAAAGGCTTTTGGAGCTACTCTGGTTTTAGCAAATTTTGTGGTCGAAATTTTCGACCGCAAAATTTCAAACTCATTCTTATTTAGCTCAAATAAATATGATTCAGGAAACTTATCGGGATTATTTTTCACCGCCTCATTAACCCGTTTTGTTTCTACACCATAAAGCTCTGCCACATCACGGTCTATAATCACCTTTTGTCCTCTTATTTCAAGGATTTTAGATTCAATATTCTCGTGTTTGATGGAAATTTTCATTTGGCTGATAAAAGTGTGAAGGCTAAAGTGTGAAGGCTAAAGGCTAAAGGCTAAAGGCTAAAGTGTGAAGTTTAATTTTATTTCTTTCTTTCTGTTTTGGAACAAATTGATCCGAGTATGTTTTTAAGTTCTTTTGATTCTTGTATTAGAACTTTGCATTCTACTTTAATGTCTTGCTGTTGAAGGATACCATCAATCACTCTTAATCAATAATTCGATATTCTTCAGTATTTGGCAGTTTTCTCAAAAATAAAATAACACTAATTGCAAATCTTAAAAGTCGTTCTACTAAATCTTTCTCCTTCATTACTTTCTATAAAGATTTAATTTATTTTCAACTTTTTATTTTAGCCTTTAGCTCTTCAACTTTAGCCTTAAATCTTACAATCTAGCGTCAATAATATCTTTAGGGAGTACAGATTTTACATCATAAATAATAGCTCCGGAATTTTTAAACTTTTTATAATCAATATGGCTGAACTGCTTATGAGAAACAGCTAATATAACACATCCATAATGGTCAAAATCTGTTATTTCATCAATCATATCGATACCAAATTCCTCTTGCACATGCTCATGTGAGGCCCATGGATCAAAAACATCAACATCCATTGAAAAATCTTTAAGTTCATGATATACATCAATGGCACGAGTATTTCTAATATCGGGACAATTCTCTTTGAAAGTAATTCCCAAGAGCAAAGCTTTGGCATTCTTAACCGTTTTACCGGCTTTAACCATAAGTTTAACCACTTCGGTAGCCACGTAAGCCCCCATAGAATCGTTAAGGCGGCGACCGGCAAGAATAATTTCAGGATGATAACCCACTTCTTGTGCTTTCTGTGCCAGATAAAATGGATCTACACCGATACAATGTCCGCCTACCATTCCAGGTCGGAAAGGCAAGAAATTCCATTTTGTACCAGCGGCCTCAAGAACCTCTAAAGTATCAATATTCATTAGGTTAAAAATCTTAGCCAATTCATTTACAAAAGCAATATTAATATCCCTTTGTGAATTCTCAATAATTTTGGAAGCTTCCGCAACTTTAATAGATGAAGCCAAATGGGTTCCGGCAGTGATAATTTCATTATATAAGGCATCAACTTCCTTGCCTACTTCAGGAGTAGAACCGGAGGTTACCTTTTTAATAGTAGTAAGCGTATTAACCTTATCTCCAGGATTAATTCTCTCGGGAGAATAGCCCACAAAGAAGTCTTTATTAAATTTCTTACCAGAAACTTTTTCAATAACAGGTACACAATCCTCCTCGGTAGCGCCGGGATAAACCGTTGATTCATAAATAACGATATCGCCCTCTTTGATCACTTTACCCACTGTGGTAGAAGCACCGATAAGAGGAGTTAAATCAGGACGATTATTTTTATCGGTGGGAGTAGGTACTGCCACAATAAATAATTGAGCTTCTTTAATATCATTAATATTAGTGGTAAACGTTAAATATTGAGCTGCAGCCAAATCCTCATCAGAAGTTTCCAAAGTAGAATCGTGACCAGCAACTAATTCATCAACACGAGCTTGATTAATTTCGAAACCGATAACTTTACGGTGTTGTCCAAATTCTACTGCTAGTGGCAATCCCACATAACCTAATCCTATTACTGCTATTGTTTTCATAAACTAATTGTATAATTATTAAGCCACAAAAGTGTAATTTAAATCCTTTGAAGCGTTATTGAAGTTCTGTTAAAAAAACCGATTTTGAATTGATATAAACTTATTAGTAAGCGTAGCTTCGCCACCTTAGTCCCATTACAAAATAGTAAAGTACTAATTATGTGGCTTTTACAATTAAGTTAAAAATGTTATAAATTTAACTTATGCCTCGTTACTCCAGAGCAAAATGCAATCCATTTCGTTCTTCTCTGCGAGAAACGCTCCTATTTCATCGCATGAAAATAGTAAATAGCGAATCTTTCGTTTTACGATTTTTTCTGCTTTACTTATCAATTTAAGCAAATACGATTTTTTAATATTATCACCCACAAAAACCAAGTCAATGATATTACTATCTTTCCCTTTGGCAAAATCGCCAACTAAATATACTTTCGAAAGGGAACCTATTTTATGCACAATTTGATCTATTATTTGATCCAAGCCAATATGCTTTAATAAAATATTGTGAATTTCAGGAAAGAGAGGGTGATTAGTATTTGCTTTAAAAAACTTTTTATTGCCTTTAAATTCAGAATTTAACATTCCGGCATGCTCAAATTTATTTAACTCCAGCCGTATTCCGTTGGTGGAATCACCAAATTCTGATTCCAGGTTACGAAGATATGACTCGGAATTAGCATTGATAAAAAATTTCATCAATAGCTTAATCCTTGTTTTTGAAGTTATTAAAGTCTCGAGCATAAATCCTATTACTAATGAGCAACAAAGTTACTCAATTTTATTAATCCTTGTGCAATAATTTTTAAATTTAATGCGCAAATATAGTAAGTTTTATTAGAATTACAGCAATACATAATCATTATTATAAAAAGGGGTAAAATACCTATTTAAAATCATTATTGTCCGGTAAAAAAAGAAGATGTAAATTATCATCAACCAATCTTGCCAAGATCCTAAAGTATGTATTGATTGCCAACAATTTATATCAGTTTAGAGGCTGAACGATGGAAAATAAATTACTTGGTAAAAATAGATGGGTGCATCCTTTTACACTTCTCTTTTAACTAATTGATGAAGAAAAGAATACATTTGCTCTTTATCTTTTTGGGGACGGTTAATACTATTGAAAATAAGCAGGGCTTTATCGTATAATTCAACAATTTTACGTTGAGTTATATTTTTAATATCTAAATCATTATAAATTTTGAGTACGGTATCCACTTTTTCTTTAACCTCATCAATGGCAAAGGCCTCATCAAGCTTATGAGTATTCTCAGTTAATTGATAAGCCATAAGATAAAGGTAGGTTTTTTTATTTGTAACAATATCATTTCCAATGGGTTTACCAAAAATTTTACTATCACCAAAAGCATCCAAATAATCGTCTCTAAGCTGAAAAGCTAAGCCGATTAGAATACCAAAATCATATATTTTATCAATATCGGCTTTGGCAGCTTTGGCAGCAATAGCTCCAATTTTAAGTGCAGCAGCAATTAAAACAGCTGTTTTTAAACGAATCATTTCCATATAATTATCAATGGAAATATCATTATTTTTCTCAAAATTCATATCATATTGCTGTCCTTCACATACTTCGCGAGCAGTTTGATTAAAAGTTTTAAGCGTATCTATCAAAATGCCAGGGTTAGTTTTGGTAACATACTCATAAGCAATAACAAACATAGTATCACCGGAAAGAATAGCTGTATTAGTATCCCATTTATGATATACCGAAGCCATACCACGTCGCAAAGGAGACTTATCCATTATATCGTCATGAAGAAGAGTAAAATTATGAAATATCTCGAGTCCGACAGCTGAATTACTCACCTCATTTAAATCACCACCAAAAAGTGAACAAGCCATATAACTCAATAAAGGACGTAATCTTTTTCCTCCTTGTGAAAGTGAATATTGAATTGGTTCGTATAACTCATTAGGCTCTGTTAAATAATTTCTATTTTCAAACAGTTTACTAACTTTTTCCTGTAATTCTTTTGTAGTGTACATAGTATAAAATATAACCTGCAAATATAACAAAAAGTGTTCTTTAATAAATAAAAAACCAAGGCAGAATTCTCAAAAATTACATTGATACCATTGATATAGAAGTATTTTTTATCAATAGAATCTTAAGTAATTTTAATTTTCCAAGGGTTTAATTGTTTCATAATCTTTAACATTCTGAACCATACCAATATCATTGGATTTAGTAATTCCCATTTTTAAATCATAGGACACCATAGTTACAACAGCTTTGGCGGCAATAATTTCTTTATCGTCTTTTATTTTAATAATATAGCTTTCCAAATCATAGCTTTTGCTACCAATTCTGCTACATCGAGTATAAACCCATGTGTTGTCATACAAAAACAAAGGAGCCAAATAACTAATATCTATTCTACCAACAACAGCTTGATAATCAAAATCTTTTGGCATAAAATGCATTACTTCTTTAATATAAAATATTCGAGCATCTTCTAAATAAGTTAGAAAAGCCTTATTATTAACATGCCCATAGGTATCTAAATCGGCATATCGTATATGAATGGGTAAACGATTTTTTATGGCTTTTAAATTCATAATATTAATGGTAAAAGAGAATAATTGAAATAGTAAATAAGTTAACAAAAATA
>WGCS01000199.1 GCA_015493685.1 Bacteroidales bacterium
AGTATATGCTCTGGTACCAACAGGCCTATTGGGTCTTTTATCATCGTTCTGTAATCTTTAATGTGTAATTTAAATTCCAAATCTATTTTGCAAAGATAACGCTAGCACATCAAAATAAGAAATAGCCGAATTTTAGTTGACTAGATGTTCATAAGTAGTCCGTTTTTAGCACCTCTTCTTTATACTTTTTCTTTACTTTTGAGTACACTATATAGTTAGATATTCTTATTTCTTGATAGTTGCTTTTTTGCTGCACATAGATATCCTGCATTGGTTAATATGTTTTTTTTGAAGTAGATAGCTGTGGAAATAGGATAAAAGCTTATTCACGTTAATAATTATTCCTGAAAGTTTCTTAAATACATTAGATTTAATGCATTGCTTATGAAAGAAAAGTTTAACCCCAAATCAAATTATTTAGCGAGCCGAAATAAAGTTGGCTATGTTAAAAGAGCTGATGCTACACAAGACGATTACAATCGCTTGGGTTTTATGTCTGGTTTGGAAGTGCATCAGCAACTATTGACTCAAAAAAAGTTATTTTGCCATTGTCCTGCCGGAGTTTTTAATGATGATGATGATTATGATGCCGAGTTGCTTCGGCACATGAGACCTACCCTGAGTGAGTTGGGGGAGTATGATGGTACTGCTTTGATGGAATTCCGAACTCGAAAAAATATAACTTATAGAATAAAGAATGCAACGACTTGTACTTATGAAGTAGATGATACTCCTCCTTTTCCTATAAATAGAGAGGCTCTGCAAGAGGCAATAGAGATTTCACTATTATCGAAACTTAATATTGTTGGAGAAGTGCATATAACAAGAAAACAATACCTTGATGGAAGTATTCCTGCCGGATTTCAACGGACAGCAATAATTGGTGTTGAGGGAGAAATTGCCTTGAAGAATAAAAAAGTACGTCTTATTCAATTGAGCATAGAAGAGGATAGCTGCCGCGAGGTATCGGACATTGGTCATGAGCGTATTTATAAAACTGATCGCCTGGGGATGCCTCTTATAGAAACCGTTACCTATCCCGACTTTGTAAATCCTGATGAAGTTAAAGAAGGTTGCGATTATATTCGTTTTCTCAACAGAAGTACAGCAAAAGTAAGAACAGGAATGGGGGCTGGCCGTCAGGATGTAAATGTTAGCTGCAGGAATGGAAGCAGAGTGGAGATAAAAGGAGTTGCTCATACCAAATGGATTCCCGAACTTGCCCATAATGAGGTGTACCGTCAGTGGGCTCTTTTGCAGATTAAAGAAGAGTTGAACAGCCGAATTTCTTCCAAGAAAAAATGGAAAGTGAGGACCTTACTATTGACACAGGAGGAGTTTAAATCCAATATTTTCTTCAAAGAGGTATCTAAAAATAACCGTCAAATAGTGGCCGTATTATTACCTCATTTTTATCAGTTACTATCTTATTTTGTTCAGCCCGGAAAAGTTTTTGCCAATGAGTTTAGCGAGCGATTAAAAGTAATTGCTTGCCTTGATCAGCCTAATATGACGCATAGCGAAGATATCAATCCGATTCTAAGTGAGAAAGAAATTCAGTATATTTTTAAAGCGCTTAAAGCTACTAAAGAGGATGCTTTTATTCTTTTCTATGCGCCAAAAGAGGATGTGAAAACTGCCATCGAAACCATTGAAGAACGTGCTCTTATTGCCTTTGATGGTGTTCCCGAAGAAACCAGAAAGTCTTTTGCTGACGGAACAACAATTTTCGAGAGAGTATTGCCCGGTGCTGATAGAATGTATCCTGATACTGATTCAGCCCCAATTCCACTGACAGAGGATTACATTGAGCGCCTAAGGGAAGGTCTTCCCGATGATATTATTGTGCGTTATAAGCAATTGCAAGATTGGAATGTTGCGGAAGATACTTTTACGTATATTTTCTCAAAGAATCTATATCCATTATTGCAGAGAATGGTTGAGAAAACTAATTTTAGCCCCAAACTATTGGGAAACTTTTTAGGACATCGTTTAAAATTTATTGAAGGTAAATATACTCTAAATAGTGATTTTGAATATAAACAAATAGGTGAATTAGTTGAATTTATCGAACAGAATAAATTGGATTTTTCCATTGCAGAACTAATGTTGGCAGAATTGATTCAACACCCAAAAATGGATTTTGATTCTATTCTTAACGTAATAAATTTTACTTCAGTTGAGGAGAAAGTTCTGCTAGAGCAAATACCATTTTTACGAGATAAATATAAAATAGTAGGTAGAAAGCAGGATGAAGAATTGGAGCATAAATGGATTATGAGTCAACTTCATCAAATGGCAGTAGGAAATATAAGCCTCAGTACTTTAAGTAATATTGTAAAAGAAAACTAATAAATACTATGGACGATTTATTCCAAGGATATAAAGGGGAAGCATTAGCTTTGCTTAAAAAATATAATGTTAGAGTGTGGGGGCAAGCCGTAGTGCAGACAAAGCGCGGCCCTTTTGAAGGCACCATATTACCTCGGTCAGAGAATGACGATGATCAGCATATTGTAATGAAGATTATTACCGGTTATAATGTGGGTATTGATGTGGATACAGTAACAGATATGAAGGAAACAGGTTATAAGAAAGCTAATTATGCTATTCCTGAAAAAGAGTTTCCCTATACCGATGGTTTGCCAAAAGTAAAGTTGTTTGGAACAGGTGGTACTATAGCCTCGCGCTTAGATTATAGAACAGGGGCTGTAATTCCGGCCTTTTCACCGGGAGAACTTTATGGCGCTGTGCCTGAATTAGCTGATATTTGTAATTTGGAAACAGAAAAAGTATTTGCTGTTTTTAGTGAAAATATGGGCCCAAAGCAGTATATAGCATTGGCCAAAGCCATTGGTAAAGAGATAGAAAGAGGCGTTGACGGAATTGTAATAGGTCATGGTACCGACACTCTGCATCATACTGCGGCAGCACTTACTTTTATGGTGCAAAACTCACCTATTCCCATTGTTTTGGTCGGCTCTCAACGCTCTTCCGATCGTCCAAGTTCTGATGCAGCTCTTAACCTGATGCATGCTATGAAGGCTGCCGGCCATAGTGATATTGCCGAGGTAATGGTATGTATGTTTGGCCCTACATCCGATGATTATGGCTTATTGCATAAGGGAACGCGTGTAAGAAAAATGCATTCTTCCTATCGCTCTACATTTCGCACTATTGGAGATGTTCCATTGGCGCGTATCAATAGAAATGAAATTCTTCCCATTAAAACAGAGTATCATCATCGTAGAAAGGATAGAGAGGTTAAAATACTGCCTTTCTTTAGCGAAAAAGTTGCCATGCTTTATTTTTGGCCGGGAATGCCTTCAAAGGTAATGGATGCACTTATTGATGAAGGTTATGAGGGAATTATTATTGTAGGCACAGGTCTTGGCCATGTGAATAAAGAGTTATATCCTGCCATTGAAAGAGCACAGAAGAAAGGGATTCATGTTTTTATGACTTTGCAAACACTTTGGGGCTATGTGCATATGTTTGTTTATGATACAGGCCGCGATTTAATGGCCAAAGGAATTATTCCACTGGGAAATATGCTGCCGGAGGTGGCTTGGGTTAAATTGAGTTGGGTGTTGGGACAAACCAATGATCCGGAAAAAGTTAAAGAAATGATGCTGACTCCCATTAATGATGAAATTACTGAGCGTGAACCATATAATGGTTATTTGATATTTCAAGGGGGAATACCTGAAGTTGAGGATTTTATTAAAAAAGTACATAAGTAAACTTAAAAATCCGCAAGAAAATATTTTCTTGCGGATTTTTAAATCTAATTTATTGCGCGCAGCTTCTGGAAATAAGGGAATAACTATTTCTAATATTCTTTGAGAATAGTATAAACAGAGTCTCTTTCGATAGGTTGTCGTCCCACACTTTTTATCATGGCAACCATATCGTCGGTACTCATACTTGGCTCTTGATCTTCGGCACCGGCTAAAGAATAAATTCGAGTGCTATCATTGATGGTCCCGTCAAAATCATCCACACCAAAAGAAAGCAGCAATTGCGAAATATCCTTTCCTATCATGGGCCAATATGCTTTGATATGTTGAAAATTATCAAGGAATATTCTAGCCATGGCATAGAGCTTAATATCCTCTACTACACTTACTTCTCCCAGATAGGAGAGCTCGTTGTTTTCCATTTTATACTTTAGGGGGATAAATACATTAAAACCACCGGTACGATCTTGTAATTCACGTAAGCGATTAAAATGGTCGATGCGGTGTTCTATCTTTTCGATGTGGCCGTAAAGAATTGTTGCATTGGTAGGAATACCCAATTGATGTGCTGTTTCGTGTAGGTAAAGCCATTCTTCTCCCGTGTCTTTGTGAGGACATACTTGTTGGCGAATAGTTTCGTCGAATATCTCGGCGCCACCACCGGGGATGGAATCCAAGCCATAGTCCTTAAGGGCTTGTAATCCTTCTTTTACACTCATTTTTGACCTCTTGGCAAGATAACTTATTTCTACTGCCGTAAATGCTTTGATATGTACATCGGGTCGTATTTCTTTAATCTTTTGGAATAATTCTCCATAATAATGTAAATCCCATTTTGGATGTACTCCACCAACTATGTGTACTTCGGTTATTTTATCGCCCATATCTTGAACTTGCTTGAGCATTTCGTCACGCGAAAATTCCCAGCCTTCTTCGCCTTTTTTGCGATAGTATGAACAGAACTTACAAGAATAGACGCATTGATTGGTGGGTTCAATATGTAAGTTGCGATTGAAATATACGCGATCACCATTCTTTTCCTCACGTATTTTATTGGCTAAAAATCCTAATACAGAAAGATCTGCTTTTTTATATAACTCAATGCCTTCTGCTACTGAAATTCGATTTCCTTGGAGTACTTTCTTGACTATGGCCTCAACCTCAGTGTCTTTTATTATTTCTTCTATAATCATTATTTAGTGTTGTATTATTAATTTACTGGAGCCAAAATTCTGATTATCACTTAGTTGAATAAGGTATAGTCCGCTCTTTAACCCCTTGATAGATATATTGATAGATTGCCTGTCGGCAGGATATGTATTTTGATAAACTTGTTTCCCTTCCATATTGATAATGCGAACTTTAAAGCGCAGATGGATTGGATAATTGGAAATATTGATGCTTTGATTGCTTGGATTGGGGTAAACCTGAAAGTTGAATTCTTTAGATGCTGGTATTATTGCATTTGCCATACATCTTCCTGAAGTTTTAATGGCTAATCTTGTGGTGTTGAGCACTGCTCGCATCCTCGCTTTTTGTCCCAATGAGAACATATTCATGCATGAGTCGTCGGTATAATCCATATAGTTCATAAACATATCGCCGTTATTAGAGCAGCTAACATGTGGATCTGTAGGACAATCGTAATTATAGGCAGCTTGATTTGGAGTGTCGTCCACATAGTCACTTCCCCAGCAGGCTCCATTATCATCGCCCCAAATATGATATAGTCCAAGCCAATGGCCGGTTTCATGAGTCGCAGTTCTTCCTTTGTTAAAAGGAGAATGCGCAGTCCCCATAGTGCCAATATATTTATACCCAATGACTATTCCATCGGTAGACCAATTTCCACCGGGCATTTGGGTATAGCCTAATATATCAGAGCTGCCATTATTAGTTATGGCAGGAACTATCCAAATATTTAAGTATTTGGTGGCATCCCAGGCATCATAACCTCCTTGGGCACTAAATTTAGCGTCGTCGGCATTCATGTCAAAGACGGATTTTGTGGAATGGGTACGCGTAATTCCATCGGTCCAGTTACCATTGGGGTCTTGATGTGCTAGGCAGAATTCGACGCCCACATCCGCCATTAAAGCTTGAAATTGGGAGGGCGTATTGATACTGTCAGCATTATTATGACGGAAATCTTGATTCAAAACTAGAAGTTGCGTAAAGATTTGAGCTGCCGAGATGTTTTGAATCGCATTGGTCCATATAATATGAAAAACAACGGGTATGTGAATTATCGTGTCTTCTGATGCTTTACTTCTGCTTTTGTTCCATTTGGCAATGGCTATGTTTTGGGCTTCAATACGTTTCTTTAGGAATGGTTGTTTTAGTTCTTGATAACGTAAATGACTCATTGTCCCGCAATTACGATGCAGTTGTGCATAGCTGTTGTGAGGGAGAATAATAAATACTAAAAAGCTGGTTATAAATAAGAATTGACGTGCTTTCATTTTGTAAAAGTATCAATAAAATGGAAATGTTGGCTAGATAAAAAATAATATTGAATAGGCTTTGTTTTTAGCCTTGAAGAGGCTTTACTTTTCAACTGATAACTGTTAGGACTTAGTCTATTTTATTTGGTATAAAAGAGTCAGGCATAGTATATTTATACCGTTAATTCATTAATTTACTTCCCATGGCCAAAAAGCAAAAGCAAAAGAAAATTTTTGTGCTGGATACTTCGGTTATTTTGTACAATCACAATTCCATTAATAGTTTCGAGGATAATGACATCGCCATTCCCATTACTGTATTGGAGGAGTTAGATAATTTTAAAAAAGGCAATGCCACTAAAAATTTTGAGGCAAGGGAGTTTATTCGAATCTTGGATAAGTTATCGGGCAATGGAGTTTTACAAGATTGGGTTGCTTTGGAGGGGGAAAATAAAGGGCGTTTAATTGTTGTAATGAATGAGTCGGTAAAAGGAAAGACTGATGCAACTCATATTTTTGGTGATGAAAAGGCAGATCATAAAATTCTTAATGCAGCCTTGAAGATGAAGGAAAACTATCCCTCTTGTAAGGTGATAATGGTGAGTAAGGATGTGAATCTAAGGCTTAAGGCGAAAGCCCTTAATCTTATTGCTGAAGATTTCCAAACGGGTAAGATTCAGAATGTTGAAGAGCTGTATACAGGTAAAATATTGGTGGAAGACTTAGCTTCTGAGATAATTGTTAAGATGTATGAAGAAGGTTTTATCCTTCCTGAGGAGATTGGAATAGAGGAGCCTATTCCCAATCAATATTTTATTCTCCGTAATGGAAAATCATCAGCTCTAGCTTATTATAATCCTGTGACTCATTGCATTGAAAGAGTTGAAAAGCGTAATAACCAGCGTATTAGACCCAGAAATGCGGAGCAAGTTTTTGCTATGCATGCTATCAATAATCCGGATGTAAAATTGGTGAGCTTACAAGGTGTCGCAGGAACAGGAAAAACCCTCCTTGCCTTGGCAGGGGCATTGGAGCAAAGACGGAATTATAAGCAAATATTTCTTGCCAGACCTATTGTGCCTTTGAGTAATAAAGATATAGGCTTTCTCCCCGGTGATGTTAAGTCCAAGTTAAACCCATATATGGAACCGCTTTTTGATAATCTTAAGTTTATCAAAAATCAGTTTAATGAAGGAGATAAGGAATATCGTAATTTTGATGCGATGGTGGAAAATGAGAAACTGGTGATATCGCCATTAGCCTACATAAGAGGGAGGAGCCTTTCAAATATTATTTTTATTGTGGATGAAGCACAAAATCTTACTCCTCACGAAATTAAAACTATCATCACACGGGCAGGAGAAAATACAAAAATAATTTTTACCGGAGATGTCTATCAAATTGACACGCCTTATCTCGATTCACAATCAAACGGGCTCTCTTATTTGATTGATAAAATCAAAAGCCATCCAATATATGCGCATATTAAATTAGAAAAAGGGGAACGTTCTGAATTGGCTAATTTAGCCAACGATTTATTGTGATATTTAATTACTTTTGTTTCTGCTTCTTTACATTTATTTTCTTTCTTTATAGGGGAAATAGGGTAAGGGTATAGATATTATTTTAACGATTATTTTATGAATTATTCATCTATTTTCTCTTCTATTTACTCCCAAATAGATCATTTGTCAAATCGTGGAGAGCTAGCGACTTATATTCCTGAATTGGGGAATGTGTCACCCAATAAGTTTGGTGTGAGCCTTTTGAGTATCTCCGGAGAAGAATATAGCTTTGGTGATTTTGATGAGCGATTTTCAATACAGAGTATAGCTAAAGTACTGGCCTTGGTGTTGGCCTATGCTTCTGAAAATGAAAAGTTATGGAAACGTGTGGGAGTGGAACCTTCTGGAACAGCATTTAATTCTTTGGTACAGTTAGAATATGATATGGGTATTCCTCGCAATCCCTTTATCAATGCAGGAGCCATTGTAATAAGTGATATTTTGATTAGTCAATTAAAAAATCCCAAAGCTGATTTTATTGCTTTTGTTCGCTCTTTATCAGGGAACAATAGTATTGACTATTGTGAGCGAATTGCTAAATCAGAAAAAAACTCAGGCTATAGAAATGCTGCTTTGGTAAATTTAATGAAATCCTTTGGAAATATTGAAAATGAGGTGAATGTAGTCCTTGATTTTTATTTTAATTTATGTTCTATACAAATGAGTTGCAGCGAATTGACACAAACTTTTTTGTTTCTTGCCAATAAAGGTATCAACCCTAATAATAATGAAAGAATATTGAGCCTTAGCAAAACGAAAAGAGTAAATGCAGTAATGCAGCTATGTGGTTTTTATGATGAGGCAGGAGAATTTTCTTTTAAAGTTGGGCTTCCTGGAAAGAGTGGTGTCGGTGGTGGAATAATAGCGATATTGCCTAATCAGTATTGCATTGGTGTATGGAGTCCTAAATTGAATAGAAAAGGAAATTCGTACAAAGGAATGAAGTTCCTGGAACTATTTACGACAAAAACAGAAACATCAATTTTTTAGGAATAGGCATTTTAATGATATCCTTTTTTGCCTTGAATTATTTTTAATCAAGCCTTGAACTTTTTGCTTCAAGACAAAAAAGAAGAGTCCTCCGGCTTGAGGGTAAAATAAACACTTATCGACCGCATTACCTCTAAAATTACACAAAACCCAGAATAACAGATTCTGTCACTAGCTCTTGCCAATGGCCAAAATGAATGTCCGCACTTACGGCGGCTTTTTTGCATACTTTTTCAGCTGCTGGAAAAAGTATGAAAAGAAGAATTATAACAATAAGTTCCAGTGTAAATTGTAAATCTTATCTTTTGTGCTAAATATAGAAACCATAAAGCCGGAGGAAAGGTAGTGAGGGAGAATTATGGAACGCGAAGGGATTCGCGCACCAGCGGGGTAAAATGAATACTTATCGACCGCATTAGAAAGAATTGCGTTAATAAAATTAGGGAATATTTCGTTAAAAAACATAAACCGTTCAACGACGTTAAGGATTTTTTCTTTTTCAGAAAAATC
>WGCS01000200.1 GCA_015493685.1 Bacteroidales bacterium
TATTAGATCTCTTTCTAATAAGTATTATATAGAAGAATTGAAATTTCTGCAAAAAAGTGATAAATTGGAAAGACCTTTAAATGAGCTTATTTGGAGTTATTTACATATGCTTAATAACCGAATTTTCATATCTAAACAAAGAATACATGAATTAGTTGTTTATTTTTTTCTATACCAATATTATAAATCAAAATTAGCTCGTTCTGGTGTTAAAATCAAAGAATTAGAATTAAGTTTTAATAAATGAATTATTTAGATTAATGCAATCTTTTCCATACTACAATCAACAAGACGCCATGGATTGCGGAGCAACCTGCCTCCGCATGGTAGCCAAGTATTACGGTAAAAGTTTCACTTCCCAAACGCTAAGAAAACGCTCCTACATTACACGTGAGGGCGTTTCGCTTTTGGGCATAAGTGATGCCGCTGAGAGTATTGGTTTTAGAACAATGGGGGTTAAAGTGGGTTTTGATAAACTCAAAAAAGAAAATGTAACCCCCTTTATTGCCCATTGGCGGCAAAAACACTTTGTGGTAGTTTACAAAATCACAAAAGACAAAGTTTATGTTGCTGACCCTGCCGAGGGTAAAATCACCTACACCAAACAAGAATTCCAAAAAAACTGGATAAGTACAAAAGAAAACGGAGAAGACCAAGGCATAGCATTAATATTACAACCAACACCGGATTTCTACGAGCAAGCAGACGAAAAAGCGGATAAAACAATATTCCGCTTTTTGTTTCAATATCTACGTCCTCATAAAAAGCTGATTGTACAATTAATACTTGGCTTAATACTCGGTAGTTTACTACAATTAATATTTCCATTCCTTACCCAAAGTATTGTTGATTTTGGTATTGCCAATAATAATTTAAGCTTTATTTATTTGGTGCTAATTGCACAAATGACGCTTTTTATTAGTAGAATGACTGTAGATTTTATTCGCTCATGGATAATGCTGCACATAAGCACAAGGATAAATATTTCGCTTATATCAGACTTTCTAATAAAGCTAATGAAGCTGCCAATAGGCTTTTTTGACACAAAAATGACAGGTGACCTTATGCAGCGGATTGGCGACCATCAGCGGATTGAAAGCTTTCTTACTGGGCAAACTCTAAGTACGCTATTTTCTTTGTTTAATCTTTTGATTTTCGGGGCAGTATTGGCTTGGTATTCCATGAAAATATTCTTTATATTTCTAATCGGTTCAGTTCTTTATATTGCTTGGATTTACCTTTTTATGAAACGAAGAAGAGAGCTTGATTTCAAAAGGTTTCAAGAAGCATCATCGGAGCAATCGAATGTAATTCAACTAATACAAGGAATGCAAGAAATAAAGCTGCAAAACGCTGAAAAACAAATGCGTTGGGATTGGGAGCGTATTCAGGTACGTTTATTTAAAGTGAGTTTAAAAGGTCTTGCATTAAGCCAATATCAACAAGCAGGAACTGTTTTTATAAACGAAACTAAAAATATTCTAATCAGCTTTTTTGCTGCCTATTCGGTTATAAAAGGTGAAATGACTTTGGGAATGATGCTTGCCGTTCAATATATTATAGGTCAGCTAAATGCACCCATTAATCAATTTATTGGTTTTATGCATTCACTTCAAGATGCAAAAATTAGTTTGGAGCGTTTGGGTGAAATCCATAATCAAGAGGATGAAGAAAACTTAGAAGATGAGAAAGTAGCAATACTACCACAGAATAAAAGTATTCGCATGAATAATATTGAATTCCAGTATGATAAACCACATGGTGAAATGGTATTGAAAGATGTTAGCTTAATAATTCCCGAAAATAAAATTACAGCAATAGTAGGAACAAGTGGCAGCGGAAAAACCACTTTGGTAAAACTGCTTTTGGGATTTTATGAAGTAAATACCGGCGAAATACTAATTGGTGAAAACAAACTAGAAAACTTCTCACAAGCATGGTGGCGAGGTCAGATTGGTGCAGTAATGCAAGAGGGATTTATCTTTAATGATACCATTGCCAAAAACATTGCTGTTGGGCAAGAAAATATCAACAGAGAAAAACTATTGGAGGCTGTAAAAACGGCAAATATTCAGGAGTTTGTGGAAAGTTTACCTTTGGGATATAATACAAAAATTGGTGGAGAAGGTCATGGTTTGAGCCAAGGGCAAAAACAAAGAATTTTAATTGCACGAGCAGTTTATAAAAATCCACAGTATCTATTTTTTGATGAAGCAACAAACTCACTTGATGCCAATAATGAACGTATAATAATGGACAACTTAAATAAGTTTTTCAAAGGTAGAACGGTTGTAGTGGTAGCTCACAGATTAAGCACAGTAAAGAATGCTGACCAAATAGTTGTAATTGAGAAAGGCAAAATAATAGAAACAGGAACACATAAGGAGTTGACAAAACTGAAAGGCAGTTATTATGAATTGGTAAAAAACCAATTGGAATTAGGAAATTAGAAATGGCAGAGCTAAACAAATCAGATAAGATAGAAATTCGTAGCGAAGAAGTTCAAGATATACTTGGCGCAACACCACGGTGGATAATTCGTGCGGGTATTTCTGTTATTTTATTGGTGGTAATTTCATTATTAATTGGTAGTTGGTTTTTCAAATATCCTGATATTATTCAGTCAAGGATTACTTTGACAACGCAAAATCCACCAGCTGCGCTTGTTGCCAAGAATAGCGGAAAAATAACAAACATTTTCGTTTCAGAAAAACAAGAAGTCAAACAGAA
>WGCS01000201.1 GCA_015493685.1 Bacteroidales bacterium
AGAGGGTTTAGTTTTTGAAAAAATATTTGATTAGAAATTGGTTCGGTCGTTCATTCCAGGCGGCTCCAATGAAAAATTAGTTGTCGCGCTTCGCCCAACGAATAGAAAAATTATTGTGCCGGAATAAAGTGCCGGACAAAAAAGAAAAATTGCTGCCGCCTGCTTTCATCTCCGCATTTCGCTTCATTGGACATAGAAAAAATATGCTTCGCTTGGGTTTCCGTTACCAAAAAAACATAGACTTTAAACTCAGCCATTGGACACGGAAGCTTTAGCAATCTTAGAAGCAGTAAGACGAGTATCGGGGAAACATCATCGCACAACACTGCCTACACACCATAAGGGGTTTGGAAGTAAATTGAAAGTTTTGCTCGTTCAATCAAAATATTTGATACATTTGAAAATTGGTTATTAAATCCCCCTTACGGTGCGTAGCCAAACCGTTGTAGCCAATTTTAGGAAACACCCTGCAAACTGATTTCATGACAAAAGAAGAAATTTTAGATAAAGTAAAAAAGGTTGATGGACTTGGTGGTATGACTGTCAACGAACGATTATTTGTGACTGGATTAATGGATACTTTTGATAGAGCCAAGAATAAAGATAAGGAATTGGCAAGAATGATTTTAGAAGCTATTCGAGTTGATAAGCAATCAATTGATAAAATATTAAGTTAATATGAGTCCTGAAGTCCCCATAATAATATTGATTCTTGCAATTCCAGTTTATTTCTTGACTAAGTGGATTTTTAAGAGACTAAAACTTGGAAATGAAAAGAATAGAAAATATTTAGCCATCATTCCGACAATTATATTAAGTATGCTTTTGTATGTTGGAATAATATTTGCTTTTGTTTTTTCAATTTCTTATTATCCCAAGACTGATTTCAATAAGCAGGAATGGAATAAAAATAAGGAAGAGAGATACAAAATGTCAAATGACATCATTAAAAGTGAAATATTGATTGGGAAAACAAAGGATGAAGTAATTGAACTTTTAGGAGATGATTTTTATTCTTACGATGAAAACCATATTGTGTATGATTTAGGCTTTGTGCCTGAATTATTGAATATAGACCCAGATGTTTTGGATATTTATTTTGAATATGGAAAAGTAGTTAAAGTTAGGCAACATGGAACTTAAAGAATAAAAAACTGGCTACAACAATGTATAAACGTAATGCGGGCTTAAGTACTTAATATGAATGATTTAACTATAAATATAATTCGGTGTAAGTTGAAAGTTAAGTGTTTCAAAAACCCGCACTACGCTTATACTGAACCGTTGGCAACCATGCAAGCCCAACGCACATTTAAGCCCATTCCGCTTTTGCCTCCCGCATAGCAAAACCTTAAAAAGCGAAAAGAGCTTAAATTTTTGCAGGCACACAAAAAAAGAACAATGAATAATATATCAGATATAAAAACAACTTTCTGTAAGCTTGGTAAAAACAAGTACATTTAACTTTGGGAGTTTTTTACAAAATTTCTCCCTTACCAAAAAACTTTAGAACTTAATAAATTATTGTTTAACATAAAAAACACAACAATATGAAACATTACACAACGATTTTAATCTCAGCGATTGTTATGTTGTTGATGCCATTTGGCACAAAAGCGCAAAACTATGTTCCATTTCCCGACTCCGGTGGCCTTTGGAAAGAAACCTACTGGTGGCAACCAAGCCCGTTTTTTTACAATGGTATTGGCGATACTTATATTGAAGGTGATACTGTCATCAACGATACAGTTTACCACAAAGTTTATAACCTGAGGCGGGATGTTTTTTGCTCCGACAGCATTATAAGCGAACCCGAATACGATGGTGCACTCCGGGAAGACACTATTAACCAAAAAGTATATTATAGGGGAATAATAAATGCCAGCGATCAATTACTCTATGATTATTCTTTAGAAATTGGTGATACACTTCAAACGAATATGTATACTCCTTATTATGGAGTTTATGTTACAGCAATAGACACCATAACAACATTTGATGGTGTTCATCGAAGGATTTGGTATCTTGATAGCGAGGAACCTTTTGACGGATGGCCCCAAATTATTGAAGGTATCGGCTCAACTTCGGGATTGCATGGAGGTACTGAACCTTATTGGGAAGGATGGAACGAGTTGCTTTGCTTTTCTGTGAACGGGGAAGAGGTTTGGCGCAGTTTTAGAGATACTTGCTATGTAATTACCGATACATGTGCTACGGTTGGAATAAATGAAACAGTGTATTCAGAAACAAAAATAAAATATTATCCAAACCCTGTAGGAACCTCATCAACTGTTTCTTTCGAGTTTAATCAAATCCAAACAGTTGATAATTATTTATGGATATTTGATTTGTTCGGACAGAAAATTGCTCATACAAAATTTCAAGACAATTCTTTAACCATAACAAGCCCGTCAAGTAAAGGGCTTTATATGGTAAAAATATTTGTCAATCATCATTATTACACATTCAAATTAATTGTTTCAAATTAAAATAAAAAAAATGAAAAACCGAAAAAAATGCCAATCCTATGCCATCAAGCACATTGGCAGGTCGCACCAGCCTACCCCATTCCAAAAC
>WGCS01000202.1 GCA_015493685.1 Bacteroidales bacterium
TTATTATGTAGCTTTTAAATTTTACGAATTCTTTATTTACCACCTATAGTGAAGTTCGTAACTTTAGTAACTGTCTTTATTTTTTTATGTACATTTGTCCGCTTTAAAGGACAAAAGTTCAAAGAATAATTATATTATAATATTGTTACTCAATAGTATAAAACTATAAACACAGAAACTTATGAGTTTTAGAATTTTAGTATTGGCAAAACAAGTACCGGATACGCGAAATGTGGGAAAGGATGCCATGAAGTCAGATGGGACGGTAAATAGAGGAGCATTACCGGCAATTTTCAATCCGGAAGATTTGAATGCCTTGGAGTTTGCTCTGAGAGTGAAGGACCAAAGAGAGGATGCCGAAATATTGATTATTACCATGGGGCCACCACGTGCTGCTGAAATTATTCGGGAGGGAATATATCGTGGTGCCGATAGTGGAGTGCTAATAACTGATCGCAAATTTGCAGGCTCAGATACTTTGGCAACATCCTATGCTTTGTCGTTGGCCATAAAAAAACTGGCTCCCTTTGATTTAGTTATTGCCGGAAGGCAAGCTATTGATGGCGATACGGCACAAGTAGGGCCCCAAGCGGCGGAGAAAGTTGGCATTCCTCAAATTACCTATGCTGAAGAGTTTATGGGTTTCCACGGAGATAAGATTCAGGTAAAGCGACGACTCGAACATGGAGTTGAAATACTGGAATCAGCTTGCCCTGTTTTGATAACAGTGAATTCGAGTGCAGCCCCTTGTCGTATGCGTAATGCAAAACGATTGATGAAATATAAATATGCCAAAACAGAAATTGAGTTGCAGGAACTTAACGAAGATTATCTTCAGATGTTTGAGTCGCGACCTTATCTTAAATTAAAGCAGTGGTCGGTAGATGATTTAAAAGCAGATGTTTCTCTCTTGGGATTGAGTGGTTCGCCCACAAAGGTGAAGGCAATACAGAATGTGGTTTTTACACAGAAAGAAAGTATGACCATGGGGGCTTCTGATGCCGAAATCAATAAATTAATGAAAAGTCTAATCAGCAGCCATATACTGGGTTAGCATAAACTATCAACTACGATGAAGAAAAATATTTTTGTTTATTGCGAAATAACGGAAGATGGCCATATTGCTGATGTGAGCCTCGAACTTTGTTCCAAAGGATATAAACTGGCAAAAGAATTAAAAGTTAAACTCGAAGCTATTGTTATTGGTGCCAATCTCAATCATATTGCGGCCGAATTAGCTCCCTTTGGTGTTGATACTATTTATTTGGCTGATGACAACCGTTTGTTTCCCTATCTTAATTTACCTCACAGTAGTATTGTAAGTAAACTTATTAGCGAATATGAGGCTGATATAGTGTTGTTTGGCGCTACTTCTATTGGCCGTGATTTAGCTCCTAGAGTTGCCTCTGCCTTGCGCTGTGGTTTGACAGCTGATTGTACTTCTTTGGAAATCGGAGACCATTATATTAAGAAAACAGACACTACCTATAAGAATCTGTTGTATCAAATTCGTCCTGCTTTCGGGGGTAATATTGTAGCTACAATTATCAATCCTGATATGCACCCACAGATGGCAACGGTACGAGAAGGAGTGATGAAAAAAGAAACAGTACGTCCTAAAAAGAATATGGCAGTAGTTGCCATTGAAGTGGATAAATATGTTTCTGAAACGGATTTTGTGGTGAGCATAATCCATAGACAAATAGAAGCGCCAAAAGTTAATATAAAAGGGGCACAAATTATTGTTGCAGGGGGTTATGGTGTTGGCTCAAAAGAGAATTTTGGTTTGCTATATCAATTGGCAGACGCATTGTCGGGAGAGGTAGGAGCCTCAAGGGCCGCTGTGGATGCTGGCTTTTCGTCTCATGAAAGACAGATTGGACAAACGGGTGTTACTGTACGCCCTAAATTGTATATTGCTTGTGGTATTTCCGGTGCTGTACAACATAGAGCAGGCATGGACCAATCAGCGCAGATTATCTCTATCAATACGGACCCTAATGCGCCCATTAGTCATATTGCCGATTACAATATAGTAGGTACTGTAGAAGAAGTGCTGCCTAAAATGATTAAATATTTCTACCAAAATTCCAAATAATTATTTAGAAAATAGTATTATGTCAAATTATTATAGCGATAACGAACATTTGAAATTCCACCTTAATCATCCTCTGATGAAAAAGATTGTGGAGTTAAGAGAAGATAATTTTAAGGAGAGTTCTGATTATGATTATGCTCCCATCGATTTTGAAGATGCCATGGATAATTACGATCAGGTGATGGAGATTATTGGTGAAATATCGGGGGAAATAATGGCAGCAAATGCTGATGATGTGGACCATAATGGACCGCAATTAATTGATCATCATGTTAAATATGCCAAAGGTACCCAAGAAAATCTCGATGCAATAATTCAATCTAAACTTTTTGGCATTTCCTTACCACGTAAATATGGTGGATTAAATTTTCCCATTGTACCTTATGTAATGTCTGGAGAAATTGTTAGCAGGGCTGATGCCGGTTTTGCTAATATATGGGGATTGCAAGATTGTGCCGAAACCATTCATGAGTTTGCCTCTGAAGAACAGAAGCTGAAATATTTACCTCGTTTTAATGAGGGAGAAACAGCAGCGATGGATCTCACTGAACCTGATGCAGGCTCAGATTTGCAGGCCGTTCAGTTGGAAGCTCATTACGATGAGAAGAAAGAAACATGGCTGCTGAATGGGGTAAAACGATTTATTACCAATGGGGACGCCGATATCTCTTTGGTGTTGGCGCGAACAGAAGAAGGTTCATCCGATGCTCGTGGTCTTTCTCTTTTTATCTATGACAAAAAACATCAGGCCATGAAAGTGCGCCGTATTGAGAACAAATTGGGAATTAAAGGTTCTCCTACTTGTGAGTTGGTGTTTAAAGATGCTCCGGCGGAGATAATTGGGGATAGAAAATTTGGACTCATAAAATATGTTATGTCACTGATGAATTCTGCTCGTTTGGGTGTTGGATCTCAATCTGTGGGAATTGCTGAGGCGGCTTATCAGCAGGCGCTAAAATATGCCCATGAGCGTGAGCAGTTTGGTAAACCTATTATTAAATTCCCTGCTATTTATGAAATGCTTTCTAATATGAGAGCTAAAACAGATGCTATCCGTTCTGTTTTGTACGAAACAGCTCGTTTTGTCGATATGTATAAAATTTATGCTAAAATTGGCAGAGAACGTAAACTGAAAGCTGATGAGCGTAAAGCAATGAAATATTATCAGCGCTATGCCGATGTATTTACCCCTATTTTAAAACTTACCGCTTCTGAATATTGCAATCAGATAGCTAGTGATGCTCTCCAAATTCATGGGGGAACAGGTTATATGAAAGATTTTGAAATTGAACGTATTTTTAGAGATGCTCGAATCACTAATATCTACGAAGGCACTAGTCAGCTGCAAGTTGTGGCAGCAATGCGGGGTGTAGGAAATAAAGCCTACCATAAGAAAATGAAGGAATATGCTGAAAATGAAGTCCTTCCGGAGTTGGATTATCTGCGTAAGATATTGATTAAACTTAGTTCGCATTATTCGTCTATTGTGAAAAAAGTTTATGCTGAAGAGGATGCGGAATATATCGACTTCCATGCTCGCCGATTAGTGGAAATTGCCTCAGATATCATTCTTGGTTATCTGTTGCTCTTAGACGCTAACCGTGATTTGAAATATAAGAAGTCGGCTGATATTTTTATTCGTCAAGCAAGGGCTGAGATAACTCATCATATTAGCTATATCAATAATTTTTCGCCAAGAGATATCTCTGATTTTAAAATGTAGGGAGTTCTTTATTGGATTCAGGTTTTTTGATAAAAAAAGCATCTAAACTTTATGTATAGATGCTTTTTTTTTATCGCTGCCGGAATATTAATAAGCCAGCTTAAGACTTGACTTATCCCATATTTCAAAAGGCTTTAACTTGGAATTCATCGTTAGCTGTTGGGTAAGAATAGAGCGTTTTGAATAATCCAGTTCTAATTCTTCATAGATAAATGAGTCGTCGAAACCTGCATTGGAGGCGTCATCCTTATCGGCAGCAAAATAGAGTGCTTTAGGGCGAGCCCAGTATATTGCTCCCAAACACATAGGGCAGGGCTCACAACTTGAGTATATCTCACAGTCGTCGAGTTGGAAGCTATTTAGTTTCTTGCACGCATTACGTATAGCCGTAACCTCTGCGTGGGCTGTTGGGTCGTTGAGAGTGGTAACACTATTGGCTCCGGTGGCAATGATTTCGCCATTTTTCACTATTACAGCGCCGAAAGGACCCCCTTTACCTTCTTCAACATTCTTTTGAGCCAAGTCAATGGCCATTTGCATATATTCTTCCTTAGTTTTGTTCATTGTAATATATATTATTGCTTGTTATTTAATATGTCAAGGCATTCCAGTAATAGGGTAGAGGCTTTCTCAATTTCTTCTACAGTCATAATGAGTGGCGGCGAAATACGAAAAGCTCCATGATCGAAAAGAAATAAGTCGCTAATAATGCCCTTTTCTGCTGCCAGTGCTAAGAAATTTTCAATGGCATCACTGTCATTTAAACTTACTGCCATATAAAATCCATCATAACGAATTTCTTTTACCAAAGGATGCTTTTCCAGATTTGCTTTAAATAATTGAGCTTTTTTATCGGCAGTTTTATAGAGCTGTGGATTATCTACCAAATATTTTAAATGGGCATAAGCTGCAGCTGAAGAAACAGGATGTCCGCCAAAGGTAGTGATATGACCCAGTACAGGATCAAAAGTAAGGCTTTTCATCCTTTCATGAGAACTAACAAAACCTCCCAAAGGAAGTCCGCCGCCCATGGCTTTGGCAATACACATTATATCGGGTACAACATTGTATTTCATAAAGGCAAAAAGTTCACCGCTACGTCCAAATCCGGTTTGTATCTCATCAAATACCAATAAAGCTCCCGTTTCGTTGCACCGTTGTCTAACTGCTTTTAAATAATCATCTTTTGGACTAATAATCCCTCCTTCACCTTGTATCGGCTCAATAAAAACACAGGCTGTCCGCTTTGTTATATGCTGTAAATCAGCTTTGTTATTATATTCTATAAGTCGGGTGTCGGGGAGTAAAGGGCGGAATGCGGTCTTGAATTTTTCAGAACCCATAATGCTTAATGCACCATGTGTCCCTCCATGATAGGCGTTTTTACAACTGATAATTTCACTTCGTCCGGTCAGTCGCTTGGCCAATTTCATGGCTCCCTCAATGGCTTCACTTCCCGAGTTAACTAAATATACACTGTTCAAACTTTCAGGTAACTGTTGGGTAAGAAGTTGCGCAAATTTCAATTGTGGAGTTTGTATTATTTCTCCATAAACCATAAGATGCATATATTTATCTACCTGCTCTTTAATGGCTTGGGTGATTTCCTTATGATGATGTCCGAGGTTGCTTACCGATACTCCGGATACTAAGTCCATATATGTTTTCCCATTGGGACCATACATATAAACTCCTTCTGCCGACTCTATTTCTATAGCCATCGGCTGGGGAGATGTTTGCCCCAGATGAGTGAAAAATAATTCTTTCTTTGATGGCATGACTAATAAATTAAATCCAAACTTCCTTTTCCTTCTCTGATAATATTTATTTCATCAGTAGTCATATCTACAATGGTAGAAGGACTAATTTCACCGGGTCCGGCATCAATTACAATGTCAACAATGTGTCCGTATCGCTCATAAATAAGTTCGGGATTGACGCTGTATTCTATTTCGTCCAAATTTACCGGAACGGAAGAGGACAGCATCGGATTGCCCAATTGCTCAATAATCTCTTGAGCTATCTTATTATCCGGTATTCGTATGCCTACTTGTTTTTCTTTTCGATGTAAATGCTTGGGGATTTTATTGTTGGCTTCCAATATAAATGTGTATGGTCCCGGCAAACATCGTTTTATGATTTTAAAATTATGATTGTCAATGGGTTTGGCATAATCGGCCATTTGGCTCAAGTTGTGGCATACAATGGAGAATGTATTTTTCCTTACCTCAATATGCTTTATCTGGGCTATCTTTTCTATGGCTTTCGATTTATATATATCACATCCAAAGCCATATAAAGTATTTGTAGGATAAATAATTATTCCGCCATCCATCAGACATTCATGCACTTGCTTTAAATGTCGTTGGCTGGGATTCTCTTCGTATAATTTTATCAACATAATATGTAGATTTTAGTATTCATATAGCACAAAGATATTAGAAATAGTTGATTCTATGAGCGGGAAATACT
>WGCS01000203.1 GCA_015493685.1 Bacteroidales bacterium
ATATAGGGTAAATAACTCTTATTTTAAGTAATAATCATTGTTTTTTATTCTATTATAATTTTATTAAATACTGATATACAAAGGCTAATATATTAAGCAAAGAAAATAATGTATTAATACGAATATTTTCTTATTTTTTTCTTGCACAAATAAAAACTTGATGTATCTTTGCAGTCGCTTTTAAGGAAGCTAAAATTCCTCTTTAGCTCAGTTGGTTAGAGCACCTGATCCCGATACATCGGGAGGTGTCCTATTGAAGATAAAGAGAAATAGAAAATAAAAGTTCGTTGAATATAAAATATATTCCTCTTTAGCTCAGCTGGTTAGAGCACCTGACTGTTAATCAGGGTGTCCTAGGTTCAAGTCCTAGAAGAGGAGCAAAAAAAAGCCGCAATCTGCGGCTTTTTTTGTATAACTAAAACACCTTTGTATGTACTACATTTATATTCTATATTCCAAGACCATAGATAAATATTATATCGGCTCAACCTCCAATGTAGAAAACCGATTGGCTTTTCATAATTCAGCACGGAATAAAATTTGGAGTAAAAGAGGACAGCCTTGGGAGAATGTCTTTGAGCATGAATTTGAAAGTAAAAAGCAAGCACTAAAAGCAGAAAGATTTATCAAAAATCAAAAGAGCAGAAAGTTTATACAGAAGTTAGTGAATGAAGGTTGGCAAGTTTGACCAATAAAAGAAATAGCACCTGATCCCGATACATCGGGAGGTGTCCTAGGTTCAAGTCCTAGAAGAGGAGCAAAAAAAAAGCCGCAATCTGCGGCTTTTTTTGTATAACTAAAACACCTATGTACTACATTTATATTCTATATTCCAAGACCATAGATAAATATTATATCGGCTCAACCTCCAATGTAGAAAACCGATTGGCTTTTCATAAGTCAGCACAGAATAAAGTCATCTCCCTTTTCTTAAAGGGAGAACCAAAAGAGGGATTTTTTAAAGAATTAGAAAAATCATTTAGAATGAAACGGCTAAACCCAATTGAAGATATTGATTTCTATAATCCTTAAATCCTGAAGCACTTTTATCATTTACATTAATAAAACCCAAGTAGTACCTGGCTTCCAAACTAATAATAGCAATTTTAACGCCAACACCAACAAAGGCCGGGGCGTCAAAAATATTCGACTTCGTTTTATTAATAGACTCCTTAATTCCATTTATAGTATGTACTTCTCCTACTTTTATTGAAGGGGCCAAGCCTACCATTGCAAACAACGGACCCAGCTTTGCTTTAAGCGCCAAAGGGACACTTATATAGTGAAGAATGATTTTGCTCGTATCTGAAATAGATCCATTACGTAAATAATCTACACCATAACTAAAACGTATAAGAGGTAATATCTTCTTTTCTTTAAATATTCCCACATAAAAAGTAGGATAATTTTGATTTAATAAAGCCCTATTGGCTTTTACTAAATTTCCCAACTGATAACCGGCTCTTACACCTAAATGTTTTTGAGCCACCAAAGTTGTACTGATACCCAATAGTACCAACACTGTCAAAAATAAATAAATTTTTTTCATAAATAATTAATGAGATTAATTTTTTGATTTACAAAACTACACTATTACAAATCAAAGATACATAAAAAATGATAAGCTAAACATCTATTTTTTAACACTATTATCCGATAAAAATAGGAAGCTGTAAATTGTTGGCAATTAATCCAAAAAAAGGTACAATAATTCTTAAACCTCTACTAGCCTTTACTGATATGAATTCAAGTTTAAATCAAGTATTTTATCGGGCAACAATTATTTTTTAACTATCTTGAAAATGGGTATAATAATAATCTTGTAACGATTTCTGTAAATTTAAACGGGCTCTATGAATTAATGACTCCACAGAACTTAGCGATATTTTCATTATATCAGCTATTTGCTTATAGGATAAATCATCATAATTTTTCAAAACGAAAGCCGTCTTTTGCCTATTGTTGAGACCCTCAATGGCTTTATGTAGTGCTGCGGCATGCTCTTGCTGCTCAAAATTATGCAGGGGACTCTTTACACTATAATCTTCAATTTCAATCCCTTGCTGCTCATCGGAAATGAAAAATCGTTGAATACTTTTAGTGAAACTATACTTTTTGTTGTCTCTGATATAATTTAAAGATTTGTTGATGGAAATACGATATAACCAAGTGGATAACTTACTATCACCCCGAAATTTATGAATGGATTTAAACAACTCAATAAACACATCCTGACTGATATCTTTGGCCGCATCAGAATCATGCAGCATACCAAGACAAGTATTAAAAACAATAATTTGATAATTGTTTACTACTTCTCTATAAGCCGATTCTTCACCCTTTATTAACGCCAGTACAAGTTCTTGCTCATTCATAGTGGATATATTTTGCAAAGCTACTATCAATTTATGACACCCACACTAAAATAAACTTGCTAAAAATGGAACGAAAAGTTATCTTGTGCGTACAAATTGCAGTAAATGAGCCTATGAAGTTTTTAAAAAATAAAATATGGATATTTATATTTCTGATAATCACATTATTATCAGTTGACTATGCCCATTCTCAAGAAATAAAATTTACCAAAGACGTCCTTAATAATCCTAAAAAATACGGTGAGAAATTTGAGAAATTATTTAATCTTAATGAAATATCCACCTACGATACCACCAAAACAAAGGGAAAGATAATTCTTGAAAATGGATATACCCGCTATAAAATAAAAAATCCCCAAGACTGGAAACCCCATCAAAAAAATATAGTAGTCACTCAAATTGATGTTATTTACACTAAATATCCCAGAAATAAAAATTTCTGGCGCACCAACTATTACGAACTCCTTGCCAATAGAATTAAAGCACTATTTGCCCTCGATTCCAGCTTAAATTCCAGCGACTTTGAGTGGAATATTATTTTACAAACCGACTGCCATACCGAAGCTCAAACCAAAGAGATGTTTCATGGTATCTGCATTCACTATTTTAAAATTGACGAATTTGAAAGTCAGAATACTGACACTGAAGAAATTCCCACTATTGACTCCACAGATCTTTCCAATTACTCTTTAAAAGTACAAAACTTTATCCGCTCACAAGGTGGAATTGGCGACTCATTGGTATATAACACATTTCAGCATCACCCCGAATGGCATAAAGCCCTGGTTGTTATGGACTGGACTGGAAGCATGTATCGTTATGGTGCACAGGCTATTTTGTGGCATAGCCTTCATTTTGCCAAAAGCGGTATCAAGAATTTTGTCTTCTTCAACGATGGTGATGGCATGCCTGACAGTAAAAAAGAAATTGGCAATACAGGAGGGATTTACTATGCCCAAGCCAATAATATGGATCGTTTAATAAAAACTTTTTATCTGGTAAGCAAAAGAGGAAAAGGGGGCGACCCCGAAGAAAATGATATGGAAGCTCTTATCAAAGGAATGAATCGCTTTGAAGACTTTGACGAATTGGTACTTATTGCCGATAACAATAGCTGTATGCGCGACTTTAGACTTCTGGCTAATCTTAGGGTAAAAGTAAATGTAATTGTCTGTGGTGCTAGATATGGTATCAATCCCCAATATATCAATCTGGCTTATCTTACGGGTGGCAGCATCCACTCCATCGAAGAAGAGATTAAGCACATGTCAAGTAAAATAAAAGGAAACAATCTTAAGCTCAAAGAATTAACTTATGAGTTAAGTCAGGAAAATCTTTTTCAAATAAAGAATCCTCCTCAACGAATTCAGTTTTCACAATGCGATAAGTTCACCACCTTACAGCCGCTGCGTATTGATCCCCACTTAAACTTTATTGAAAAACATGGAGGCATAAGCGACTCTACCACCTACAAAATATTAAATCGTCATCCTTCGTGGTCGGATGCTGCCGTGGTAATGGACTGGAACAAAGACATGTACACCCAAAGTGCACAGGCAATATTATGGCATAAAATGAACCCAAGAACCAGCGGAATAGACTATTTTGTTTTCGATAATGACGGGAATAAGCTCAATGATAAAAAGAAAAGAATTGGTAGAACAGGAGGAATATACTTTGTTAAATCCAACAATTTCAAAAGAGTACTAAAACAATGCGACTACGTGGCAAAAAAAGGAAACGGAGGAAATAGCAATAGCAATAATATGCTGGAAGCTTGCTTGCGTAGTGCACAGAAATATAAAGATAGCAAAGAGATTATTGCCATTGTCGATAACGAAAGTTGTATGCGTGATTTTCGATTAATAAAATACTTACATAAACCCATCAAGGTAATTCTCACAAATATAAAAGGACCCATAAATCCCCAATATATAAATCTGGCATATAAGAGTGGTGGTTCACTACACACTATTAATGACGATTATTATAATTATGTCTTTACCAGCCTTGCTGAAAGCAAGCAGAAACTGGTTCTCAATGGAGTAAGTTACGCCCTTAATAAGGAAGGATATTATGATTTTGAGAATCCAAAACTACGGGGTAAAAAAGCCTGCAAAATAAGTCTCAAAATAAGTTTATTGGATAAATTAGGGTTATAATCACCACGACCAAGCAAGAATTCGACTCCGCTTATTTCCAATATGCATAGGAATTATTTCAACTTTTACCGCCTTCATCTTTTTCAGCATCTTAGTAATTGGTATCAAATTCTCCTTATTGGAAACCAAGGTGGTAAACCGACCAACAGCAGCCGCATTTTGTTTACTTTCTTTAATCATCGCTTTTATAAAACGCTTTTCTCCACCCAAACACCACAATTCATTACCCTTACCTCCAAAATTTGAGCTTGACACCTTATCCTTATCAAGAGCTAAATTTTTTATCTTACGCAGATTTGCGCTTTGGTAAGCACTAAGCGAAGAATAAAAAGGGGGATTACAAATGCTTATATCAAAATATTCGTTGGGAGAAATAATATTCTTAAAAATATGATTGCTTTCAGGCTGAAATCGTAATTCAATATTATTCTTTATTACCCTATTTGAATCGATAATTTGTTGCGCCCACGCCAAGGATTCTTTACTAATATCGCTAGCTACAAATTGCCATCCATATTCCACAACACCAATAATAGGATATATACAACTTGCCCCCACGCCAACATCAAGACATCGAACTTTCTTATGCCGGATATTATCATCAAGTAAATCTGCAATACGGTGAATATACTCTGCTCTACCGGGGACTGAGGGACAGAGTGAACCCACCGGAATATTCCAAGAACTAATGTGATAATCAGCAGATAATAGCGCTTTATTCAAGGCAATTACAGCCTTGCTATTTGAAAAATCGATGGATAAATTGCCATAGGGAGTAGGACGAACATAGTGTGCTAAATCAGTATTAAATTGTATTAGCCTTTCAAAATCGTAAGCATTTCGATGCTTGTTTCTGTAATGCATAGTATTCTTAACCTCTTTCATCGTCCTTGCTTTGTTATTTGATAAAAATTCTGTGTTAGTCAATTATTATTAGTCCCAATTAATAAAAACAGTATAACTATTGTTGTATTGAGTATCATTGTTACTATTGATTTGTTTTTGTATTTACTTACAATAAGCTCCATTCGATACTTTTTTTAATATCATTCTCTATCAGCAAGTATTTCATTATACAAATAGCACTCTTGAGTATGGTCATTTACCATTCCAATGGCTTGCATAAAAGAGTATACAATTGTTGTTCCCACAAATTTAAAATTTCTTCGCTTTAAATCCTTACTAATAAAATCGGACAAAGCAGTATTTGGGGGCAATTGCTCTGAAGTACGGTAATGATTTTTAATGGGTTTAAACTCTACAAAACTCCATATATAATTATTGAAGCTGCCTTTTTCCTCAACAACTTTTTGAAAAGCCCGGGCATTATTAATTGCCGCTTCTATTTTTAACTTATTACGGATAATACCTGCATTCTGCATCAATCTTCGCCTATCAGACTCATTATAATCAGCGATACGATTATAATTAAAAGCATCGAAAGCGGCACGAAAGTTTTCTCTTTTTTTCAATACTGTCAGCCAACTTAATCCCGCTTGGAAGCTCTCGAGCAACAAAAACTCAAACAATAGTCTATCCTGATGTACCGGTCTTCCCCACTCCATATCATGATACTGAAGATAAATTTCATCATTACTTAACCATCCACACCTTCGTTTTTTCTCCATCACTATTCTGTTCTATTAGAAAAAGCAAAGATAGGAATACTGAATTTAAGATGGATAAATATTCAATACAATAGTAATTTTAATTAGTTTTGTCCCAACTATTAAACTCATGATACCATGAATAAATTATCCATAGAAACAACACGAGCTCAGGAATTTATAGATCAATCATCCTTCGAAAAACTCGAGAAAGAAATCTATTATAAAAACATTGACTTGGATCAAAAAAAAGGAAGAGGATCCGACTATTTGGGATGGCATCATTTACCATCGACCATTTCCACTGACTTAATCAACGACATTAAAGCAACCGCTGCAAGAATACGCAAGAAGGCAAACTATTTTGTCGTTATCGGTATTGGAGGCTCCTATCTTGGGGCACGTGCCGTTATCGAAGCTTTAAGCAATCCGTTTGCCGCATACAAAACTGATGATAATCCCAAGATACTCTACGCCGGGCAGAACTTAAGCGAAGATTATCTATACAATTTATTGCAACTCCTCGACAACGAAGACTATGCCTTAACGGTTATCTCCAAATCGGGAACAACCACAGAGCCGGCACTTGCTTTTCGACTTTTGAAAGATCATTTAGAGAAAAAATATGGCGAAGAAGAAGCCGCCGATAGGATTATCGCTATCACCGATGCCAGCAAGGGTGCATTACGAAATTTAGCCGGCCAGAAAGGCTATAAAACATATATTGTACCCGATGATGTGGGAGGTCGATTTTCAGTACTTACTCCGGTAGGTCTTCTCCCCATAGCAATTGCCGGTTTTGATATTGAATTGCTTATCGATGGTGCAAAAAAGATGGAGTCGCTTTGTAGCTCTTCGGCCTCGCCAAAAGTAAATCCGGCAGCTTTATACGCCCTTACACGAAACGCCTTACTAAAGAAAGGGTATACTGTTGAGATATTAATTAACTTTAGCCCTACTCTTATGTATTTCAATGAGTGGTGGAAACAACTTTACGGTGAGAGCGAAGGCAAAGAACACAAAGGAATTTTCCCTGCCGGGGCAAACTTCACCACCGACTTGCATTCTATGGGACAATACATTCAAGAAGGACAAAGAAATCTGTTTGAAACCCTTATCGCGGTGAAATCGCCTAAAAATAAAGTCATTATTCCCAACGACAAACAAAATCTGGATGGCCTTAACTACCTTAGCGGTAAGAATGTGGAATATGTTAATCAAATGGCTCAACTGGGAACAAGCATAGCCCATGTAGATGGCGGTGTACCCAATATTAAAATTGAAATAGACCAAATTAATGAAGATAGTTTGGGGCAACTTATCTATTTCTTTGAACTTGCCGTAGCTTATAGCGGATACCTTTTAGGAGTAAATCCCTTTGACCAACCCGGTGTTGAGGCCTATAAGAGAAATATGTTTGCTCTTTTAGGAAAGCCCGGCTTTGAAAAAGAAACCAAGGAAATCCGTAAAAAACTTCAGTAGATTATTCCTTTTTAGCTTAATATCCGCAAGAGCTTTGGCTTTTCCATCAAATCTCTTGCGGATTTCATATAAAACTCCCACCCGACTTTTTGCTTAGCCAAACCAAAGCAGAAAATTTCCCTTTCCAATAAATCCTATTGAGCTCATCTTCAATTATATTTTATACCTTTGTGAAAAATAAGAAATTGTGCAAAAAGACAGCTTCAAAGATTTATTTACTTTCAACAAAGCAGAACGCCGTGCTGTATTTATTTTGGCATCAATAATCTTTATATTAATACTTTATAATATCTTTAGCCCCTATTTCCAAATTGAAACCTCCTATGATTTTGCCTCATTCAACAGAGCAATAAAAATACTGCAACTACGAAACGACAGTCTCAAGAGAGCACAGGAAGACAGCATAAAAAGAATTGAAAACAATAGTATAAAAAACCATTCACTGTTTCGCTTCGACCCCAATACACTCACACAGAAAGGATGGCTAAAACTTGGCCTAAGCAAACGGCAGGCAAAAAGCATCAGAAAATATGTTCGTAAAGGAGGCCGATTTTATCGTAAAGAAGACCTCCATAAAATGTACTGTTTAAACAAAGAGGAATACAATAAACTACTCCCCTACGTAAGCATCAAAAGAAACGAAACTGAAGAAGCTTTCATCATTGATTATGACGAACCCATCGCTACCGATACCATAATTTACGAGTTAAATAGTATTTCTTTCTATAAATTATTAAATATCAATGGCATCGGTCCTTCAATAGCAAAAGGAATAATAAAATACCGAAAATTACTTGGAGGATATACGCAAGTGGAACAACTGAAGGAAGTGTATCATATTGATTCGACACGTTACAATAATATTGCAAAATATTTTACAATAAATACCGATTCTGTACACCAATTTGACCTTAACACCGTTAGCTATTATCAGCTAAAAAAGCATCCATACATCAGCAAAAAATTAGCTTATGAGATAACCCAATACAGGCAACTAAAGGGAGAATATAAATTAGTAGAAGATTTACGTAATGTAAAAGATATAAATGATAGTATATTTCAAAAAATTTATCTTTACTTTGCAATTTCAGACAAACCAAAAAATTTATGAGTGGAATAGTAAGTATTATAAGAAAATACCCAAAAACTTTTTGGGTAGCCAACAGTATTGAATTAGTAGAACGCGCAGCATGGTATGGATTTTTTATGCTCTTTGCCAATTATTTAACTCAGTCGTCAGACCTAGGCGGGCTAGAGTTTACCCAAACAGAAAAAGGTACGATTATGGGCGTAGGCACAGGAATTCTTTATTTCTTGCCAATTATTACCGGAGCAATAGCCGACCGCTTTGGCTATAAAAAGGTTCTTATCCTAGCCTTTAGCATCTACACTTCTGCCTTTTTGCTGTTCCCTTTATTTCATAGCTTCACAGGAGTTTTTATGATGTATCTTTATTTGGCTTTAGGAGCAGCACTTTTCAAACCCATTATTTCAGCTACAATTGCTAAAACCACCAATGAGGAGACTTCTTCCATCGGCTTTGGGATATTTTATATGATGGTAAATCTAGGTGCATTTTTTGGCCCAATGATTACCCTTCTTTACCGCGATAATACTTTCTATATTGCCGGTGGCATTATTGCCTTAAACTTTCTTCTACTCCTTTTCTATAAGGAACCCGACCGCCAACATAATAAGGCTAGTCTTGGCGATAGCATAAATCAAATTTTTAAGAATATTCTTATTGTACTCAACGACTTTAAGTTTATGATTTTTCTTCTTATTGTAGCCGGCTTTTGGACTATGTATAATCAACTGTTTTTTTCTCTTCCTGTATTTATTTCACAATGGGTCGATAGTCATCAGTTATTCTTATTCTTTAGCGACCATATTCCTTTCGTCGCTTCACATTACAGCAGCCACGGTCAAATGGACGCCGAATTTATTACCAATTCCGACGCTATGTTTATTATTGTATTTCAGATTCTCATCTCTTATATTATAATGAAGATTAAGCCATTAAGCAGTATGGTAAGTGGTTTTATCATTGCCACAATAGGAATGGCTTTGACGGTATATACTCAAAATGTAATGTTTACTTTAGCAGCCATTTTTATCTTTTCCATTGGAGAAATGGCCTCCAGTCCTAAAATAACAGAATATATTGGTGCGGCAGCTCCCAAAGACAAAAAAGCCCTCTTTATGGGTTTCTCATTTATCCCTGTATTTCTCGGTAATGTCCTTGCCGGTATTGTTTCTGGCCCTGTTTATCAAAGTATTTCTGATAAATACGAACTGGCAAATACTTATGCCCGAAACAATCATCTGCTAATAAACGAAAGCCTCTCCAAGAACAAAAATTTTGAAGCCATAGCGCAACAAATGAAGATTAGCAGTCATGAATTCACTAATATATTATGGAATCAGTATCACCCTAATCACTTTTGGTACGTTGTATTTGGCATTGGGGTTTTCGCCGCCGGCAGTTTATTTGCCTACGACCGTTTGCTTATCCGTAATAAGTAATGCCTGCTAACTTTATCCATTAGTTGTGCAGTATTAAAGAAAATCGTATCATAATCGAATATTTGCGTATCAGATTGTATCAGATTTGATTAAATTTGGACTGGAATTTACTAAAAAATGTTAGTAAGATTGATAGATTTGACGCTTCTTGGTCAAGTATTGAAAAACGAGAAGGACATAGTTTAAAACAACTTAGAAATATCGCAACAGTCAGAAGTGTTGGGGCTTCAACAAGGATAGAAGGCTCTAAAATGAGCAATAAAGAAGTTAAAGCATTATTAGACAATCTTGAAATTACAAAAATTGAAGAAAGAGAAACCGCCCCGCCAGATAAACTGACGGGGAGAGCCTCTCACATGCTTGCGCTGAAGCTTCAGCATAGGCACCACCGTACGTACAGGAAGCTTACTATCAGTAATATAGTTTTTACTTTTGGACCTGAACATTTTCATTTTTACAAAACTAACTCAATAGGTTTTGTTTTTATATTTTGTTTAGGCTTGCTCTTTTCGTTTTTATATTATCGTTTTAAAAACCTTACAACAATTGGAATATGGCACGGAATTGGAAATATTTTTATTGATGGACTGGAGATATGAATATCAATGGCAATACTAAATTAAAAAATTACTGCACACAACAAAAAAATCATAATTTAAAAACCGATGGCATTAATAAAAAAAATCATACATCCAAGCTATTTAGGATTACTACTTATTTACTACGGTCTCTCAATTGCAATGAATAGTGAAATATCCTTCTTTGTTATTTCAATACCGATATATATTGCAATAATCTATCGTATAAAGTTAGAAGAAAGTATTTTAATAAAGGAATTTGGAGACCTATACAG
>WGCS01000204.1 GCA_015493685.1 Bacteroidales bacterium
CAATAAAGTTGAGTATGAAGAAATAGAAAATGTTATTTATGCTAATGTGTCATCTATTTATTTGAGATATGTGTACTATAACGAAGGTCAAGAATACAGTTACCCGCCTTATTTTACACGAGCATTGTCTTATAAGCTTGCTATGGATTTGAGTATTCCGTTACAAGGTAATCCTCAAATGTATCAATTTTATGATGCTTTATTCCAGAAGGCTTTGCAGGATGCACGAGGTTTGGATAGCATTCGAGGTACTCCGCAATATGTTGACGAATCTAAATGGTTACTTGGACTTGGGAGTCCATAAATGGCTAAGATACCTATTGTCTTAGACCACTTTAATAGAGGTGTTATATCTGAAGAAGTTTTAGGTCGTGTATCTGCTGATTGGTATTTACACTCACTTAAAAAGTGCGATAATGGTATTATAACTCCCTATGGTAATATAAGAAAAAGACAAGGCACAAAATATATAGCTAATATTACAGGCTCTCAATTTAGGATGGTACCCTTTGTTTATTCCGAGACTGAGGCTTATGTTTTATTGTTTGTTATGAATCACGGCGGGGTTAGTAACGATAATCGTATTTATTTCTTAACGCTTGATGGTTATGTTGTAGATAGTTCTAATAATCCTTACTATATTGTTTTGACTTATGATAATACTGTTGATTTATCAAAAGTTCAATATGTTCAAAAAGATGATATAATTTATTTAACTTATAAAGGGCAACCGATAAAAAAACTTACAAGGTTATCTGAAAATGATTGGACAATTGAAGATGTTACTTTAGATTTAAAATATATAATAGCTTATGGTAATGGTACGTCTGCAATAGTTGAAGGTGTTTTACCTAATACACTTATAGAACCTTCAAAAATAGAGTTGCACTATTCTGCAGGCGGCAGTGATTTTACTGTAACTGATGATGGTAGTGGTAAATTTAGTGGAACTAATTTAGTTAATGCAAGTATAGATTATGATACAGGAAGAATATATGTAAAGGCATCTAAGTATGTTCACGAAACACTGAAAGTATGGGAGAGCAATGTTGGTTATGAAGTTGGTGATTTTTGTTTAGCGAGTAATGGTTGTGTTTATAAAGCAACAACGGCGGGTAATTCTGGTGCTAATGAGCCATCTTGGGTTGCACAAATAGACGCTACTGTTACTGATAACCAAGTTACGTGGGAATGTGTATTGGTTCCTTTTGATAGTGATAAACCTATTTATGTTAAGTTTTTAAATCAAGATAGCTTCTACCCTGCTTGCGTAACATTTTTTGAAAATAGGTTAATTATAGGTAATTTGCCCGATAACCCACAAGTAATTTCAGGCTCGGTTATAGGGTCTTATGAAGAGTTTGTGTTTGGAACAAACGATAATAATGCGTTTGTTTATGAAATAGCATCTAAGGAAAATAATGAAATAATGTGGTTGACTGGCGGTAATTATTTGTTTATAGGCACAATTGGTGCTGAGTATTTGGCAATGGGTAGTTCAACAGGTATTACACCAAAATCAATATCTATTACAAAGCAATCTGAGTATGGTTGTTCTTTTATCCAACCGGTAACGGTTGGCTCTGACATATTATTTATACAAACACATAGAACACGTATGTATGATTTTAGCTATCAGTATTCTACAAATAGTTACATAGGTAGTGATTTAACGTTGGTTAATAGAGATATTTTAAAAGCTAATGTTATAGAAACGGCAATTGAAAAAGAACCTTATAATAGGATTTGGGTTTTATTGGAAGATGGTACTGTTGCTTTATTAACTTATTTAAAATCTGAGCAGATAATAGCTTGGCAAAAATATATTACAAATGGATATATAAAAACTATAGCAACTATTCCATCTATGGTTGATAATTATTCAAAAACTTATATGATTGTAGAAAGAAATGGTATTTATTATATAGAATCTACAGATAATCCTGTATGGAATAATTATTTTGATACGGTATTTGTTGATAGTGCAATAACTTATTACGGTAATAGTACCAATACAATAAGTGTCCCTTATCCAGATGGTACAGTTGTTAGTGTTTTAACGGCAACAGGAGTGCATAAAGATGTTACTGTTTCAAATGGACAAGTAACATTGGATTGGGAAACAACAAAAGCAAATATAGGTTTTAGTTATGAATATTGGATAGAAACTGTTCCGATAGAAATTATATCACAAGGTCAGATAATCAGTGTTTATAAGCCTAAATTTTTACAGAATATACGTTTATATCTTTATAACAGTATGGGTGGAAGAATTGGTATGGATGATAATTATTGGTTATTATTTAGAACTGCTGATGATTTAATGAATAATCTTGTTCCACTTTATAGTGGTATTAAAAAAGTTGATATATATGATACTATGAGAACATTAAATCAAGTGTATATTGGTATAAAACATAAACAACCTATACCATTTAATTTGCTTGCAATAGCTGTTGATGTGGATGTGGGTCAGATATGAGTTATTTAACATTCCCGACTGATGATGAGATATTAAACTTTTTAAGTAATGCTAAGTTTGAACCTAAAATACAACATACGCTTGATGATGTAGGAATGTTTAATCTTATTAAATCTATGCGTCAGGAAGAAGAGATAATATATCAGCTTTATGGTTTTAAATTACTTGTGGTTCTTAAAAATAATACGGGTAAAATATCGGTTATTGGTAATGTGTTTCCAGTTAACACTCATACAATAGAATTATATAGCTTTTATGAAGAAAATTTGTCAACTTATGATTTTGCTAAATATGGTAAATTATATATAGATATGGTTAAACAAGTTCCTGTAAAACGTATTCAAGTAACAGTTTTGTATGATAATTTAAGAGCTTGTAATTGGTATAAAAAACTTGGCTTTGCCAAGGAGGGTTTGATGAAAAAATATGACGGTGAAAATGACTATTGGCTTTATGCTTTTATAAAGGATTAAATAATGAGTTCTGTTAGTAGGTTTTTATTGTCTCGGTCAAGTCAACATTTATTTAGTAATATATCTGGCTTGGCTCAGACTTATGGAACATATAAATATTATAACGAGCAACAACGAGCTAATTTAATAAATGCAGAACAGTATAATATATCTCAACAAAGTTTATTAAATTCTGCACAGGAATATTCTGATACGGCATATTTAAACTATCTTGAAAATTACAATATAGCATCTTCACAAGAGCGTAATATTGTCGGTAAAACATCATCTTATTTTGCATCGAGAGGCGTTGAAGTATTTGGTTCTGCTGTCCAAAATATGTATAAGAATGTAAATGCTATGGAGAATACAAAAACAGATTTATATGAGAATTATGTTAGAAATTTGTACAGGTATAAATCTGGTGTAGAAAATAAAATGTCGGCTTATAGTTTACTTGGTTCTGAGGCTAAACATAAAGCGAATGAAAATCGTTGGTTTGGTGTGTTAAATACAGGATTAACTGGTTTACAAGCTATAAGTAATTTGTGAGGTTAAAATGGCTAATAATTATTATGTAGGGCAAGCACCAATTGTAAACCAAAAG
>WGCS01000205.1 GCA_015493685.1 Bacteroidales bacterium
ATCCTGTTCTATCTGCTGTTTGTGAAATTGATTGTCCTGAATCAAATTTACCAAGAATATCCTGACTCATAGGTATAATTCTACTCCCTGTATTTAAGATTTCACCTTTTTTGTTTTCGAAATCATTTTCAATAACAGCCCATCCAATACTGTTTGTTCCTAAATCCAATCCTAAAATCCTTTTCATTTCATTGTTTTTTATAGTCATATAAAGCTGATATATAGCAAAATATGTTTGTGGTTAAACTATGTAATTTTCTTTTTTACTTACGACTTGTAAATATACAGATTATTTTATTACCTTTGGTGCACAAAATGAAGCAATTCACAATAAGGATTATTCCGTTGTGAAAACATTTAAAGTGGTATAGTTTTTTTAAAAACTATATCGCTTTTTTTTTATTTTTATTTTATTTCGTTGATACTTAGGATATTAATATATTATGTATCTTTAAGCAGGTCTGAAGTAGGCCAAGTGATTGCTTAGTATAAGCGCTTCCTTGTATACTAAAAAAGGCCTGCTTTTTGGGCAGGCCTTTTTTAGTATAATTAGAGAAATAGTATCTCGTTATTTATTACTTTCCCGAATCAGAGAAATATTTCATAAACTGTGCTCTCTCAAACATCATCGGATTCTTTTGTGATGTTTGTGATAGTTTTCCCCTAAAATCATCAATTGTTTTATAGGATTTATCATCCATCCATTCGTTGAGTCCGGCAAGTGTTTTTGTAATTTGCGATTCTCCATGGAGGAAGATAGAGGAGACCATTTGCACCGCATTGGCTCCAACCAATAGATTACTAATAACATCTTTTGCGGTATGAATACCTGTGGAAGCTGCCAGATCGCATTCTACTTTACCACTTAAAATTCCAATCCAGCGGAGTGTTAGGCCATTATCGCTAGCTTTTGAATAAATGCTATGAGAGATAAGTTCTTCTTTTTCAATATCAACAGCAGGGCTGTAGAATTTATTAAAGAGTACCATACCTTTGATATTGGTTTTAGATAGTCTAACTAAGAAGTTAGCCAAACCGGAGAAATAGGAACTTATTTTCAATGCAATAGGAATGTTAACCACGCTAGGAAGTTTCTCCGCTATATCGGTATATATTTTTTCTATTTCAGCCCCTGTCATTTCCACATTGGCGGGCATAATAAATAAGTTAACTTCCAAAGCGTCGGCACCGGCATCTTCAATCTTTTTGGCATAATCAATCCATTCATCGGCAGAAACGCAGTTAATACTACCTATAATTGGTATTGTGGTTGCTTTTTTGGCATCGGTGATTAGTTTTAAGTAGCTGTCGATGCTGTGTTTCTTTAAATAATAGCCAATATAATTCTCAATATGGTCGTACGAATTGTAAATATTATTAGTGCGTTCGGCATCAATATCCATCATTATTTGCTCTTCAAATAAGGACTTGATAACGATAGCTCCTGCACCGGCTTTTTCTAATTTTAGTATATGTTCTACAGTATTGCTAAGCTCTGAACTACCTACAATAATAGGATTTTTAAGCTCTAGTCCTAAATAATTTGTTTTAAGATTTGCCATAATAATAGATTTATTTTCTAGTGTTAAGAATTAGTATTTTGATACCTCACAAAGGTATAATAATTTTTGTTGTTTAAAAATAATGCCATCAATTTTATTTGATAAAACTGATGGCACTATAGTACTATTGTCAGCTGCTATTAGCGCCCTTGATTTAAGAAATCATCGATAGCCATGGCAGCAATATGTCCGTTAGCAATACCGTGAATAACGTCCGGACCTTGAATAATATCTCCACCCATAAATAACCATGGCAAGGATGTTTGGAATTTGTCGTTGGTTTGTACACGTCCTCGTGGTCCAAATTCTAGTCCTTTTTTGATATCTTCAGAAAGATAACTTAAGTCCATTCCTTGACCAATGGATTCAATAACCATATCACCTTCGAATACGCGTTCGTCACTTTGGTCAAATTTAGGACTAAAGTTGTGATTTTCATCAAATATAGAAAGACATTTCCATACCCTAAGTCCTTTAACTACTCCGTCTTCAATAACCACTTCTTGAGGGCCATATCCTGGAATAATAGTACAACCTTCTTCACGAGCTTCCACAACCTCTTCTCTGTCAGCAGGCATAATATCTTCCGACTCTAAGGAAGTAGTAATAATATTTACCTCTCCATATTTTGCTTTTTGCAATCTTGCCATTGAGCGGGTAATATCCATAGCCACATTACCACCACCAATAACAACGATTTTTCTTTCCACCGGCACCTCAGCACCGGTAACAATATTGCGAAGAAGCTCTACCGATTGATATACTTTTTCATTGTCAGAACCTGGTATGCGAGTACTGCGTCCTAAATGTAATCCTGTTCCGGCAAATACGGCATCATTCTCTTCATGCAGTTGATCCAGTGTTATGTCTTTGCCAACGGTAACATTGTACTTAATATCTACGCCTAAGGAGAGGATATAATCAATGTCTTTATCAATTTGGTCGTAAGGAAGTCGATATTCGGGAATACCATAACGCATCATACCACCTGCTTGAGGTAATTTTTCGTAAATGGTAATCTTATATCCCAATAGGGCAAGATAATAAGCCGCTGATAAATCGGAAGGACCGGAACCAACAATGGCTACTTTTCTATTGTTGTTTTTAATATCTTTAGTATAAAGAATATCGTTGTATTTATCCACATCAGCAGGAATTTGATCTGCAATATAGCGTTTGAGCCAACGGATGGATAATGGATCCCCATTAACACCAACGGAGCATACGTCTTCACATTTGTGAGTACATATACGTCCACATATTTCCGGCAGTGGATTTGTTTCATAAAGAATACGCATACCTTCTTCCATATCCTCGTTACGAATGGCAGCAATATAATCAGGAATACCCATGTGAGCAGGGCAAGTAGCGGTACAAATACCGCAAGCTACACAACGGTCTGCTTCTTCTTCGGCTTGTTGCTTTGAAAAACCTTTTACAAATTCGATAAAAGAATCTACCCGTTCTTCAGCATGAAGCTCTCCCATAGGGATTCTACTTTGTCCATAGAAATGATAATTTGGGACAGGCTTTTTCCATCCATCTTCCTTATCATCCCATGATTTTTTATCCACACCAGGAGTAAAAATAAAAGCATCGGGATCGGTATCTACCCAAGTATATTCATTGGTAAGATTTAATGAATTTGTGGTGCAAATATCAACACATAGAGCACACCAGCAGCAACGGCCATAATCGATACGCGGACGTAATCCACTGTCTCCGTCTTTTGTTTCAATACCTTCAACAGGTACTAAATCAATAGCTTGATTTTCACAAATAGCTTCGCAAGTACCACAGCCAATACATACGTCAATATCATTTTTATGAAAGCCTCTGTATCGAGGGGCAGCCTCTCTACTAAGGGGGTCTTTTATTGTTACGGGGTCTTTTACAACCTTACTCCACACTGTAAATGGAGTGAAAACATCTTTAATATTCATGTTCTATAGTGTTTATTCGTTGATTCGTTGATATGTTAATGTGTTGATATGTTGATATGTTGAATTGTTTGGTATTATCTACTTAATTGATACTTTCTTAAACTATTCAGTTTATTTGCCAATTCTTCAATATAGGTCTCTGTTCTTTCTGCTATATTAGATATTATAGAAATTGAAGCGCTACGAATTTGAGAAGTTAAATCAAACTTTTCGTCATCAGGGAAGCTCTTTGATATTTTATATCTATCCTTAGTAAGCTTACGTCCTAATTTCCATACCTCTAATTTTTCAAACTCAAATAATATCATAATTTACAATTTATCAATTAAACAGTTAAACCTTTAAACAAATCAACAATAATCTATCGTTCAATCTCAGGAGGACAAGTTTGTAAACTTACCATTGTTGCGTGTACATCAGCAATATTGGTATTGACAAGCATTTTCTCTAATAGAGCAATGGCATGAGTATAACTAGGCCCGCGAAGGTTTACCCTGCGAGGTTTGTCGCTTCCATCGGTAACATAATACATCCCGTATTCACCACGTCCACTTTCGAGGCGTGTATAGGTCTCTCCTTTAGGTATTTTCCAATGAAGCACATTGGGCATTTGAGCTCTGATATCTCCTTTTTCGGGCATTTTGGCCATGATTTGTCGAATCAAATCTACCGTTTGTATTAGCTCTTGCCAGCGCACCCATGAGCGAGCATAAATATCGCCGTCTGTAGCTGTTGGAGGATCGAAATCTAACTGATCGTAGTGCAAGTAAGGATAGTCTTTTCTGATATCTCTTTTTACTCCTGAGGCACGGGCATTAGTGCCTACAATTCCATATTGCTCTACCCATTCTTTTGGGATTACTCCAATACCTTTAGCCCTTTTATTAAATATGGCGTTATTAAACATTAATTGTCGAATACGAACAATAAAATCATCAATATCTCTTAGGTTGTCTTCCATACGCTTTTTAAAACCGTCAGGAAGTAATCCGCGAACACCACCGGGAATGATATACATATGATAAACCCTTGCTCCGGTAAGTTCTTCAAATCGGTCAAGGATTAAATCACGAAGATAAACACCCCATTGTACACCAATACCGAGCGAGAATGTTCCGGCCTGGCCGGGAACTCCTCTAAGCAATCCTTGCAGTCGTGCCATCTCTAATGATAACATTCTAAGCCACTGGGCCATTTCAGGTACATCTTTGTCGTAGCCGGAGAGTACTTCGGTACTGCGAGCGATAAGGTACTCATTGGTATCAGGTTCAGCAACACACATCCTAATGGAAGTGGGAAAACCTTGTACATAAAGCCTACGTTCAATTAACTTTTCAAAACCACGGTGTAGATAACCTACATGGGTTTTTGCTTCCACAATTTCATCTCCTGCAAGTGTTAATTCCACAGCCATATTACCGGTAACCCCAGGGTGGTTAGGACCAAGCCAAAGTTTAGTATATTTTTGTGAGCTTAAGTCGATGTCTAATTTACCATCCGCACCCATTGCAGGGTATTTACTCCTGTCTGGTTTAAATTCAAAAAATTTACTCATGGTCTTTATTTTTTTTAGCGGTTACAGGTTGATTTGGATATAATTTGGCGCGCATATAGGTAGCCGGATCATTGGTAGAACGTCCTTCGCGAGGGAAGTAGGTTTCTTCAGCATATTTGTTGGTATCAAAATCACGAAGCATATGAGGTTTTTCAGTCCAGCCTTCAAGTACAAAATTTTCGTCAACACGTGGGCTCCCCGGAAAATCAATGCCAAAAGCTTCTTTAAGTTCTCTTTGGTACGTCCATAGTTGTTTCCACAAATGGTGAGCACTCTGCATGCTGGGATTCTCTCTTTCAATAAATACTTTAATACCAATATCGCACTTTTTTGTAGGATTGTTAAGCAGGTATAGCAATTGAAGTTTATTGTCTTCAATCCAATCTACGCAGCTCATCATTACAAAATGTTTAAAGCCTTCATAATCGCGCATATAAGTTACCATATCAATGGCTAACTCTTTACTAACAGTGGTAAAAGCCATTGTATCAGTTCTGAAACTGGTATCTTGTAAATTATATTTGGATTGTATTCTATCTAATATTTCTTTCATAACAAAAATTTTCTAATGTTTATTACTACCAGTTATAATCAGGCATATTCCAATCCTTGATGATTTTCTTCTGATTGGCTTTGTATTCATCAAAGTTTCTGGCATATTCGTTGGCTTTTTCAGCTTTACCTGCTTTAATAAGCTCTTTAAGCTTCATAAATCCAGCTAACAAAGCTTCAGGACGAGGCATGCAACCGGCAATATATACATCTACAGGCAAATACTTATCCAATCTGTTGATGGTGCTATAACTATCGTAGTACATTCCACCATTGATGGTACAACTTCCTAAGGCTAATATGTATTTTGGCGAGGGCATTTGCTCATAGGAGCGGATTACTCTTTTCAAAGTTTTCACTGAAAGGTAACCAGAGATGATAAATGCGTTGGATTGACGCGGTGTTGGACGCATTTGTACTCCAAAGCGGAATGCATCAAAACGAGGGGTCATTAAAGGGGGTATCTCAATAGAACCACAGCCTGTTCCAAATCCAAGTACCCAAATACTTTCGGCACGAGCCCAGTTGAGAAATTTTTCTACTACTCCACCACAGGGTTTTTCTTCGGTAGGTTTTTTGCCGCTAAAATAATCATAGATGGGATTTACCTTGATAATTGAGCCATCAGGAGCAATCACTTCTCTTTCTTCATCTTCAGGGCGAACAAATGTTTTTTCGAAGCATTCAGCAGCCGCAGCATTGTGCTCTGACTTATGCAACATTTCATTCACTTTATCATTGATATCTAATTCAGACATAATTACTTACTATTTTATTAAAAACTGTAAATTAAGATTGCTAATATTCCCAAAGCAAGAGGGATTTTGAAAAACCATACCACGGATTGTTCAATTTTGAATCGAGGAAATACAACTCCTACGAAAACTGAATAGAAATAGATTAGGAATGTTTTTACAATATATTCTAACCAATTGGTTGCTCCACCAAAAAGGAGATTCATAAATAATGCAGCCTCAATAACATGAAGTATTGCTCCACTTGACATTAGTACGCCAAGGTAGGTTCCATGATATTCAGTAGGAGGTCCTATTGGAATTTCATTAGGTGCTTTTACTAAGTTGAAAGGAGAATGGCCCATGGCACCAAGAGCAGCTAACAATAGAGTGATACCGGCAATGGGATTTGTGAATATTGTCCAGTGTTGAAAACCACCTTGTTGGGCTGCAATTATCTCATTAAGCGATAAGGTATGATATTGAATTGCCAAAGAGATTACTCCTAATATCATAGGGAGTTCAATGGCTGCATGTTGAGCCAGACCCCTGGAAATACCTATGGTAGAGTGTGGGTGACCTCCGTCGCCGGCTCCTATTGCCATTCCTAACATTCCAAATGATTGGAAATATAATAGCAATATTAAGTCTCCCTGGAAGGAGAAGTTAGACCACATATCGCTGCCAAAAAGTGCAGGCATAAATAGGAACATCCCCACTGCTCCTGTAAATCGGAATACAGGGCCCAGATAGAACATAAATCCATGGGATAGTGTTGTCCGTACTCCGGCATTTTTTATTAAGTCAATCCATGGCTGATAGAATGGAATTCCATGACGACCTGCTACTCGAGCTACAATCTTTCTGAAAGTTGCGCTCATCAACATTCCCCAGTTTAGTACAATGAATAAACCAAGTAATGTGTATGCTAATTTTGCGTATATACTCATAATTTTAAATATTTCCTCCTATGGTTATAAAGTATAAGATAATGATATACAATATGATATGCAGCATATATGCTTGTCCGTTACCGCTATAGATACGGCGAACAAATCCTGCTGTTTCATGTACTAAGTCCGACATCCATGTCCAAAAACGTTCTACCAAAGGAACTGTTAATGGCCATACTGCTTTGTAAAACCCTGCATACATATTATAAGCAATATGTGTTGTCTCAGGACGCTCGGGACGTTCACCGGAAAATACAATGTCGAATTGCTCCAATTTATGAGCTTTACGGGTCATTATTTTTAATAAAATAAAAGCGATAACAAAGACAACGGAAACAGTCGCTGCTACTCCGGCACCTGTCCAATAGCCCAAATGGCTATAGGCATAAGAACCTTCCCAATGTAATCCGTTATTGGGGAAGTATTGGGCTATCATATTTCCCAGAGGTTTTAATACCCACTGAGGTTCGTATGAAAATACCAATATGCCTGTTAATAAAGTATAGATTGGTATTAGAAACCAAATGGATATTTCTTTTACATTTCTATGATTGTCTTTTAATTGTCCCAAGAATATGGTTTGAATAAGACGATATAAATATAAGAAAGCTATCCCTCCGGCAAACATGGCTATTACACCTTGGAAGTACCATCCTTTTTCAATAATAGCATTATAGAACAACCATTTTCCGGTAAAACCACTCAACGGTGGCACACCTGATAAGGCAATAATACCAATTAGAACAGCAAAGAAAGCCCAAGGCATCTTTTTAATAAGTCCACCCATTTCGTACATATTATGCGTTCCTACTCTAAGAACGATAGCTCCAACAGTGAGGAAGAGGACGGCTTTGTATAAGAAGTGATTTATTACGTAAGTAAAGCCGGTGAGCCAGCCTAATTGCGTCATTATGGCAAAGGCAAATACAATGTATCCAAGTTGTCCAATGGACGAGTATGCCAATAAACGCTTGGCATCTTCTTGGAATACTGCTCCAATATTACCAAATAAAGCAGTAAGAGCACCAATCCACCCGAGCGTATAAGCTAAGGCACTTAAGTCAAAGTCAGATTTGCTCATTCCTATTAAGGCAAGTACAATACCAAAAACGCCAGCTTTAAGTAAAATGGCTGATACCATAGGGGAAACATCACTTTCGGCTTCACCGTGGGCACCCGGCAACCAAATGTGAAGTCCGACAGAAGCTGTTTTGGTAAGGAAACCAATAAGGAGTAAGCCATAAGCCCAATTGGGGAAGTATTGTATATTGTTCATAATATCCAATGAAGGGAATGCTTGTCCGATATTAGCAATACCAAAGCCGGCTAAAATAGCATAAGCACCTGCTACACTGAAAAGCATATAGCTTAATGCATGTGGCATGGATCGTTTTCCTCTTATTATTAAGAAATATGAACCGGCAGTCATCAATTCCCATCCAAAAAAGAATTCTAAAGTAGTATGGGCTTGAATAATGCCAGTAAGACCGGCATACATCAATATCGCTACCGGATAGAAACCACTTCGTTTTCCTTTGTAGGCATAACCGGCAATAAGGGTTAGTATACCACCTACCATAAAGATAACTTCGAAGATAAGTCTTAGGTTGTCTAAATCGGGATAAATAAAGTAGAAGTATGTTCCCATACCAAGAATGGCGATGGTGTTTTTAACTGCTACTGGTAAGAAATCGATGGCAAACAACACTAAGACAAAGAATAATGGGATGAAATCAATCATGCGTCCTAATTCTGTATATTGGGAGGTTAAATAACCGGCATAGTATAATGCTGCTACTAGGATAACGATTGGGGTAATTTTATGCCAACGAATATTGAAATCATATTTGTAGGTATCTTCACCCTTAACAGCGTAACCAAACCAACGGAATAGGTATATTGCTTCGAGGAACGAACCTATTAAGATTACAGCAATCCAACCAAAACCACCTTGCCTGGCCAAATTCATTACCATGGTCCATTTAGCAAAGAAAGAGGGGAAAGGAGGGAAGCCTATTAAAGCGAATACAAAAGTTCCCATTAAAAATAGGAAGAAAGGTTTCCTCCTAATGATAGCCCACTCTTTAAGCGTTTTAGCTTTAACAATACCTGCCAACCAGAAGAAGCCTGTTTTAGCAAATAAGTTGGTAATTAATATTCCCAATACAACATAATCTAAATTGTCGCCAAGGTATTTTCTAAGGCCTAAAATAAGCATCAACAGGCCAAGTTGGCCAATGGAAGAATAGGCGAGTAAACGGCGGGCAAATTTTTGTTTTACGCCCAAAAGATTAGAGCCAATAAAGGTAACAGCTCCCATTAGGGCTAAGTAGTAATCCCACTGAGATCCTACGGGGCCGGCTATGGCTAAAAGTTTGTAAAGTACATAATATGATGCCGTAGCTGTTGCTACTGATACTACCGCTGAAAAACCCTGATGAGAGCCTTCATACACATCAAGTCCCCAACCGTTGGCCGGGAATGGTTTCATTTCGAGAACTGCAGCTATCATTATTAAGAATACAGCTATTCCACCTGTTGCTGTTGTGCTAAGGTGAGCTTGAACAAGGCCGTCGATATTAAGAGTGCCGGTATAAAAATAAGCGAAGATAATACCAATCAATAATATACTTGAAATAATGCTGGTGGCGATAATATACTTAAAACCGGCTCCTACAGCTCTATTACCTCTTTCAATAAGTATTAAACCGGCAGTAGCGATAGCTGATATTTCTAAGAATACAAACAGGTTGAAGATATCTCGTGTCATAATTACCACGTTGAGCGACATCAAAAACACCATATATACTACATAGGCGTTGCGTCCTTTTCTGCCAAAATTAAAAAAGAGATAAATACCACCAAGCAAACCTATAAAGTTGACCATAGTAGTAAGAAAGGCTTCTTTGGGTCCCATTAATAAGTTAATGGAGATAGGAGGCTTAAAACCTGCTGTAAAGATATAAGTGGGAACCTGATTTCCAACATAGAAGGCATAAAGCCATTCGCTGGATACGAAGGTCATAAAGCCGATTGTTAGAAGGGCTAATATTCCTGAAAAATTTTTCCCTAATTTTCCCAGTACTCCGATTGCAAAACCTACTCCTAGAGCGGCTGCTACAATATAAATAGGACTTACCATTTCAGATCATTAAATTGGTTAATTTCTAAAGTTCGTTTTGCTTTAAACAGCTTCATAGCATAGGCTAACAGTAATGCAGTAACTCCAAAACCGATAACAATGGCGGTGAGTACCAGCGCTTGTGGTACCGGGTCAACAATGGCATTGAGTACATTGTGATTAGGTCCTTGGCTTACTGATGCATCAATGATGGGTGCTGTGCGGCCTTTTAAATAGCCAAGGCTGACAATTAATACATTAATTCCTGTATCAAGGATAGTAAAGCTTACTATGATTTTGATAATATTTTTCTGTGATAATATACCCCAGAAGCCTATGATTATCAGTAGGAAACTGATGATAAGGCTAATTCTTCCTAATTGCAAATATTCCATATTATGATTCTTTTTGAGATTTTTGATACTTATTAAGAATATTGGATATTTCAGCGCCTACCTTTAGTCCGATAAAACTATAGATAAGTGGAATAGCTCCTGCACTAAAAAGATCGCCAAAAGTTCCTAAACTGAGGAATCTATTGTCTAAAAATCCTCCTGCCAAAAATATTCCCAATAGGCCAAGGATTACAAAACTGACTCCTGAAATACTTTCTATCCAAAGAATGGCATGATGGTTAATTTGACGGTTTGGATTAGCCATAATTAAAAGGGCTACTCCGGAAGCTATAATTGCTCCTCCTTGGAAACCCCCACCGGGAGTTAAATGCCCGTTCATAAAGACATATACTCCAAAGAGAAAAATTATCGGTACCAGTATTTGTGCCGATGTAATCAGTAACTCCGAGGTTCCATGATGAATAATCTTCTTGGCTTCGTCCTTTTTACTTAGTTTCAAAAAGAATCCAATAATTGATGCTGTAAGAAATAAGATGGTAACCTCACCCATGGTGTCAAAACCACGATATGTTACCACAATAGCAGTAACAATATTTGCTGCTCCAATTTCCTCAGCGCCCTTTGCTGCATAGTGGGCTGCTATTCCGTTGAGTTCGGTCTTAGGCTCATAAGTATTGTACAAATTGAAAAATATAAATCCAATACTAGCCAAGACCAACCCGATTAAAAAATTCCTAACCATTGTATCTTTTTATTTTATTTAATACGTAAAAGAATATTAATGTTGATAGACCACTACCAATAGCTGCTTCAGTCATTGCAACATCTGGCGCAGCCATAAGTAAGTATAGTACCGAAGCAAATAAACTAACTACTCCTGCCGCAATTACGGCTATTGATAATTTTTTATTTAAGATGGCTATTATTGCCATTGCTAATACTAAGACTCCTATAAACAGAGCCATTAAAATGTATATTAGTTCTTTATTCATCGATAGGTTCCTCCAAAACTTTATGTTCAATATCTTCTTTAAGTTTATCTACTGAAGTTACTTTTGACAAAGGAATCTTCATGGCATAAGCGGCTCGCATCAGTACGTGTGATGATACTGGATTGGTAAGTAAGATAAAAACGATAAGTACGATAACTCTTCCTACCCAGTTTGTCTCATCCCAATGGTCTACTGCAACTAAGCCAATGCCGATAAATGACATTATTGCACCCAGGGTAGAGGCTTTGGTTCCTGTTTGTACTCTGTTGTACACATCGGGCATTCTTATTAACCCAAGTGCGGCTATAAATAGACTAAAAGAGCCCATTAATAGAAATATTTCTCCAAGTAATTTTATATAGCTCATATTATAATCCTCCTTGTATGTATTTGGCTACAATAATAACTCCTAAGAAGCTGAGTAAACCGTAAACAACGGCTACATCAAAATAGATAGCGCGGTTAGACAATAAAGCAATAACTCCAATTACCACTAAGGAGGTAATTGTCATCGAGTCGAATGCTACAACCCGGTCCACAAGAGAAGGTCCTTTTATAAACCTATATATTCCTGCTAGTAACGTTAGCATTAAGAAAAATAATGCTATGTAAATGATGATATTATTCATAGATTTCCTCCAATAAATTTTCAAATTTTCGTACTAAATCTTCCGTAGCATGTACCTCGTCAGCGTGTTTTACATCAATCCAATGAATGTAAAAAGTGTTCTCGTGTACTTCTATTGTAAAAGTACCTGGGGTTAAGGTAATTGAATTAGCGAGAATAAGGCGTGCCATTTTCGATTTTAAATGGGTGTCAACTTTCACTATCCCAGGGTTGATAGGTAGGGAAGGGGATAGTACTCGCCGTGTTACATCAATATTAGCTTTGATAAGCTCAATCATAAATACAAACAAATAGATGATTGTATAGATTAGTGATTTTGGTGTGAGCTTCATCTCGCTAAAGATAGTGCAGTTGCCACAAAATAATAGGGCTAATAAAGCCGATAGGCCTATTCCTATTAATACGCTTTTAATATCAAGCGACCAGGTTAGAAGAAACCAACCTGTTAAGATGACAAGAAAAGAAATAATTAAATTTTTAAGTTTCATTGATAAATGTCTTTATAGTTAAAACAGTCTATTGAAGTATATCTCAATAAGTGTACAAAGATATTTATATGTAGTTTTTGTTTGCTGAAATATCTTCATATATTGGTTTGCTTATAATATTATCGGTTTAACTAAAAAAAATAACATTTATCAGTTATTTAAAAAACAATAAGTGGTTTTATCCTTTCTTACGACTGCTGGCTCTTTGTTGTTATTGACTTCTATTATTACTTTAATCAATTATCATTAAATTATAATTTATTAACATTTATTTTGTAATACACACATAATC
>WGCS01000206.1 GCA_015493685.1 Bacteroidales bacterium
AAATGAATGTTCTGATGATAGTAATACTAGCTACTATCACTTTATTTTCAACATCCTGCAAAAAAGAGAAATCATCTTATCAGGTTAAGGTGCGAAATGCCTGTGAGAAACAGCTTCTAGGCCAGCCATTTATGAAATATAACATTAAAAAATTGACCTTGGGGAATAATACCTTTACGGATGTGGCAAATGGTAAAGATTCTCAATATTTGGGAATTGAAAGCGGTACTGAATATCCTATGTCTATTACCTACGACAGCTATCTTTATAATACAGATAAGGGTATTTATGAATTTGACCGCACACAGACCAAGGATTTGGGATCCGAGACATGGACTACTAAAGAAGAAAGCGATAAGTTTATTATTAAAGTAAAAATTGGAGATATTTTGCAAGGATATAATCCTATCTATGAGGTATTCTTTGTAAAATAATACAGTAGAAAATATAATGATATTTTCCGAGGTAAGTAATTTTTACCTAAATTGAAGATTGGCCGGCTTAATGCCGGCCTTTTTTTTAGTTTTTACATAAGCTTTGTTGAAAACCTCCTTAGCCAGCATTATTCACAGGACTTTTAGCCTGATTTTGCAGTAACCTTAATATCAAATAATTGGGAAAATAAAGCAAGCTAATATCTTAGTCCTATTTTGAGTGCATATTAGATATTGAGCACGCAGCTGCTTCGTTGCTAATTAGAGTCTGATGAAAATTTATGAATACTACAGTTTATTCTCCCATCAAAATAAATCCTGCCCAATCCAAAGGAAGATTTCCTTTTCTTATGGCATCGATTTTTGCTACCCGCAAACTTTGAGCATAGGTTTTACCACGGAGAAGATTTTTATAAAAAACCTTCATCATCTCCATGGTCTTTTGGTCGTGTACTTTCCAAAGCGAAGCCATTACATTGGGTACACCCACAAGTACAAAATAACGTTGCAATGAGTTTATCCCTTCGCTACTTTCGATAAGTCCTGAACCTGAGTTGCATGAACTCAAAACCACGAGGTTAGCCCCGGGATTGAGATTCGATATTTCATCGGCAAAGAGATAAGCATCGTCCAAACCGTTGTTTTCACTAAAAAAAATTCCCGTAAGTATAGGATTTGATTTCGAGACAAATCCATGGGTGGCAATGTGAACAATGGAATGATTATTTATGAGTGAATAGAAATTGGTCTCAGTGGCAGAGTCACCTGTAAGTACTTTATATTGAAGTCCTTTCCTTTGGAAAAGGACCGCTATAGTATCCACCTCTTCTTTGGAATAGGGTAAAGCGGCCAGATGATTTCTTGAATCGTTATACAGTTGGGAAAAATGCTTGAAATTGCCCCCACGTACACTAACAACCTCATCGGAACCCATAAAAACCGGAGCTATGCCCGCAAAAGAATAGTTAGTTTTTAAGTGCTTGCCCCTCGATTCCGACCATATATTTAGTGAAGTGCTATAAGCCATGTCGTAGTCTTCAATTAACACTTTATTTCCTTCATAACTAAGTGCTTCAAAAGGAATTTTCCATAATTCTTTGTGGGGAATAATAATCAGTTTATCCTTATCAGATATATCATTCCAAACATTATTGAACAAAACCCGCGTAAGCTGTTTATTAATTTCACTCATTGCCGCTTCGCCACTTTTTATCTGCCGCATAAATTTATTAACCAAAGGTTTAATCTCTTTGTAATTGTCTTGGGTAAATATTTTTAAATCATCACGGGTGATAACAAGCGTATAAAGTATGGAATCCTCACTGATATAATAATTTATAATGGCCTCATTCTTAGTTATTTTTGATTGAATATCTTCAAATTCTGAAGCAATAATCCGGGGTGTAAAGAGTAGGTTTTTCTCCTTCATCAGAATTTGATTCTTAAGAAGCTCCATGGCAAGTGACATAGAGGAATCTTCGTACTCGACCTTAGTCATTGGATTAGATGCGAGTTGTGACTGTTCATAATTCATCTTAAACTGCTGTCTCGCCAAAAGAATCTTGAAATATTGATTCCAAAGCGAATCATTTTCCTGTGACTGTGAGCGCTGACGAAAGGCCATTTGTTTCTGAAGGTAAAAAGACTGGGTATTGGCAATATTTGTTATCATATCCGATTCATAACTTCCACTCTTATCAGCTTTACGTAAAGCATTAAGTGTTAAAAGTTTATTGTTACAGACTAACTCATAAACCATTGAATACTCCAAGCCTGCACTTTTTTCCACCGCTTTGTTGGAAGATGTCAAAATCACATCAGAAAGAGTATTTAAGATATTTAAGGATGTTTTTAAGTTTTCAATTCTATTGGAATCAGATTTTGAATAATAGTAATCGCTAAGGGTTATGAGAGCCGGAATAAATCTTTTATAGAGCACATAGGTTCCTACATTTTGAAGAATTAGGGAATCATTATATGTATTATTCACATCAAAACTATCAATTTCATTGTCAATTACCTTCAAAGCATAATAATATTGCTTTTCAATATCAGGGGTATAGGTAATCAGCATTGAATACAAACGCCCTCGCTCTTCCGACTTTTTTGCATCTATTACTTTTATACTTAAGTCTTTATAATAATTGGCCGAATCAATAATATTCCGTTCAAAATAGGATTGATAAATTGTTATATAGCTCGACACCATCAGTCTACCCTCTTTGATATTATATTTTGTTTTTGTTTCATTAATATTATTTATTTGCTCTATCTGACCTTCAATATCCTCGTCATTTATGGCATCATAAAGGTTATTACGATAGATATTCAGGCGCAAATATAAATCGGGAATGGCCGTATTATTGATATATTTATTAGCTAGCTCATCATAGTAAAGTTGTTCTTTTTTATTGCCCATTTCCCCATGAAAACCGGCCAGCATATAACAAATGTTGGCAAGGAATTTACTTTTGTTGTTGGTATTGAGTTCCAGAGATTTGGCATCACGATAAACCTTTGTCATCAATTCAATTCCAATCTCATGATTTGCATCAAAAGCGAGTTTTCCAATCCCCTGCCCCACAATCATAAACATCAATGAATTGTTATGTTCTTTACTTTCGCGGAATGCTTGCTGCATAAAGGGCAAAGCCTCATAAGGCCTGTTCATATTGACATATCCATTGCCAATATTTCCTTTAAAATCAGTGGTAATGGAATTGTTTATATTCATCAGCTGTAGAATATGATAGCCGCGCAAAAATGTTTCCAAACTTTCTGCATCACGGTATTGATAGAAATAAGTAACCGCAAGAAATTTCATCAGAACAGCATATTCAATTTGCAAGGTATCATTCAATTCAATGGCCGTATTCATGGCTGTATTTAAAATGGAATCGGCAGCCGGAATATCCCTAAAAATACCCACAAGGTTAGCAGATGTTTGATTCATTGTAAACAAATAGTCGTTGATGTTTGCATCTTGCAAATATTTTTTTGTAATATTATCATTAGCAATCAACAATGAATCGTATTGCTTGTTTTTAACATAGTTATCTAGTTTATTTATTGACAGACTATCGGCAGGAATCTTTCTTAAGTCATGAAATGCAATGGGAATCTGACCCAAAGATTTTTCAACAGAAAAGGCAAATAAACAACAGGCGATAAATAGTAATAGGTATTTTTTTTTCATAAAAGTAGATTTAACTATTTGATGATAATAGTAAACTTTGCAAATATTGCACTTTTTAAGTTATAAACAAAGACTAAATAGCCTCTGTGACAGCAAATTTGATAAATTGGAAAAAATACAATCAGCTGAAATCCTTATTAAACATAAAAGAATAAAGTTATCTCCCTTTTTTTAATACCAATTTAAACTCCAGCAATAAAATTGAACTAGAATTACTCAATATTTTTATCATACAACAATGAATAAAGTCAGAAAATAATTCAAAAGTTTTTCAAAATCCAATTCTCTCTGCAACCAATACTATGAGAAATCACAGAGAATAAACTCGGAAAAGATTTCTTATTAAACAATTATCAATTTACTTAAAAATTATTTATTATGAGAAAATTAGTATTATTAACTGTTGCTTTGGCCATTGTTATTGGAGTGCAAGCACAGAAAATCAAAGGACCGGAAAGCATTAGTTATTTTCAAGCGCCGGCACAAGGTGTGAAATTTATTGCCGGTGATGTATATCTATTGCCCGACAAAGCTCTTCAGGATGCGAAAAAAGAATCCCGTAAGGCCAAAAATTCGGCCATGGGTTCAAAATTTGGAAAATTGGGTTCTTCAATTGCCGGCACAGCAAACAAGGCAATTGACGTAGCTGATAAAATGTCTAAAGCTATCGACGCCCTGAAAGATGATAAAGGACGTTTTTCCTATTGGCAGTTTGTCCCGCCCTACATTATTGCTAAGCCCGAGAGTGAAGAAAAGGTAATCATTGAGATTTACGTACTCAATGAGCAGGACCCAAGTCCCAGTGCCGGACGACCACTTCAGGCGGATAAAAACGGTTATTACGATATTCCTTATTATATCAACTGCCGCTATAAAGTAACTACACAAAAAGGAGAGCTGATCGCTGAAAATAATTTTGGTATTCTTAAGGGAAGCAGAAAATCAAAGAATTACACTCCCCCAACTCCGGGAAGCATAGGAAGCGTTAGCGTGAAAGAAGGTCTTAGCGAAGGAGAGAAAATCGGAATCAATGCGGCCTATAATCGTGTACGTCAGGATGTTTACGGACGCTTTGGTTTTGGTGTTTTTAGGGCTCCCATTAAATTGGGTGTCATCAAAGAGATTAAGGCAACCAAAAAGATGATTAAACCTGTATTAGCCGTTTTTGAAAACAAAAGAGGTTTACTATTAAATAATAATGAAAAAGCACAAGTGCAAAGCTATGTGGATTTAATTGAATCCAATATTAATAAGTGCTCTGGCAAAACCCGTTGGGTAGCCTACCATAATTTGTCGGTTTGCTATGCATGGCTCGAAAAACCGGCCAAAGCTAAAGAATCCTATAAAAAATATGGAGAAGAAATAAGCGGAACCATCGAAAAAATGAGAAAATGGAACCTCTTACTTCAGGGTAAATTACCCAAAGAAGAACGCAAAGGCTTTTCATATATCGGCATGAAAGATCAGAAAAAATTTAAAAACTACAAAGATATTGAGACTTTTGTAACCTATTATCCAGCAGGAGCAAGCAAATATAAGAAACTCTTCCAAACCCTTAACCGCGACCTTGCAAAGTTTGTGGATTTCTATGCACATAACGATTTACTTTGTCAACTTTACGAAATCGATTACCCCTTCCAATTCTTCCCCCTTAAGGGTTTTGCAGGAAGTCCTAAGAAACTTACAGGTGTCATCACCAAAGAAGGCATGGAACCCATTTCATACAACGTAAAATTTGATTCCAAAAGAAGAATCAAACAAATTGAGACAGAACAGGTTGCCATAGGAGATAATGGTTCTAAAGAGAAGCTATTCTCCCGTGTGCTCAAAGCGATTTATGATAAGAAAACAGGTGAATACCTGAGAATTGAAACCAATGCAGGTATGTGGGCAAGAGAATTTTCTTCTCCAATATATTTCTCAGGAAAACTTAATTCTTCCTATGATCCCATTATAGCCAAAACTTATTCTTCTGCCAATAATATCACCAAAAACTCAGGAATATTTGGTGATAAAACATCAGATGAAGCGGTACAACTAAAGGTGGATTTGGAAGGAAATATTTATTTCTCCGGAAAAAGTAATTATTTCAAAGCCAATGCAATTTTTAAAGATATTATGAAGAAAAGCGGCCTTAAAACAAAAAGAACACTCACCAAAACCAACTTTACCACAAAGGCTAAAATCAATAAAGATGGTGTATTTACTCTTTGGAATTGGGACGGAAATGTATCCACAAGTTTTATTTCAGGTATGGCTACCGCCGCCGGCAAAACGCAATCCATAACAGCTGATAAGATGCTTCGCGAAATTATTATTCTTGAACAAGACGACAAAGGAAATCCCACAAAAATTAACTATAACTTTGCAATGAAAGGTCATCTTGATGTTTCACAAAAGATGAGTATGAAAGAATGGTTTACCGAATCATACGCACAAGGTACTGCTCCAAAAAATAATATTAGTTCCGATAGTTTTGATTTAGCAAACAAGCAAACATGGGTTTGTTCTTTCAAATACGACGACCAGGGAAACTGGACTGAGATGAAGATTGGCCCTTACACTGCTAGTAGAACTTTTAAATATTAATCACCTAAGACTTAGAGCTTTACCAGTAATAGATAAAGCTCTTTGTTTTTATTTTAAAAAATCATTACGATGAAAAAAATATTCTTACTATTTATCCCCATTTTCCTTATCAGTGCCATTAGCCATGATACACTTTTTTCTGTTGTTACCAAAAAAGAAGATGCTTTGGTAAATCACAGATACACTAAATTTGTAATTGTGGATGATGCCACGGGGCTGGCTTTGGGAAAAAATCCTATGGCATACGATGCAGGTAAAAAAATGCCTGTCAATTATTTTACGCTGGATTTGCCTGAAGGTCTGGTAAATACCAAAAGAGTTTTTGTGCTTCATAATTTGATAAAAAGTGAAGGCGGAGATGACTATGATTGGGTACTTGAGGACAATTCCGTTGAAAATACCATTATATTTTCCAGGAGAAAATTCGTTGCTCTAAAAATGGCAATGCACTGGCGATTTATTGTTCGGGGCGAAAGAGTATTGCTCAAAAATATTAGGACAAGGGATTATCTGAAAATTACTGCCGATGGAAAATTCTCTCCTGTCGACTTGGAATCCGATGCTTCCAAATGGAAATTTATTCACGTATTTTAAAAATTAGAACCATGAAAATAATACTTCGTATATCTTTCATTATAGCTCTTTTTATTCAAATGGAAGGACTTATTGCCCAGCAGGGGATGTTTTATCAATTTAAATTTAAGAATGAAACTAAGCTAAAAGGTCATAAAATCTATTACGAAAATCTAACAAATAACGGTGATAATATGCAGATTGACGTAAACAAAATTTTACAAAAACAAATGAGTTTTTTATTTAATACTTATGCCGGTATTTCCAAAAAGAAAATTCAAAATTATATTTCTTGGACCAGAGATTATCCCCTCTTTGAAAAAGTTAATACGGCAACAGAAGCTGATGTGGTTGTTGGAGGGCATTACATAATCAAAACCTATGTGGATATTGAAGAGAAATTAGCTTACGAACGCCAGACCAATATTGGAGGAGCCATTCCCTACTACGAAATCCGACAGACAAATACAGCTGAAATTCATCTGGTTATTTCATATACCTATAAAGACCAAAGCATTTATTATGACACCATTGACATCGTAAAAGCTTATGAAAGAAAGCCAAAGACAAAATATGTTTCTTTAGAACAGCTTCTGGAAAAATGCCAAAATACCCTGAGCGTAAAATCCTCTGAGCTTTTTCGCTTCTACACTATCGACCATATTTGGTATAAATTTCCAAAGGTAAAAAGCAAAGATAAGGCCCTGAAGCAAGAGCTTAAAGATGCCGGTGATTTACTTGCCAGCGGAGAAATTTATAAACTGGGAAATCTCTATAAAAGAATTTATGAAGCTGATAATTCAAATAAAACCGCAGCATTTTGTTTGGCTATATGTTACGAGCTCATTGGAAATTACCCAAAAGCAGAAGAATATTACGCCATAATGCCCGATTTTCATGCGAAGATAAGGATGAAAGAGAATAGAGTACTATACAATTATCTAATCTCCATCAGAGAAAAATTACCATTAAAAGATTTCTAATAAATTATTGATTTATCGCCGGCCGGAGGATTAAACATCATTTGGCCGGCTTCTGTAATTTGTCTTTCTCCCCTGCCACTCGAAACCCAAGTTCGACATAAGTTACACCTTTCTATTTTTATCGGACAATACTTATTTATAGACAAAAAAAAGGAGCTCATCATGAGCTCCTTTTTTTTTAAAATAAGTTGTAGTGTATTGTATTAAATCTTAATAGTAGCCTGAATACTAAGTAAATTTCCTGTTTTATCCAATACTTTTTGGGCCTTAGCATTTCCAGGTGCAGTTGCTCCTCTTAATGCATAATTCAAATCAATTCTGGCAACACCTTTAAAGTGATATGAAAGGCCTACGGTGGTAGTTTTAAAAACTCGTTCCCCTGTGGTGGAGTTTGTTAATCGATCTAACCAATCGTAGCGAGCCATTAGTTCAACTTTTTTAGGGATAACATAATATTGAATATTAAAATATCCTCCATTAGCTAAGTTCTGGTCTCCTGCTGCAATTTGGTAACCCCAATAAAAGTTATTAGGATTGCTATCCATATCTTTAGCTCCATTGTAAATCATTCCTTTGGCATGGATATATTCAGCACCAAGGCGTAAGCCCCTATTGAATACATCTTTATAGAAACTAACACCTGCTCCGTAACGCTGACGAGTATAATTTGTATTATTAAGTTTTCGTTGACCATTCTGATACCAACCATACAGTTTTAATGATTGTAAATAGAAAGCTTTCCCTTTTCCAAACATATATTCAGTAGCTAAATAACCGTAGTAAGTTGGAGATCCTGATGCATTGGTGGAGCTTAAACCTGTTCCGGAACCAATCATGGCTGCATAGGTAAAATGTATTTTCTTGCTAAAAGAAACCGTATTAAATAATTCAACACCTCTATCGCGATAGGCTCCAACAGAAACCTGTGGTGATGCTAAATAAAATCCATTGGTATCTTTGTCAACAGCGTTGTTGGGTAAGAAACGTTCTAAGAGTAATTGACTTCCGGCAGTAGAGAAATTACGATAATTTGAGGCAAAAACTGCACGAAGACCTTCTTCACTACCAGGATATTTAAATTGTCCTACACGAATATTTGCATAAGGAATTCCTCGGTATGTAATGGAAGCATCAGTTAAATAGTTTCCTACAGAATGTCCGGCAGGCTTTGTAACACCGTCTTCTCCAAATTCCAACATAAAGAAATAATTAATTGTATTCTTTTTATCAATCATACCTCTAAGAGCTATTCGAGCACGGTTTATTTCAAAACCGGCTTGCGAATTAAGGTTAGGAGTTAACATGGAAAAGGGAGTTTTATTAATTCCATTTTTCAAAAATATATCTCCATAATTTTGTTGGTAACCTGTTTGGATAAAACCCCATAAATGCGGTTTAGTATTTGTGTTTTTAACCTTTTTGCCATCTTTTAAAACATAGTTAGGCTGGGTTCCTGCACCTGTTAACCAATCGGTAGCATCTGCATGTATTGTATATGATATTAAGCTAATTAATACCAATAGTGTCTTAAATGTAATATTCCTTTTTTTCATTGCTTGTAATTATTAATGTTAATTTATTGCTTTATCACCACGAATTACGTCAACATCAAGACCCAATTGCTTGAAGTTACTTCTTACACTATGCTTCTCTTTTAGCACATCAGAATTATAATATCCCATATCTTTTTGAAGTCCATTCTGTAAATTGAAATCGGCATGAGGCTGTGCATTAACGAATAACATTATATCTGCAGCGTCCTGATCGGATAAAGTACCTCCTTGATTCAAAGGCATATTAGATTGAGCCCATGCTGCTCCTTTATTTAGCTTACTCATTCCTGCACCGGTATTATATGATAACCATTTACCCTCTTTACTCTTACCCCATAATGGAGGGAATGTAGCTACTCCTGCCCCATCAACACCGTGGCATGATGAGCATTTTGAAGCATAAAGTTCTTTTCCTTTTACGTAATTAGCATGGGTTGCCTTCTTCTGAATTTTAGTCATTTTCTTTATGTTCTTGGCCCATCTTTCTGAATTCAATGGTGAGCAAGGACGTTTTGCGTCTTGCTGAATTGGCATTCCGGTAGAAAGCCATGTTATATAGGTAGCCATAGCCATGGAAGCTTTGGAATCTATTATAGGTCGCTTCCCATTCATACTACGCATAAAACAATTGTTGACACGATCTTGTAAACTTTGAACTGTTTTCTCTCTTTTTGAATAAGCAGGAAATGCAGTGGCTGTTCCAAAGAAAGTACCAATACCTGCTGCCGTTCCCGGTTTAGCATCACTCCCTTTCAGGTGGCAACTTTTACATTGTAATGAATTACCAACAAGGTCTTTAGTTAATGGATGAGTATTGGTATTGTTAAGTATGTCTTCACCTAACTTAACCATCTCTCCCAATTTGCCTTTAGGATATTCTTTGGGGGCAGTAGTTGGGGTTGTAGATTTTACTACGGGTGTCGTAACTTGTTCTTTGAGATCGCTTTTGGTGCTCTTAGCATCTTTAGTAGTTGAACTACCACAGGCAAATAATACCAATGACGAACAAATAACAATAGCAAAGGATAATTGTTTCATAATATAAAAATTTAAAAGGAGATTTCCATAAAAAAGGTGAGGGAAATCCATACTCACTGAAATTAACTTTCGTAAATAACGTTTGACTCGACAAAAATACTTATAAAATTGATAAATATTACATTTTTATGTAAATAAGTACTTGATTACATCAGAAATAGTGGTTTACGTATTTTACCAATTAAATTTCAGCAACATATTCTTCTTCTTATCCATAAATTCAAAACTTGATATATTATTATAAATTATACTTAATACATTGTTATATAGAATATTAAATAGGTGTAATTAGTTGTATAATTACCATTCACAAAAAATATTCTTGTCAACAGTAAAGAAATCATTATCAATTCATCGCCCAAGTATTCTAAGTCTTATTTCTAAGTCTGGTTGGTTAAAAAAATGGATAATTGATAAAAATAGTAGGGTAATAGATTTTATTTAACAATGAATACGATTTATCACACTATGAAATTATTTTAACAATCAACTTTGCGATAATTTCACAAAATACAATCTACTAAAACCCTTATTGAACTAACAGAATAAGGCTATCTCCCTATTTTAAAGGGAGAACCCAAAGAGGGAATATTTTTCTTAGCTAATCCAATAAGCTTATTGGATATAGCTTAGCGCATTTTGGTACTATCAATAAGATTAGATTTGAGATTAGCTGTATTTACAATAGGTTTAGCAATTTTTATCGAATCTGTAGTAATTGTTTCCTCCTTATGGAAACCATACTTTTCTTTAAGCATAATGCCCAAAGCCAATAATAAAAAGATGGTGGCAGCAATCCCTATCCATACATATTTATTTTTTGAAGTATTTTTCTTTACCAGCAAATCGGCAGCAATTTCTTTTTTAAGTTTATCTCTGATTATTTCCATTGCGGCCAACACTTCTTGCGTACACTCATCGCAATCCCTAAAATGACGTTTCTTATCATCAGGTAAATTAATTGCTCTATCAGTAGCTAGCGCTTCGGCACAAATGGCAATTTCCTCTTTCGACAAATGTTTTATTTCCATAATATACTAATTATCAAGTTTTATACCTAGTGATATTCTTGCTATTCTCTATATTTTGAAAAATATTCAGTTTAATTTAGTGCTAAAAAATGCTCGTAGTATTTCAGTTTTGTTAAAATCCATTTGTATATAATTCTTATAATGGCGTTAAGGAATGAAGTTTCTTAAACCCTATTTCTTTACCCCTTTCTCTGATAAACACAACAATTTCTTATCTGAAATACTTGGTTCTGTCATAACTATTTATTAGAGTGCTAGATAATACGGCAAAGTTATAAAAATATTATTATTAAAGTTAAACTATTTTATTTTACACAGAAATAACAGAGGTCAAAGCTATGCAGGTATTTATTTAACAATAAATTTTTTAATAATCACTTTATCTTTTTCCGGTTTTATTAATAGGAAATAAATACCCCCCGATAAATTGCTAACATCAAAAATATTATCGTTTAACCAATGAATATTCAACAGTTTACCATTGATATCATAAAGTTTTATGGAAGAAATTTTCAGCCTATTAAAGCCTTGTATGGTGATGTTGCCGGAAGCAGGAATAGGAAAAAGCATCAGCTTTTTATCTGCTTCAACTTTAGCTGAGTCCATAGCTGTAAACTGATATTTACAGAGGTTTTGCACTTGTTTTAATCGGTAGTAATAAGTTGCAGGCGGCAACTGTTTGTCTAAATAGGTATAGAAAGTTTCGGAAGTAGAATTTTGCTTTCCCACAAGAGTATCAATGCAGTACCATACTTTCTTATCCATACTTTTGTAAATTTCAAATCGAGGTTTATTGATTTCTTTTTCAGTGGACCATGAGAGTTCTATACTCTTATCCTTTGTGGTTGCTTTAAAAGAATCTTTGTATTCTACCTCTATCGTTTGATTTTTCTTTATCCAGTTAGGAGAATTGGGAGAAGAGCGTAAGTTTGTATTGAAAAAGTGTCTTGAGAAATCACCGACAGCCTTTCCTGAATTCTCATCAAGGTGCATCAATAATAGGGTGCTACTATCGTTAACAAAAGGCATACAATGATAGGGCGAGAAATCTTTTCCGGCTTTATACCGCCCCACCTTCGAGATTCGTATTTCATCGAGATCGCCAATCATATACCGTGAATAAGTGCCCCAATAGCGAGCACCAATATTTAATGCTTTTATGGAATAGCGTAATTTAAAAAGAGAATCTAAACTTTGATCTACCTGTTTCCCGTTGACAAATAAAGAGGTTGTATCAGCGGTTCTCGAAATAGCCAAATGCACCCAGTCCCCAAAACTTAAATTCTGCTGTGAACTATCGGAACGCAAGGAGGCCGTAATGGCATCAGAGGCATTGCGACAAACAAAACGAAAGGCATAATCCGCATTATAATCCTTAATTAAATAAAGTGAAAACACGGTTCTTCGATCCATGATAACATCATAAGCTGAATTGGGATTTAAACGGTCTATTTTTACCCAAGTCTCAATAGTATAGTCGTTTTTAATATCCAGGTCATCCATACTATTATCCTTAACAAAGAAAGAATCACTACCATCAAAATGCAAATAGACCATTGCACTGTCCTTACGCGCCACATTTACCTCATTGGGAACGGAAATACTGTTGGCATAAAACTTTCCATTAACTTTGGCTTGGGCTTTATAGCGATAGTTACCACTCTTCGATACTATACGGTGAAAATTTTTCTGCAATAAATTGGAATTTTTAAGCACATAACTTCCTCCATTATAACTCTCCCATATTTTAAAGGCTTGCCAGCGTAAGCTATCACTAACAAGGATGGGTACCGTAAAATCAAATTGATTTTCGGTACGCAAGGGAGCCGCAATATCGGGGTCTGGGAGAATATCAAAAGTTGCCCCATCAATAATACTATAGCCACTGGCATCCCAATTTGACTGAATGGAATACCAACCGTTGTAAGAGCCCCACCAACCAAACTGCAGGTGATAGTAACGTGCTTGTCCTGAGTTGCTTCCATAGCCATCGCATACCATAGCATGACCTTCTCCATTGGTTTTTGATATTGCCACCATCACCGGTTCATGATTGCGTATGTTAGCCCTTAATCGAGGCCAGAAGTTGATCCAAGAGGAGGATTTATAGTAGGCTGAGTACCGAAAATATTTATTTAATGCATTTGGAGTTCTATTTAAATTTGATGAGGAACCATTATACTCAAAATTCATATCCACAGCTATGGCACAATGGTATGCCAGCAGGCCCATAGCTTTACGATTTTTATCATAGGAATTCTTTCGATAATATTTATCAAGCATTCTCCACCATTCGTATTTTGTAGCTCCGAAGTTTGCATAATACGAACCCCTGCTACTTCCTTGATTATCGACATCAGTATGATACGAAAGCCCTTGCTTGGGCCATTTGTAATAGTGCATTACAATACTTGTAGCCGTGGCTACGCAGCCGGGCGAATAATGATGTGGCGTATAATAATTACCCACATTCACCGGCTGGCTATAAAAATCGAGACAATTTACTCCTCCCCACAACGAAGCCAATAGCGGCCCATATTGAGTATCATAGTTTTTGCTGAAGTTAGCTTGTAATAGTAACTTATTCCACTTTAAGCTGTTCTCTTTAATACAACTAGAATCACTTAATAGCACAGCTTGCCGGCATAATACCAGCCTATGTGTCATATCTTGTGTTATAAATTGTAAAAATATATTCGTGGAAGATGGATTGAAATTGAAATTGTTTTCTGTTGAGAAAGCTATGATAGGAGTAAATGAAGTTGAGGGCGCGATAATAATATATCCTTGCGGACGTAAATTGAGGATAAAGGCAATAGTATCTTTAGTGGCATTAAGCAGCGCTTTTTCATTATCTGCCAGGGTTGATAATTGAAGGCTTTTATTGAAACTGTGATGAATAAATGAAATAGCAGCCTGCCTTCTTACACTCTCTTGAGCCTGAGAATTAAGAGTAAACAGTACCATAAAAGTCAGAAGAAGAATTCGTTTGGCTTTTTTGTATATTATCATATTCAATAAATGTCTCTTTTGTATCAATGTATTCAAAATAATAAAATAAGCTAATTCCAATGGCATTGCAATATACTAATACATAAGTATATAT
>WGCS01000207.1 GCA_015493685.1 Bacteroidales bacterium
GTAATAATCCACTATAGAGACTACTAGAAAAGCGATGGCAATGGCCCAGTAACCCATTTTTTTATAAAGTAATCCAAACACCATAAAAGCAATTATATTTACAATAAGTAAAATTATTGCTGTATTAAAACTTAAAACTTTTGGATCTGATTTTGATTTCATTCTATCTCTTTAAATTTATAGCCTACTCCTTTTACTGTTTTAATATTTTGCAGTTTTAATTTATCGCGTAGTTTTCGAATATGCACATCAATAGTTCTATCGCCAACAACTACAAGGGTGCCCCATACTTTGGCAAGAATTTCTTCTCTGGTAAAAACCTTACCCGGTTTAGAACTTAACAATCGCAGAAGTTCAAATTCTTTTCGTGGTAAAACCATTTCCTCACCATTCCGTTCCACAGTATATTGTTCACTATTAATCACCAAATTATTAAAACGAATTATGGAATCTGATTTAAGGTTGGCTGATTTATCCTTTTCTATACGGCGAAGCAACGCTCGCACACGGCTAATAAACACTTTAGGTTTAATGGGTTTGCTTACATAATCATCTGCACCGGCTTCAAAACCTGCAATTTGACTATAATCCTCAGAACGAGCCGTAAGAAATATCTTTATGGAATCTTCCAATTCCGGCATCTTATTCATTAGTTCACAAGCCTCAATACCATCCATATTAGGCATCATTACATCCAATATAATCAAGTGGGGAAGCACTCTTTTTGCTTCTTTTATAGCTTCGCGTCCATCCAAAGCAGTATATACTTCAAAGCCAGCTTTACGCAAATTATATCCCAAAAAATCTAAAATATCAGGCTCATCATCCGCCAATAGAATTCTATACGCTGATTTGTTGTCCTCTTTCATAAGCAAAAAGTATCTCTTTTATTCTTCGCAAAGCTATAACATTGTTCTGTTGTATTTGCTTACTGCTCTGCAAATATAACATTAATTTAACATAGCTTTTTTAAAGTAGTCTTACTAACATTAATGTTTGATAAAAATAGTGCTTATCAAGGCTTGAACTTTTCGCTTCCTTTTTGTTTCTAGACAAAAAGGCTTTTAATAGATTGTATTTTTCCTAATTTATCAAATCTACAACTCATTACAAAAACAGATTCCAGCACTAAAAAAAGAAAGAAATATCATTTAAAATTACTCTTTATATAGTTAAAGATAAGCTACATTTGCAAACTCAACAATAGGTTTTTATCAGCCATATTTTACTAACATAAAATAAGCTGTGAGATGCTTTTATTGGAATTGCTGAACTGTATAAATATCTATTGTTCAGATTATTATCTAATCAATCTATGTTGCGATTAGATAATGTGTTTATTGATTTGCTTATTGCTTTTTTAAAAGAAATTATTCCAAAATATCCATTCACAACGATTTTTTATATTCTCTTTTGACTATCAGTTTTTTACTTGATATACCGGCTTATTATTTGAATAATTGCTATTTACTAAAAGCGCCATTTTTTTATATTAAAATTTATTACTGAAATGATATTATTAGACAAACCTTATGTGTCGGATCTATTAAAAGATACTATTAAGAAAAACAATTATAAAGTTGCTGAGACAGAGGCAACTAAAGATATTGAGAAAGAGATGGGAAATTGTCTTCTCAATGTAAGTCAATCGGTTAAAGACTATACTAATTTTCCTATTATCTATAGCAATACAGAGAATTCGTTAAATTGGATTAATAAAAACCTATCGAATACTAAACTTCCAAAGCAGATTCAATATTTTAAGAATAAAGCTCTTTTTAGAGAAATGCTAAAAGACTTATATCCTGACTTTAAATTTAAGAAATATGCCCTCAATGCGCTGATAAATTTAAGCCCTGATGAAATTGAATACCCGGCAATAATAAAACCTGCTGTTGGATTTTTCAGCATGGGAATATATGTTGTTGAAAATGCCAATGAATTTTCACAAGCCATCGATAAATTAAAAATCGAATTGGAAGAAATTAACGGCCTATATCCCACAGAAGTGATGGATAATCAGGAATTCCTAATTGAAGAAATTATTCCCGGTGATGAATATGCTGTAGATGCTTATTATAATAAAGACGGTAAAGCAGTAATCCTTAATATCTACGAACATATTTTCTCTGATGGAAAAGATGTTGCTGACAGATTGTATTTCTCTTCGGCGGCGGTATTTGAGAAAACTTATGATAAATTCATCAACGAATTGGATAAAATAGGACAAAAGACTCAGGTCTCAAACTTTCCTATGCATATTGAATTTAGAATTACCCCACAGGGAAATGTTATCCCCATCGAATCGAATCCACTGCGTTTTGCCGGTTGGTGCATGACCGATATGGCCTACTATGCTTGGGGAATTAATCCTTATGAATATCTGTTTAAACAAAAATCTCCTAACTGGAAAGAAATATTAAAAGACAAAAAAAATAAGCAATATAATGTTGTTATTGCCGATATCCCTCGCGATATCGCCCTGTCAGATATCAAAACTATTGATTATTCCAAATTTACCAAGAGCTTTAATC
>WGCS01000208.1 GCA_015493685.1 Bacteroidales bacterium
GGTATATCCTTTGTCTTGTTTACATTTATTGCGTCATAATTATCGTATTTCGGATATTCATCTTCATTGCCATTGTAGGTTTTATAAAGAATTAAATCTTCGTGACGTTTAGAAATATCCAAATTAGTAAACCAAACAGCCTGTGCTCTTCCTTTTACAACTCCATTTATAATTTTATAACCGCTACCTTCCTTTTTTGTAGCTACGTATCCCTACGGGCACAGACATCTTGCACAATTCCGTTAGTGGTTTTACTTTTGCCGAAAAAAAAGTATGGAAAAAAATAAATTGAGAAAAGAGATGTTTAAGGCAATAGAAGCATGGCAATCCAGTGGGTTAAGCCAAAAGGAATATTTGGCACAAATAGAGGTTAAACAATCTAAGTTTCAGTATTGGTTAAAACAATATCGAGAGCAACAATTAGATACATTTATTGAGATACCTACGGGATATTCCCAAGCTATAATTATTCGTTATCCCGATGGCATGGAAGTTTCTTTGCCTTTGCATACCCCACTTCGTTTTATCAAAGAATTGGTAAATTTTTACTCCGGTGTTTAGTATTACTTACGGCAGATATTTTTTGTACACTTCACCCACAGATATGCGCAAGAGTTTTGATGGTTTGTGCGGATTGGTAAGTCAAAGATTGGGGAAGAATCCGATGAGTGGTGATTTGTTTATTTTCATCAATAAACGACGTACTATGATAAAACTATTGCGTTGGGAACAAGGTGGATTTGTATTGTTCTACAAACGATTGGAAAAGGGTACATTTGAGCTTCCAAATTTTAAAAAGGAACAACAAAGTGCCCCTTTGGACTATGGTCAGTTGACTATGATAATTACTGGTATTTCATTGAAAAATGCAAAAAAAAGAAAGCGTTTTTATTCACAGAAAATAGTGGATAACTAATACTTAAAATACACTTATTAAAGCAATTATCGTTGTACTTTTGCATTATGATAAAGCAAAAAATGGTACAAATATCAGCGGACGAACTTCAAGCCTTGAAAGATGAAAATCAATACTTGAAAGATCAGCTTGCACAGCTCAAAAGAATGATTTTTGGTAGCAAACGCGAACGCTTTATCAGTCAAGACAATCCTGACCAATTAAGTCTATTTGATCTTCCCGAAGCGGTAGAAGTTGAGGTAGAAACCAAAGAGGTGAGCTATACTCGCAAAATTAAGAAAGAGAAAAAACAACCATTACGTACTGAGTTACCAGCACATTTACCAAGAAAAGAAGAGGTTGTAGAACCTGAAAATATTCCGCAAGGAGCCAAAAAGATTGGAGAATCGGTAACCGAAGTTTTAGAATACACTCCTGCTGAAATATTTGTTCGTAGAATAATACGTCCTAAATATATCATTTCATCTACCGATGAAAAAACTCAGATTGCCATCGCAGACCTTCCTGCCTTACCCATTCCCAAAAGCAATGCAGGTGCAGGTTTGATAGCTTATATTTTGGTTAGTAAATTTGTTGATCATCTTCCTTTTTATCGTCAGCGACAAATTTTCAAGAGGCAAAAGCTACATATTGCCGAATCTACTCTCAATGGATGGTTTACAGCAAGTTCACGTTTATTATTATTACTTTACGAAGCACTTCAAAAGACGGTTTTGCAGACGGACTATCTAATGGCAGATGAGACCACGATTCGGGTGCTTACTAAAGACAAACCGGGAGCAAGTCATAAAGGCTACCATTGGGTCTATTACGACCCTGTGCGAGAATTGGTGCTCTTTGACTATCGCAAAGGACGTTCCAAAGAAGGTCCCAATGAGGTATTGCAAAATTTTACCGGTCATCTTCAAACGGATGGATATTCCGCTTATGCTAATTTACTCACAAAAGGCAAAATAACACTGCTTGCCTGTATGGCTCATGCAAGGCGAAAGTTTGAGGAGGCCCAAGAAAATGATAAAGTTAGAAGTCATAAGATGCTCAAGATGATGCAAAAGCTTTACGCTATAGAGAGACAAGCCAAAGAAGAAGAAATGGATTTTGAGCAAATCAAGGCATTAAGACAAGAAAAGGCAGTACCGATTTTGGAGGAAATGGAGGCTTGGATGCAAGAGGAGATTTACAAGGTAGCACCGAAGAGTGCTATTGGCAAAGCATTAAGCTATACAATGAACTTATGGACAAGACTAAAAAGGTATGTGGAGGACGGACGGTTTAAAATAGATAATAACCTTATTGAAAATAGTATTCGTTCGGTAGCTTTGGGACGCAAAAATTATCTCTTTGCCGGTTCACACGAAGCAGCCCAAAGAGCCGCTATGTTTTATTCTTTCTTTGCGAGTTGCAAAATTAATGAGGTCGAACCCTATCAATGGTTAAAAAATACCCTCGAAGTAATCAATGATTATCCAGTAAATAAACTCCACGAACTATTACCAGGTTACAAAAAAATTAAATGAATGGAGGTGCTTGTGCCCGTAGGGATACTTACGTACTGAGTTACCAGCACATTTACCAAGAAAAGAAGAGGTTGTAGAACCTGAAAATATTCCGCAAGGAGCCAAAAAGATTGGAGAATCGGTAACCGAAGTTTTAGAATAC
>WGCS01000209.1 GCA_015493685.1 Bacteroidales bacterium
GAGCACCGTAAATAGTCAGCAAACAACAACACCTATGCCCCATAAGGGGTTCAGAAGTAAACAAGAAGTTTTGCTTGTTCAATCAAAATATTTAATACATTTGAAACTTGGTAGTTAAATCACCCTTACGGTGCATAGCTGGTAACCGTTGTATGCAAGTGAAAAGAAAACTCGACATATTGACACGATAAAGAATGATTAAGATATTTATAAAGAACAGAATTGGAGGTATTGTTACTTCATTGAAAAAGATTTGCTATACAAATGGAATTTATTTTGTTTTTTTTCCAAGCAGAAAAAAGAAACCTGTCGTACAAAACAGCACATTTTCAAACCAATGCAAGCTACCCCTACAAACAAAGTTTGCAAAAAGGACTTTTTATATCAACCTCAATTAAGTAAAATAAAAAATTATCAGTCTTAAAAAAATATTATGATATTTGCAAATAAATTTAAAAATTTTAATCATGAATAAATTAAACTACATCCGAAAAACTGGTACCTTAATGTACCGTACTCTGGCAATCTTATTTCTTATCGCTTTTTTGATAAGTTGTAATAATACTCAAAATGAAAATAAAAGTACATCCTCATCAACATTGGAAAAAATCAAAAAGAATGGTGTAATGAAAGTAGGATATATTGTATATCCCCCTACTGTAATTAAAGATCCGAATACTGGAGAACTTTCTGGTCATTTTGTTGATGCAGCCAGATTTATGGCAAAAGTAATGGATGTTAAAATTGAATTTGTCGAAGCAACTTGGTCAACTTTTGTTGGCGGATTGCAATCTGGACAATTTGATTTTTCAATAGCAGCAACATACAGAACAATACCAAGAGCGCTCGCTGTAGATTTTACAGTTCCTATTATTTATATCGGCAACAGCGCTATTGTTAGAAAAGGTGATCATCGTTTCCATTCGATTAATGATTTTAATAAAAAGGGGATAAAGATTGCTGTAGCACAAGGGGAGGCAAGTTATGAATATGCAAAAGAGCATTTGCCTAATGCTGAATTAATAGTGCTTTCTACTGCTGATTTATCTCAACCGCTCACTCAAGTATTATTAGGCAGAGCAGATGTTGGAATGGCTGATGCATGGACTATAAAACAATTTGCAAATGAACATTCTGAAGTTATAGATTTATTTGCAGATAATCCTATTGATCTAACTCCTGTTGGATGGGCTGTCAGAAAAAATGATCAGGAACTTTTGAATTTTCTAAATACAAGTATTGAATATATGATAAGCAGTGGAAGAATGAGAGAATGGGAGAAAAAGTATGATGCTCATTGGTTATATCCAAAAACTACTTGGGCGGTAGATTAATTATTCTAAGTAAAGATTATGGGTTCGTATAGTTGGGATTTTTCAGTTATTTTAAGGTATAAAGAAGCCTTTTTTAAAGGAACTTTAGTAACATTAGAGATTACTTTATTATGCATAGTGTTCGGAACCATTTTAGGTGGAGTAGTTGCTCTCTTAAGGAAATCCCATTTTAAGGTAATTAACATAATTGCCCTATTTTATATTGAAATATTCAGAGCGGTACCTCTTTTAGTTTTATTGGTATGGTTTTATTACTGCTTACCAATATTGATGGGTATTCGATTTAGCAACATAACGACTGCCGTTATTGCATTGACTATAAATTTATCAGCTTTTGCAGCTGAAACTATTCGTGCTGGTATTGAATCGATTCCAAAAGGACAGAGTGAATCTGGTTTGGCTTTGGGATTAAATAAAAGACAGGTTCTGTTAAGAATTATTTTACCTCAAGCTTACAGAGTTATGATACCCAATATGCTTGGACTTTATATTACTATGCTAAAATTATCTTCTCTTGCTTCCGTAATCGCTGTTTATGAATTATTACATACTGCAAATAATATTATAAGCCAAGTATATCGTCCTTTGGAAATATATACGGTAATAGCACTGATTTATATTGTTATAATATTACCCATTTCGTGGTATTCAAGAGAATTAGAGAAAAAAATTAAATTAAGCTAACATGAATAATACAATACTTGAAATATCATCTTTATCGAAATCGTTCAACGGTATTCAGGTATTAAAAAATATTAATTTATTAGTAGAAAAAGGAGAGGTTGTTGTTATAATTGGCACAAGCGGTTCTGGAAAAACAACATTGCTACGATGTATTAATTTATTGGAAACTCCAGAGTCAGGTACAATAAAAATCGATAATCAAATAATCTTTGATAATGGCTTAAAAAAAGACATAAAACTAACAGATGTTAGACAAAAAGTTGGAATGGTCTTTCAAAATCTTAATTTGTGGCCGCATAAAACAGTTTTAGAGAATATAACTATTACACCTATCTTATTAGGTAAATTTAATAAAGCAGTAGCTCAGAAAAAAGCAGTTAGCCTTCTATCTGACATGAAACTATTAGATAAAAAGGACGATTATACATATAATTTATCTGGTGGAGAGCAACAGAGAGTAGCCATTTGCAGGGCTTTGATTATGGATCCGGATATCCTTTTGCTTGATGAAATAACCTCTGCACTTGATCCTGAATTAGTCGGAGAAGTTTTGGAAACTATTTCTGAGCTGGCTAAAGGGGATCGTGCAATGCTAATTATTACTCATGAAATGATGTTTGCACGTGAAGTAGCTAATAGAGTTGTTTTTATAGATGAAGGTGCTTTTATTGAAGAAGGTAATCCAAAAGATGTTCTATCAAGACCAAAAAAAGAACGTACAAAGATTTTCTTATCAAGAGTTACTCATTAAATTATAGTAAATACAAATGGATACAATAACAAATCTAAGAACATTAACCGATGATAATCTAGTAATCAAATTTACTATTTTTATCATTTTATTATTATTAATTGTTTACTTCATTATTTTATTGGCGAA
>WGCS01000210.1 GCA_015493685.1 Bacteroidales bacterium
GAATTCCTTCTTACCTAAGCCCCCTTTGGATTTCCCCTTTTCTGAAAAAGGGAAATAATATTTCAATTGATATTCAGAGTATTAACCTATATTTATTTTACCCTTAAGCCAGAGGGACTCTTCCTTTTTGTCTTGAAACAAAAAGGAAGTACTAACATTAAACTAGAACTAATCAAGTATTTTTGACGGCCAACAATGATTTAGTTTATTTATTCCAACAAATATTTTTATTGCCATTAAACCTTTTTCAATAAAAACTGTCCTCTATAGGAGTGAAATTATTAAATATATATAATCTTTAATTTATGAAAATAAAACATTACGTATTTTCCAGTATTCTATTAGTATTAATGGGCTTAAGTTTTATGTCCTTTAACAAGGGTAACCAATGGAACCTCTATAAACAGAGTAAAGGAATTCAGATATATTATAAACTTACTAATTGTGACGATATTAAGAATGGACTCTTTCAAAATTACATTCTTTATAAAGTGGTAAACACAACCAACTACAATGTAGATATTAGCTGGAAAAACGAAGTGTGGTATAACAATCACTGCACAACTTGTGGACAAAATAAGGAAAACAAAAGAGTTAAACTCCAGTTAAAAGCAAACGAAACAATAATTGGAGATTGCAAAAACTCAAATTTAAGCCTATTTGCAGAATATAAAAACCATCCCAAGGTTGACAAACTAACTAAATTTGAGATTATTGATTTAAGCATTAAAATAGCATTGAAATGAGAAAAAACAGTATAACATTAAGCATTATAGCATTCTTCCTTACTGCTTTTAATACGCTATCCGAAGCACAGTGTGATATTACAGCCGTTGCTTATCCAATGACTGTTTGTGCCGGAGATCAGGTAATTCTAACTTCCTCTGGAAGTTGTGGCTATTTAATGAATAACCATTTCAATAACAATTCCATTGGTTCAGGTTGGAGCAGTACAGCTGCTAACCCTGTTTTTAATAATCCCTGTGGACCGGGGCCTAACGGACCCTATCTTTGGGTTGGTACAACAGCATCATCACAACGAACTCTTACTACCAATAATTATGACGTATCTGTAGGTGGTTGTACATTGAAATGGGATATGCGGTATGGAAGAGTTCAAGGCCAAGGCCCATGCGAAGATCCCGATGCCGCAAATGAGGGTGTTCACATGCAATATTCCACCAATAATGGTAGCACATGGACTGACTTTCCAGGACCTAATATTGAACCCTCAGGACCAAATTCTATCAACGGACCATTCTTTACTTCCACCTATGGATCAGGAGGTTACTGGCAACCATATTCTAGCCAAACACAACAAAATAATAGTTCGCTATACTATTGGCACACTTATAAATGTACTGTTCCTCCGGTTGCCTCAACAACGAGCACTAAATTTCGATGGGCTCAATTAGCGAATAGTAGTCAAGGATGGGATGCTTGGGGTATTGACGAAGTTGGTATCACTTGCCCTAATCCATTAACACATGTACAGTGGTCAACAGGAGATACTGTATTTAATCCCGGGCAAATAACATTGGCCCCAAGACCAAATAATTTAGGCTATGATACTTGTTTTATTGTTCATATTTGGGATACACTAAATCTAAATGGGGCTTATGATACCGTTTGTATTCATGTACTTCCCATACCTACTGCTGATTTCACCGCCGATACCAATATATGTGAATATGACAGTACGCTGCTCCATTTCATAGGAAGCGCCGACAGCAGCGCCGTCTTTACTTGGAGCTTAAACGGTCAAAATACATACAACAGAGGTTCTTTGGATACTTTACTGCCCACGGGGATATATTCTACTCAACTTACAATAAATCAAGGAGGATGTATGGCTACATCGGCAATAACAACTATTCATGTAAATCCTAAACCCCTACTCTCTTTTTCATCTGATAAGTTTGAAGGTTGCGCACCCCTTACTCCCACTTTTACTAATTATAGCATTCCTACTAATTCTACTTTTACTTGGAATTTTGGCAATGGAGACACTCTTATCAATAACTCACCAACCTATACATATAATGACGCAGGTACATATACTGTTACTTTAAGTGGAATAACTCAACAATCATGTATTGATACACTTGTACTTTACAACCTAATTCATGTATATCCAAATCCAACAGCTAATTTCCTTATCACCCCATCAGTAACCAATGTAGATAATCCTACAGTTCAGTTTACCGATATGTCCTCAAATAATGTCAGCTCATGGTATTGGAATTTTGGTAATGGCGATAGTTCCACAACACAGAACCCTAACTATACTTATGCTGCCGATGGCAAAAATTATACTGTCTGGCTATACGTAAAAACAGACAAAGGGTGCATTGATTCCACCTCTTTGATTGTGAGGATAATAGTTGATAAAATAGAAGTCCCCAATGTAATTACTCCCAATGGCGATGGCGTTAATGATGTTTTCACTATTAAAAACATTGAAGCCGTTGAGTCTTCAACTGTTCTAATTTTTGACCGTTGGGGTAAGAAAATATTTGAATCTCATAATTACAAAAATGATTGGGACGGTGGAAATGCTGCCGATGGAACTTATTTCTACGTAATTAAGTACAGCAGTTTCTTAAAAAGCTATGAGAAATCAGGTACTTTAACCATTCTCCATTAAATTATTATAGCCCATACTTTTAAAAAAGCCTTGAGATGCCTCAAGGCTTTTTTTATATCCAATTGCACTCCATATTGTTACCTAGGACTCTTATTAATAACACATTCCCATAAAACAGCTAATCCAAAATTTCAATTAACAGATTACCTTCATCAAATGCCCCTGCTCTATTTATTTGGGGCAATAGTTTTCAAAACTTCCATCAGAATAAAAAATAACAATCCGCTCTATACCTTTAGCCTCTCGCTTATCACGCAGCTTGGTATTTTTAGCTTTTCGCTTATCCGATTCTTTAATCATTTCCTCTTTGCTAGGTAATACTTCCTTTGCCAAAGCTGCTTTAGTAGTGGATATCTTTTTATTTAACGTATCTAAGGAAGTGTGAACCTGCTGGCCTAATTCGCTTCTTTCAGCGGATGTTTCGCCCCTTGCCGCCCTTAAGTCTCCCTGACCGCTTATTAGCCAATTACTATCTATTTGAGGAAATTCTTTTAATATCTTCACAATATAATCGAGGCTCGCCTTGTTACGCCCTGAAAGCACATGCGACAAACCGGAGCGCGCAACTCCAATCTTGTCAGCAAATTGAGCAGCAGACAAGCTATTCTGCTCCATTATGGTTTTAATACGCTCTTTCATAAGTATATCTATTTTATAATAAGTACTTCAAAAACTAAATAAGGTCTGCTAAAAAGCTCAGAAACTATGTGTTGAACCTGTCGAAACGTGCATCTGTTTTTTTTGATTTCTGAGGTGTAGATGCATAAGAATACTTCAAGACGAAGACGCTAAAAAAGATTTGTGCTTCTGAGTAACAAAAGATTGCTTTTACAAGCTTTAATAATTGCACAGATTTTATACAATTATGCTCGAAAACCTTGCACTTATTATGCGGAATACATTTATAAATATCCATAGGTTAGTATTTTATGTCCTTTTCAGTAGATCCTAAATAAGCTACCAAGCTCTATACGCCACAATTACAGAAATCCAAACCCCAATAGAAACAAGATAAAAAAAAAGGTTTGCTTCGCAAAACAAATTCCTCAACAACAAAGCTTTATTTACCTTCCTTCCTCCAAATCAATTGTTATCCTCCGTTTGCTGCAAAATCCTTAGTGTTTTCAAACTAAATACTTACAACACAATCATTATAATCAATTACTGTTTTCTATAAATTCATTTAATATTAAGTTTACAAAAGTATACAATTCCATCGAATATAAAAATATAATTTACATTTATACATAATATATCCACTAATTACAATTGTGAACTAATAGTTGTGCATAATGTATAATTAGCAGATTTAC
>WGCS01000211.1 GCA_015493685.1 Bacteroidales bacterium
ATCTTTTCATAGTCAAAATCTGATAGTATATGCTCTGGTACCAACAGGCCTATTGGGTCTTTTATCATCGTTCTGTAATCTTTAATGTGTAATTTAAATTCCAAATCTATTTTGCAAAGATAACGCTAGCACATCAAAATAAGAAATAGCCTCTATTTGGACAAAAATTAATCTGGAAAGTACTGTTTGTTCAACGTGCTAATTTCATATCTTTGCGCAAATTTTTTATACCATGATGGAATTAACAGAACAAGAAATAGTAAGAAGAAATTCGCTAAACGAATTATATAAATTAGGCATTAATCCTTATCCTCCTGAAGCCTTTGAGGTAAACACTAACAGTCAGGAAATTAGCAGTAAATTTAAGGACGACAACACATTATTTCAATCAGTAAAAATAGCAGGAAGGATAATGAGTCGCCGCATAATGGGAGCGGCAGCTTTTGCTGAGATTCAAGATGAAAAGGGAAGAATTCAGTTGTATTTTAAACGCGACAGTATATGTCCTACCGAGGACAAAACGATGTACAATATTGTTTTTAAACGATTATTGGATATTGGAGACATTATTGGCATTGAAGGTTATGCTTTCACCACTAAAACAGGGGAGATTTCGATACATGTTACTTCCTATACACTATTAAGCAAGGCTTTACGTCCACTTCCTATTGTAAAGGAAAAAGAAGGCAAGACCTATGACGCTTTCACTGATCCGGAGCAGCGATATCGTCAGCGCTATGTTGATTTGATTGTCAATAGCGATGTAAGAGAAACATTTATTAAGCGAAGCAAAGTAATCAACTCGATGCGAGACTTTTTTAATAAACATAATTATTTAGAAGTAGAGACACCGATTTTACAACCGATACCGGGTGGAGCAGCAGCAAGGCCATTTATCACTCACCATAATGCTTTAAACATTCCTTTATATTTACGTATAGCCAACGAGCTTTATTTAAAGAGGCTTATTGTTGGCGGCTACGAAGGAGTTTATGAATTTGCCAAAGATTTCAGGAATGAAGGAATGGACAAGACTCATAATCCAGAATTTACCGTGATGGAAATTTATGTTGCCTATAAGGATTATCATTGGATGATGAACTTTACGGAACAAATGCTTGAAAAAGTTGCCATGGACATTAATGGCACAGCAGAAGTTTCTTATGGAGATAATAAAGTAAACTTCAAAGCACCTTTTGCCAGAGTACCAATGCTTGAGGCCATAAAAACACATACAGGCTATGACTTAAGCGGGATGAATGAAGAAGAGGTAAGAGCTGTTTGCACCGACTTAAAGATAGAAGCCGATCTCTCCATGGGGAAAGGAAAAATGATTGATGAAATTTTTGGAGAGAAATGCGAACATCATTATATCCAGCCTACCTTTATCACTGATTATCCTGTAGAAATGTCGCCACTATGTAAAAAACATCGCGACAATGAAGAACTTACCGAGCGTTTTGAGCTTTTTGTTAATGGCAAAGAGTTGGCAAATGCCTATACTGAATTAAACGATCCCATAGATCAAAAAGCCCGTTTTGAAGAACAGTTAAGCTTAAGTGAGAAGGGAGATGACGAAGCCATGTTTATTGATCAAGATTTCATTAGGGCGTTGGAATATGGCATGCCACCCACTTCGGGAATGGGAATAGGGATAGACCGCTTAGTAATGTTTATGACCAATAAAGACAGCATACAAGAAGTATTATTCTTTCCCCAGATGCGACCGGAAAAGAAGGAAGCAATAAGTACGGATGCTGATTTTGAAGCTGAGGGTATTCCTGCCGAATGGATAACAGTAGTACGCAAAGCAGGCATTAATACCATAGCTATCCTAAAGGAACAAAATCCCAATAAACTTCATGGCCAACTATGTGGTTTACGCAAGAAATTAAAACTATCGATAAAAAATCCCACCCCTGAGGAAGTAAAAAATTGGGTAAATTAGTTTTTTTCTAAATGTGCTGCTTTGGCAAGGCTTAAATACTATTTTTCATAAAAAAGAATTGATATTAGGTATATTACTTATTGCCAGTACAATAAAAATACCTATCTTTGTGCGATATTATTAGGACTAATTAATAATAAAAAGGCTTGTAATTACTATTAATAAATATTTTCATCGATGAGGTTATTGCGTATACACTTATTGTTCGCATTGGTAATATTATCAATATTTTCTGTTGAGGCAAAGAGGTATAATCCTTATGGAACGGACTGGGCTTTCGGAATTTACGGAGGAGGAACATCATTTTTTGGTGATTTACGAGCTGAATCAGGAGGACTAAACTCCACTCCTTTCTCTAAATATTTCTATCAGGATATGCGCACCATGGGTGGCATTAATCTTGAAAAATGGTTTGGCCCTTACGTTGGCGTAATTGGCAATATCCAATATGGTCATATTCAAGGCACTAAAGAAACAAGCCATGCTTGGTTTGAGGCATGGTTATTTGAATATAACCTTAATATCAGTGCCAATTTAAGTAATATTATTCTTGATTTAGACCAAAGACGACGTTGGATGGTTTATACTTCCATTGGGATAGGGATGTCTGAATCCAGGTCATGGAAATACTCTACGATAACGGATAAAGTAATAGGGACTAATGGTTTTGGAAAACCAAAGAAAAAAGGAGGCCCCTTTATTCCAATGACAGAAACCATTGGCAATTACGCATTAGGCGCCAAATTTTACATTGGCAGCAACCTTACCCTAAATATTGAAGGCAGCATACATATTATCAATTCAGATAAGCTTGATGCCACTACCAATGACAACTCCTCTTTTATATCAGGAATAGAAGGCTATAATCTTTATAGCATTGGACTACAATATCACTTTGGCTTTAATGGTTATCATATTTCCAACCGATATAAACATCGTGCCCGTTATAATGGTGGTCGTACAGGCTTTGTACATATTAACTCCCGGAAGACAGGTCGAAGGAACCGTAGAATTTTTAAACGAGGCAGACGTAGATTCAAGTTCAAACGCAGGTAGCCATTCCTTGTCAAATAAATCTATTACCATTTGAAAAACGAAGTTTATATTGCCATTCCGCTACTGGATGAACTTGATAATTTAGCCCTATTATTTAAAAACCTCGAGCAGCAGAGCTATCCTAATTTCAAATTATTTGTTTGTGTTAATCAACCTGATGAATGGTGGAATGACGAGCATCGACCTATCTGCTTAAGAAATAAGGCGAGTATAAAATATCTCCAAGAGCGACAAAAAGACTGCACTTTTCCCATAATTATTATTGATAAGAGTTCGCCCTCAAAAGGGTGGATAGGAAAGAAGGTCGGCGTAGGATGGGCTAGAAAAACCCTAATGGATACGATAGGAGAAATAGCTAAAGAACAAGCTATTATCATAAGTCTGGACGGCGACACCAGCTTCGGAAAAAATTATATTGAAAGCATTGTAGAAAATTTTCTCAACAATAAAAATACCAATACCATTTCGGTACCCTACTATCATTCACTAGGTAAAGACGAGGCGGCAAACAGAGCGATATTACGTTATGAAATTTATATGCGTTATTACGCATTAAACCTAATGTACATAAGAAGTCCCTATGCCTTTTCGGCACTAGGTTCTGCCATTGCGTTTAGGTATGGCGCCTTGAAAAGAATAGGTGGCTTTACCCCAAAGAAAAGTGGAGAAGACTTTTATTTTCTACAAAAGATGATTAAATATAAGGGTATAAGTATCTGGAACAAAGAGCTAGTATATCCTGCTGCTCGATTTTCGGACAGGGTATTTTTTGGTACCGGCCCGGCAATGATTAAAGGACATGGCGGCGATTGGAGTTCCTACCCTCTCTATCCCGTCTCTTTATTCACCCATATCAATCAGTTTTATCAATTAATCCCCGAACTTTACCTCAAAAATATCAGTACTCCCATAGACTCTTTTCTGGGAAGCCAAGAAATTAGATTCAAACTCTACGATAAGCTACGTAACAACAATAAAGATTTAGCGCACTTCAGCAAAGCCATACACGACTATTTTGATGGATTAAAGATACTGCAATATTTGAAACAAAATTATAGCAGTACTGATAATGAAGAACAAAATTTAATACAATTTATAGCAAAATATCACCCCACAGATAAGGATAAAGCTATTTTTAAAAATATTTCTTTTAAATCCAGTTCAACAGCACAATTAAATGCAATAAGAGATTATCTTTGCCGCTTGGAAAACAGCTTTAGAAAACGACAACAGAATATACCATGGAGAACAAACTCATAAGCATATTAGGTACTACTGCCACGGGCAAAACTAAATTAGCGGTAAGTCTAGCTGCTATGATTGGAGGAGAGATACTCAGTGCAGACTCACGCCAAGTATATCGAGGTATGAATATAGGGAGTGGCAAAGACCTCAGCGAATATACCCTTAATGGAATGGAGATACCCTACCATTTGATTGACATAGTAGATGCCGGATATGAGTATAATGTATATGAATACCAAAAAGATTTTTTCAAAGCATATAAAACCATCCAAGAACGCAAAGCTATACCAATCCTCAGCGGAGGCACAGGGATGTATATTGAATCAGTACTTAAAGGATACCAATTGGCAAAAGTACCCCGAGACGAATCATTACGATTTAAGCTAAATAAAAAAAGTGATGAAGAGCTCCGGAATATGCTTTACGAGACGCGCATTCCTCATAACACCTCTGATTTAGACGATAGAGAACGAAGTATAAGAGCCCTTGAAATAGATATTTATTATCAAGAACACCCGAAACTATTAACCAATATACCAAAGTTACAATCCATTAATTTTGGCATTAGATACAATAGACAAGAGATAAGAAATAGAATAACAGAGCGCTTAGATCAACGATTACAAGAAGGAATGGTAAAAGAAGTAGAAGAACTTCTAAACCAAGGTATTGATTCAGAAAAACTTAAATTCTATGGATTAGAATACAAATACCTCACCCAATATATCCTTGGTGAGATAGACTATAACGAGATGTTTTCGTCCTTAAATACAGCCATTCACCAATTTGCAAAACGTCAAGATACTTGGTGGAGAAGGATGGAAAAAAACGGCATACGTATTCTATGGATTAATGGAGAAATTACATTGGAAGAAAAACTCGCTTTTATTATTGGCCAATTACGTTAATATTCTTAGGATTTCGTAGTTTATTAGCATTTTTTTTGCATCTTTGTGAGCCAAACCAAGCTTTATCAATGAATATATCCAAGAATAAGAATAAGCATAAGGAACTTCAATATATTGATGGCATACCAATACCTAAAGAACAAACTATTGATAAAGAAAGTCCGGCCCGCTCAATTGCTAAAGCTATAAGCTGGAGAATAGTAGCCAGCTCTACTACATTTATTATTTTTTATTTTACAGCAGGAACTAAGGTTGCTTTGGAGATAATCACAGCTGCCGTTGGGGTTGAAGCAATAAGTAAAATGTTAATCTATTACATTCATGAACGCATTTGGGCAAATGTATTATGGGGCAAAAATTGGATGCGTTACAAACTAATTAGAAGAATAAAACTCAAATTTATTAAAAGCAAACGCAGAAGGCGAAAACATATCTAAAGGAAAAATTATTAGCACAATAATTATAATACAATACTCTTTTAAAGAAAACTTATTTAATATCGACCTATGAAAGCAAAGAAAAAACAGCTTGCTAATGATTCAGCAGCAAACAAAAGCTCCTTGCTCTCCAATGAGAAATTCCAAACACTGTTATTCTTATTAATATTATTCTTCACTTTTATACCCACTTATCAATATACCTTTGACAAAAAGATTGCTTTTCTGGGTGATAATGCCAGCTATTATGTATTTGGCAAAGCCATTGCTGACGGCAAAGGTTATGTAAATGCACATGTTATTCAAGAGAGCAAAGTAAATTCATTTCCTCCCGGCTATCCGGCCTTAATATCAGTTATCGACCGGACATTTGGAGCTAATATTATTACCATAAAAAGAGCCAATGGGGTAATGTATTTTGCTTCGTTAATAGTTTTATTTTTCTTTTTCAGGCAAATCAGTAAAAACATCCATCTAAGTTTTGTGCTCACCTTTATTATTCTTTTCAACTATTATCTGTTGCAATATTCCACCTGGATGATGAGTGAAATACCATTTATATTATTTACATCGCTTGCTCTTTTAGGTCTCAGCCATATAAACACCAATAAATCACCGTGGAAATGTGCTTGGTTTTACCTGATGCTATTCACTTTAGTATATTCTTATCATATTAGATCACAAGGCATTGCACTTTTTGGAGGCATCTTTCTTTATTACCTGGTTCAACGCAACTGGCGATACCTATTAAGCATAAGTATTGGCTTTATTGGGCTAAGTATCCCATGGTATTTACGCAATAAAGCATTGGGAACTTCACCTTATGAAAACGCTTTAAAATATAAGGACTACTACGACCATTCTCAAGGGCTAATGAATGGACTTGGCGATTGGATTGATCGCTTTGCTTCTAATTTCTCACGCTATATAAGCAGTGAGATTCCATCCTCGATTTTTGGTTATGAGCCAAATTACCAAAGTGGATCGTGGCTGGCAGGCATTCTCATTCTTCTTATCATCACTTTTGGAATATTAAAACTCAAGAAATTTCAACTGGCCATTGCCGGCTATATTTTAGCCTCCTTTGCCATATTAATGATTTGGCCACCGGTATGGACCGGCGTGCGTTTTATGTTACCATTAGTTCCTTTATTAATGTTCCTCTTTTTTTATGGCATTTATGAGCTAAGTATCATCCTCCTAAAAAGAGCGGCTATGGATATGAAGAGAGTAAACAGAATGCTCCCCTATCTATTTCTCGTTTTTTTCTTCGTCTATTTTCCTCATGTTGACCTATTACACAAAGAAGCTCAGAAACCTTTGAACCCACTATTTAGGAACTATTTTGCCATGGCCAAATGGACCAAATCAAACATACCCAAAAATGCTATTATACTTTGCAGAAAGCCAATGCTCTTCCATCTGTATTCCGACCATTATGTTAATGGAATTGTAAGAGAATTAGATCCTGACAAAGCATTAAAAGAAATGAAGAAGAATCATTATCAGTATATTGTACTTTATGGTGACGGATTAAGTCAACGATACTTTATGCCACTCTACGAGAAATACCCAAAGCGATTTCCTATTATAAGAAAGTATAGTAATCCTGATATTTATTTGATGAGAATAAATACGGAAGGAATAAAATAGTTATAATTAATTATCTTTTTTAGAATAAAACAAGACTACAATGAGCCTCCATGCAATAAAAGTAACTTATGTAGAAGACGATATCAACCTAGGTATGGTTGTAAAAGATTTCTTAGAAATGCAATCATACAAAGTGCAACACTTTGTGAGTGCAGAAGAAATGATAAAACAAGAGGACAGCCTAACTACGGATATTTGCATATTGGACATAATGCTACCCGGCATGGATGGATATGAATTAGCAAAATACATTCGAAAACAAGATTCAAATATTCCCATAATATTTCTCTCTGCCAAAGACCAGGTACAGGATAAAATTGAAGGGCTTAAACTTGGTGCCGATGATTATATTAGCAAACCATTTAGCACCATTGAGCTAGACCTTAGAATTCAGAATATTATTAAACGAAGCACTAATGCAATCTCATCGCCTACCACCCTTGACATTCAGCTTGGCAATTTTAGATACAAAGAGAGCGAGTTACAAATTAGCTTCCCAGATATTACCATTAATTTAACAAAAAAAGAAAATCAATTATTAAGTCTATTTATCAATAATAGAGATACAATAATTAAAAGAGACGACATTTTACAAAGGATATGGGGATCAAATAACCATCAAAGTTCAAGAAGCATGGATGTATATCTGAGTAAATTAAGAAAGATTTTTGTCCATGAGCCAAGAATTGAGATTATCAATTATCATGGCACCGGTTTTAAATTTGACACAAGCAAACTTGAAAACCAATAAATTGTCAAAGCATTAGTTAATGTTTCAGTAGAACTAACGTATATAAGTCATGCAATTAGAAGATCTATATCTAAATAATTTTAAGAATAATAGGGAAAGTAAACTGATGTTAAGCCCACGCATTAATATCTTTGTAGGTGAAAATGGGGCCGGAAAAACCAATATTCTAGAAGCAATCTATTATCTGTCATTCTGCAAAAGCCCTTTCAATCCTACTGACAAACAGAATATTATGCATAATGAAAACTATTTTATGCTCAGAGGAGAATACCTATTAAAGAAGGAATCCAAGGAAATTGTAAACATTTCTTTTAAAGCAGGAGAACGAAAAAAGATAAAACGAAACGAAAAAGAATACGATAGAATATCAGACCATATTGGGGAATTTCCATTAGTAATGATTAGTCCCAGCGATTCGAAGTTAATTTATGGAGCCAGTGAAGACCGAAGAAAATATATCGATGGAGTAATTTCTCAATTTGACCACAATTATCTACACACTTTACTCAATTATAATAAAGTACTTCAACAAAGGAACTCCTATTTAAAAGCCAATGCCAACAGTTCCACTATAGATCACAGTTTATTGGATATACTAGATGAGAAATTATGTCTTTATGGCGAAGATGTTCACAAAAAACGGCATGCTTTTTTGATAAATTTTATTCCACTCATTCAAAACTATTATTTATTTATTTCCAATGAAAAAGAACGAGCAGGCATACGATATAAATCACAACTTAAGGATGCCAATTTTCTTAATTTACTAAAAAATAACCGGCAGCGGGACCTTATCCTCCGCCACAGCAGCATAGGGATACACCGTGATGATATAGAATTCATGCTCAATGATTTCCCCATAAAGAGATATGGCTCACAAGGGCAGCAGAAGTCTTTTTTGATTGCTCTAAAGATAGCTCAATTTGAATATACATATAAAAAGAAAAATTATAAGCCTTTACTTTTATTGGACGATATTTTTGACAAGCTAGATATCTACCGTGTAAAGCAGCTAATGAAATTAGTGAGTAGGAATGAATTTGGCCAAATTTTTATTACCGATACCAATGAAGAACGTATCCACACTATTTTTGAAAAGATAGATGTAGCAAAAAATATATTCATGGTAAATCAAGGTGAAATAACACAAATAAAGGAATAATGAACAGCAACTCTTTCAAACGAAAAAACAGCCAAAGTCTGGGAGAAGTCATCCAGCAATACATCAAGAATAGTGGTATTCAACCTAAACTTGACGAAGCAAACTTAATTGCCAAATGGGAAGACATAGTAGGTCGGATGATTGCGCGCCATACTGATGACCTATACTTGAAACATCGTAAATTATTTATCCGTTTTAATTCGGCGGCATTACGTCAGGAACTTAGTTACGCAAGAAGCAAATTAGCTGACAAGGCCAATGAAGCTTTAGGTCACAAGGCTATTGATGAGGTTATTTTACTTTAATGCTACCCTTTTATTAAAACTAAATCTGAACTATTGTGACACTTAAAGAGCGATATAATCTAATTTTTTTTCTATTTGCTGCAATTATTACGGCCTATTTTATTTATGGACTGCGACTACCTTTTTTTTACGATATGGAATACATCGCTTCGGTAGCAGACTACATTTACAAGCATGATTTTCAGAGTATTATCAATCCATTAAACGACAATGGCACTCCCCCACTATATAGTATATACATTGCCTCGCTATGGAAAATCTTCGGTAAAAGTTTATGGGTGGCCCATTTGGGTATTCTTCCCTTCTTTGTTGGCCTGCTCTATCAGTTCTATCAATTTAGTTTACGATTTATTTCAAAAAGATTTGCTTTAGTAGCGCTAATTTTACTTATTGTCGATCCAAGTTTCTCCACACAGTTTCTTTTAATGGGATACGATATTATTATTGTATTCTTATTTCTATGGGCACTTAACAGTATCTACACCAATAAATTAACACCATTAATTATTAGTACAGTGTTAATTCCACTACTAAATTTGCGCGGTTTTAGTATTGTAGTTTCTCTCTTTATGATTGACATATATATCAACCATCGCTATCGTATAGGCAGTTTATTATATGGCATTATTCGTTATCTACCCTCTGCAATAATTCTTATTTTGTGGTTAGGATACCATTATAACATACAGCATTGGTATGCGGTAAGCCCTGCAAATACAGCAATACACCATATCAACAGTTCCCTTTGGATACTAAAAAATACTTTTTTTGAAGCATTTGCCTTTATCAGTAATGGTCGAGTCTTTATACTTATTGCCATTCTCTTACTACTCCTTCTAAACAAAAACAATCTATCCAAAGACAAGAGAGTTATTCAATTAGTTATTGTGGCCAGCTTAAGTATAATTCCATTTATACTTATTTTTACTCCCATGCAATATCCCATGGGACCAAGATATTTCATGATAATATATCCTTTAATGTATCTATTTTTCGTTTTATTATTGGAAGAATCCAATATAAAGCATAGAATCGCTCTTCTGCTGATTACAATAAGTTTACTTTTTGCAAGCAATATATGGACTAATCCATATCCTTATTCCAACTCATGGGACTCAAGTTTAAAAGTAATCTCCTATTTGAACAATCAGAATCAACTACTCCGGTATGCAAAAGAGAACAATTGGCACTGCGAAACTGTATTAAGTACTTTTCCACTACACAAATCACTAGCTAACAACTATGTAACTAATAATAAGTCCATCTGTTTCAAAGAATACAATGGTAAAGCTATTCAAAAAGGAGATTATATACTCTATTCAAATATTTATAACAACTTGGAATTAAGAAAGCCTGAAAACCGGCCCAAAAACAGCCACTTAGTACTTACTATAAAAGAATATCCTTCATGGATAAAGCTCTATAAAGTAGAATAGCTAGCGCATCAAATACATTTTACCAAAATTATTCTTAAAATATTTATCAGCCCCGCTATTACGATGTTCAATACTTTCACCATTTAGGCGAGTAATTACACGATAAAGGTAAACCCCATTGGCCAATTGATCACCAAATTGATCTCTACCATCCCAAGCATACTCTGTAATATTTCTGCCAATATGTAAAGGTCCCAGTTCATCCATATCAATCTCACGAACCACTTTTCCTGTAACTGTAAGAATTTGAATCTTAATATAAGACGGTAAATTGGAACCCGTTAAGGTAAAAACAAAATGAGTTTTATCGGAAAATGGATTAGGCCAATTCATCATTTGAGTTATACTAGCTTTATTGATAACCACAAAATCAATTTTATATCCATGAGTTCCAGACTTATTATTAGAAGCATCATTAGCATAAATAAGCAATTGATATTCACCGTCCTGCAATTTAGGTCTATAAATTACCTGAGCGCTATTTTCAGGCAGCTGAGCAGGAATAAACTCCAATACATTATTGGGATCAGAGAAATTAATAGTATGAAAATCTGTATCACCCAGCTTCTTAATTCTAACTTTGAACAAGGCAGTATCATTAATTGCCTTAAACTTACTATTATCTTTCAATCCGATAACTATTACCGGCAGTGCCGAAACGATATCACCATCTAAAATATGCACTCCATCAAAAGTTACATCTAACAAAGGATTCTCAACATCCTTCTCCACAAAGAAAGGAATATCTGCTTTATTATTAATATGCGTATCTTCAATTTGGTCATAAATACCTGTATGTGAATTTATTGGATTTATCTCAACAAACAATCTACAGTTTCCCAGCCAAGGTGCAGTAGAAAATTTAATGGTATCAATAATGGTTGAATTTTTAAGCAAAGGTTTTAATCTTTCCTGTTTCACCAAAGAATAGCCATTAGAATTATCAATCACATAAGCTATTACCAATAGACTATCCATATCCACATCACTAATATTGCGATAGGCTAACTGCAAGACCGCTGTATCCCCTTGCATTATTGTATCAGAATAAAAGCTAAAATGAGAAATAGGATCAAGAGCAGCCTCAGGTGCCGGTTGATAATAAATACTCCAATTATCGATATAAGCCGGCGTACGCAAAGAGTCATCACGCATAAAACATTCAAGTTGACAATAGGGATAAGTGGCAGCCGGCATTCTATCATTGAGCATAATAATATCGGCGCTATCAGGTGGAATTCCATCAATAATAATATGTTTTGAACCATCACCTTTAATGCCAGTCAGTCGTAACCTAACAGAATCTGTTGGAGAACTATCCATACTATGCTGACGCCAATGTAAGGAAGACCATTTCTTAGAAGGACCAATAAGCGTAGAGGTAATATTTCCTTCTTTCCAATTGGAAATCACACTATCACGCTGTACAATAATTGAAGAGTCTGTTGTTCCTATCACTTCATTAGCAGCTCCCAAAGCTCCTTTTTTACCAAAAATAATAAAGGGTCTATCATTGGGTATATTTCTAATATAAGAACTTCCAATTGTATCAATTTCTTTATATAAATATTCCGGCCAATTGGCGGTATGAGCATTATTAAAACTTTCAATTAAGACATGATCCCCATCAGGTACCAAGGCCAAGAAATTGGCAATACGCCTAAACCAGGTGGTATCTTTTACTATACCATAACCTTGTGCTGACATATTAAGCGATTCGGTAGCAAAATCGATACTCCAATAAGGACGTGGAGGACAATGAAGATTGCCAAAAGGCCCAAATGGAGTTCCATTATTAGTAGGTGAAACCCATAAATTAGCAGTAGTCTTGTCAAAAACAAATATTCTAACTCCTCCTTTATTATAGGGAATACAAGCCCATTCATAAGCTTCATAATTTACCTTGAGATAAATTTCGGTCCAAGCAATATAAGGATATTTCCCAGTTTGTGCTCTCAGCGTTTTAATGTCATTTACAAACTTAAAAGTACGATGGGCTGCATCAAATTTAGTAAATTGGTATTTATCCTTTTCAAATTGAAAGAAATGAGACTGCGACCAGCCATGCAAGCCCTGAATATATTGAAAAGAGCTGTTTCTCCAATTGTAATTATGATGAGAATTAGAATCCAAACTAACTCTCCAATAATACACCATACTATCTTGTAATGTAGTATTTGGCGACCACGACAACACACCTCCTGCACTACTAATATGGTGAGAAATTTTTACCGGCGAATTAAAATAAACACTCGTATCCATTTCAAAAACATAGTTTAAAACAGGGGTAAAAGGATAATATGTTGACGCTTTGAGTGTAACATTTGAATTTGGCACAATCGCATAAGGTGGTGGAAAAACAGGACTTAAGTCTGCTGCTTTTATATTAAGCGTATAAGTATATGCATTATTATCTTCACTCAATTCTTGTATAAAATTATGAGCATCCACTCGAACAGAAATCTTATTATCCCCAATACCAAACGCTCTATTAACAGGCATTGTTACTTTTAAGGTATCCCTATAATGTGGTGCTTTAATGGCAAAAGTATAAAAGTCTATACTATCCTTATTCGGATATTTTCTATTAATTTCGATAAGTATTGAGTCATTAACTGCGCGGCCTTGATTACTAACTACCAGATTAAAAACAAAACTATCTACCTCTGTTGAAACAATACCGGGAGTATAAAAGGCTGATTTATCATTAATAAAATAATCAGGTTTAGGAGAGGGGTATAAACGAATAGCAGGATCGGCATGTAAAGTCATTTCTAAACAGATATCCTCTATACCCACATTAATAGGAACTTGAATATCTTTCACTGTTTGTTGAATAATCTTGCCTATGGTTTTACCATAATATTTAGAAGACAGATTCTTATAAAAATGGCTCGAATAAATATTAAGAAGTCCATCTCTTGCTTGATTTATGGAGGCTAAATAGCCAATCATACCTTTATCACGTATCAGCACAAACTCTTCGGATGAATTTGCCGTTCCTACCGTATTCTGAAATATATCTCCTGCATAACAGCTATTAGCTAAAAGAAAGGGATATTTCCCATAGTTACTATAATCGTGAGGATCGTCAATGCTAATATCAAATCCAATACCTGCAGCATGACCAAAGAAAGTCAACATACTAACTCCACTATTAACATATTTTTTTATCTCATCGCTAAGGTTTATCTGAATAGGATCAGTACTACTTTTATAAAATGTTGTTACATTTGCTCCCATAAGAGTATCTTCAGCTATACGTCTGTAATTGGCAAGATAAGCTGAAAACCGGCTTTGTTGGACTTCATCACTTCCTCCACTAAAGTGTAAAATTCTTTTCATCCACATACTATGTGGGTTAACCAAACTATCTTCCATCATCTCCACCTTATTGAGATACAAATCCACATGGTCGATGGTTTTAGCACTTAATCGGCCGATGGGGATTGCCGGCTGAAATAGATTATCAACTAATCCACTAACTATCAACATATCAGAAGGAGGGCTACCCATAGTAGGCACCAGTGTTTCCTTAAAAAGCGTAGCATTCTTTCGGTATTCTATGGCCCGATAAGACTTCCCTATTAAGAACAAGGCTTTAAATTGAGAATATCCATAGGCACTTCCCAAGGCTCTAACGAAATTACGTATTGCCATAGGGTCTTTTCTAATTCCATAACTATATTGATGATACAAATCTTCAATATCAACTAGCATTGTATTATAACCGGTGGTATTGCGATAAGCACCATAGGCTGTTGCCGTAGCTAAGGCTCCACCATTACCCATAAGTGAATGATTCGTAATAATAATATAATCTGCATTGGGATTGAGAGTAATATAATTAGTAAAATGTGCATTATTACTTACTGGCCTCATCCCTCCCACTGCATGAATACTATTTTCAGCAGCAATAAAACAATGTTTTTGTCCTGAAGCATTGGGAATAAGTACCTTATAATTATTACCCACCTTTGTTGGTAATAGGCGACTATGATTATCAAGATCGTATAAAACAGGATTATCGCCCCCTGCAAAGTTAGAAAAATCATAAAAAGCCTTACTTTGTCCAACGGCATTAGGAATCCACAAATCGAATTCGTTTTTATTTTCTAATGCGGGAGTATGAGCATAAACGATGCGACAAAAAGGAATGGCAAAACGGTCGGCCCCACTATTGATATCATTAATAGAGCTATACGTAAAGGAGGTAGAACTATTTCCCAAGGCAGAGTTAGGAATATTTTTTATAATATGTAGGCGTTTATAGCCTTTATAAAGGGTATCCACTGTAAGGCCGGCAAATTCAATGTGCTCGTGATGGTTAGGATAGGTAGGAGTCTGCCTGTTATAAAAATTGGATGCCCCCATAATATCGATATAAGTCTTTGCTATGGGCCCGGGAGTATAAACATTTTTGGTGCTTACACTTCGAGTTCTAGAGCCGCCTAAAGAAATAGGAGTATCATACCAACCTTCCCCGTTTAAATACGTTGGTAACGCAATAAAATCATTACCTACAATCCGTTGTTTTTCCCCTTCCAAATAAGAATTATTAAAATCAGTACGCGAATCATAAATAAAATAGCTAGACTCGGTATAAGATGAAAAATTCACATCACTGCTAATACTCATACGAGCATTAGAAACCGAATTATTCCATGTAAAATAATAATACGCTGTATCAGTAAACAAACTATAATCAATATTGGGGATCCAAGAGCTTTGTTTGTATAATGCAGTATCAAACCATGCATCATTTTTTTTTGCATAAAACTCAATATAATCGTTTGTCGAAAAAACACCACTATTTTCATTGGAGATATACAAAGGGACTTCTTCTCCTCTTCCAAATATCTGCATATTCCTTGGGTCGTTAATCGACGCAAGTGGAACACCGGCATTCATAAGTTCAGCATAAGTGATTCGATAAATTCCATTTTTCACAATAGGAAATTTATAATAGGACTGACTGTAATTAATCCATTCTGTACCATAATTCTGTGCCTTTGTATGAAGCCCAAAAGCAAATAATATTGTCGCTATAAGAGTGTATTTATACATCGTTATTTTCCTTCAGATTTTTTTGCGTTAAAGCTATAGGTAAGTGAAAACACATTAGAATACAATGCAATTGATTGATTTCCAATATCAGTATATGCATAATCGATACTTAAAGTTTTCATCAAACGAATTCCCAAACCCACATTGGGTTGAAAGCTCGTTCTTTTAATATTATCGGGACCTGTTTCTTTTTGAATATTACCAATTCCGGCACGTAGAAAAACAATCCTTTTGAAATCTAATTCCAAACCAAAATGCGGATCCATACTAAGTGTATTTGATTTAATAAGCACATTGCGCAAACCATCGGTGGTAATATCAATATTTATTTCTGTCAAAAGGGAGAAGCTATTACTTAATTTAAAGTTACGCGCTATACCGAAGATTGCTTTGGGCAACGTTATCTCAGTACTACTTACAGGAATAGTATTCCCTGTACGGGCAAAGGTCTCTTTCATTTGAGAGTCTAGATTATAAGACCAAGCATTAAAGGTAGTTGTAATATCACGCAACATCAGCCCCATAATCCAACTATTACGTGTATATTTTGCTGATATATCGAGGCCAAAGCCCCATGATGAACCAAAGTCACCAACTTTTCTACGTATTAATTTGGCATTACCACCTACTATTAAGCCTTTGATCTTAGTTCGATGAGCATAAGAAAATATAAAGGCATAATCAACAGAACTAAAAGAAGTTACATTAGCATAATTAACATTACCTTGCCCATCAATCAATTTGGAAGTATTAGGGATATTATCAACACCAAAACGTAACATCGAGAGTGCAGCGGCAGAATTATTATTAAATTTAATTGCCAAACTTCCATAATCATATTTGGCAATACCGGCAAAATACGACGAATGCATTAAAGCTACTTCTCTATTTGTTTTAATATCAACAAGCCCTGCAGGATTCCAATAGGCCGAATAGGCATCACCCTCACTGGCCACTATGGAATTAGACATAGCCAAGGCCCTAGCCCCCACTCCAATGGACAAAAATTCATTACTATATTTTACTTTTTGTGCGCTAAGCGACATCGAAGTAAATACAATAATAATAAAAGTAACTATATACTGCATAAAGGATTAGCTTTATTAAATAATGGTATAATTATTACTACCAACGCAATTAGCAGCAAAAAATTATAGAGCATAAAGATAATTCATATTTTTATATGATAAAAAACTCATTTCAGAATAAAAACCAATATCCAATAAGTAATTTTGTCCATTCATTACCAATGAATAACAAATGGGAATTATTAACTACAATTAGAAATCGAAAACAAACTTATCGTGATATTTGTATGAATTTTTTATGGGATTGGCATGTATTGTCAGAAAAATTCTTTCAAATTGTTTTCTATCCCCTTCAATTTCATTAAGTTTATCATCCATATACTTTAGGAATTTTTCTTTCATTTCCTGCGTATATTTATCTTCAAATTGGCATTTATTATTTAATAAATCGGCGGCAATAAAGCCATTGGGCCATAGTTTGTAATGGGAATGTATGAATTTATCAATATAATCAGCCAACAGTTTAATTTTTTCGTTTTTAGGAATATTACCATTCATCTTAGCCAAAACATCTTCCGTAATTTCATCTCCAAAACTAAGATGCACCCGTCCTTTATAGCCCATCAAACCGTTATACATACTATTAAAATCATCGATAGGAGTCTTTACATATACTCCATCATTCTCGATAATAGCCTGCTCTTTAACCTTCTGTGAGATACAAGGGTCATACTCGTAACTAATGGCCACAGGCACCATGTGTAGTTCTGCAAAATCTTTAACAAAATCGTTACTCCCTTGCATTTGAAACATCTTTAATAAGCCCGGTTGAGTAAAATCGTTCCCATCTTTGGCTCGCCCTTCTTTTTGTGCTATCCACACTGAGCTAATACGTTCTTTAATAAGCCTGCGGATATAGGAAGAAAGATTACGTGAATTCTCTAGCATTTGTTGAACACCCGAATCACGAATAACAACAAAACTTTTATTCAGACGGGCTAGATCTTTCACCCAAGGTATATTTAACAAATTATTACCTATAGCAATTGCTGTAGATTCAAAATCATTACCATAAGCCATATGAAGTTCATGATTAAGAAATGAGGCATCCAATACAATATTGCGATGGTTGGTGATAAACATATATTTATCATTGGGAGAACGGCTAAATTTATCTACCCCTTCGGAACTAATATGATCAACAGTATCTTCAATAATCTTTTTTATTACTTGTAGAATAAAATGAACTTGAAAATCTTTCACGTTATCATAGGAGCGCAACTTTTCTCTAATCTGCTCATCGGTAACATTACCCATAACATATCTTCCAATACGATATATGGTTGGCTCCTTTAGCAAACGATCAACTACTTCTTTTAAATCCTCTTCTCCGTAATATCGTATTTCTGAATAGTTATGTTCCATTCTATAAATTGACTTAGTTTATATACCACCTACTTTAATCTTGAAGCGCAAAGATAAAAAATTTTCTCTCAAAATCCTTATCTTTATCCAAGCTATCCCACGGCTCAATAAAAAAATATTAACTTGCTATTTATTCACCATTTTATTGCGTTATTAAAACTTTAGCAAACTAGCAATA
>WGCS01000212.1 GCA_015493685.1 Bacteroidales bacterium
ATATTATTTATTGTAGTCTTTATTTCATTATTTATTCAGAAAGTACATTTCATTGATACTATTAAAAAGCTTTCGGTTATTAGAAAAGCAATAATAGTTATTCTTTCAATTCTAAACTTTTATTCTTTAGGCGAGATAATCTTTATGGGGGGAAACATTTATAATTATTTATAATGGTACAACTCAACTACTTTGGTCCCCATCTACCATACTAACGTACGTGTGCTGTGCATAACAGGCAAATATAATTACATAAAAACAAAACTATAAATTAATAGCTTAAATGCCCCAAAAACCAACCCATACAGCCCCACCACCAAACAGCCAAGCCGTTGCGTATGGGTATGAGTATATTCAGAGCATGGCAAGTCACGGCGTGGCTCAAAGCCACACCGTGACTAAGCTTAAGCATAGCTCCTCATGGATAACCAATGAGGGCGGTAATGTAAACCAATATTTAGCCTATACTTCGACCATGCTCAGCACAGGTTTGCCCTTTGGCGAGCAGTTCATAGACCAACGGCAGACAGGCCATGATATCCGCTTTAAGTTTACGGGTAAGGAGCGTGATACGGAGACTGGGTATAGCTATTTTGGCGCACGGTACTATGATAGTGGGTTGAGTGTGTGGTTGAGTGCCCGGCCACTGAAGCTTCACAGCCTCCACAAGAAAGTGTATGCGGCTGCTAAGCGCAGGTGGGTGGATCCGTTGGCGGATAAGTATCCCTCAATGAGCCCGTTTATGTACACGGCTGGGAATCCTGTTATGCTTGTTGATCCTGATGGAAGGAGAATATGGATTACTGGCGATAATGGTGATCGGATAGAATACAAACAAGGTATGAAATACGATGGGGATAATGAACAAATAACAGCCAGAGTTAATACTTTGAATAAAATGAATGGAACAAAGAACGGGAATAAAGTGTTAACCGAACTCACAAGTTCTGAAAATGATTACAATGTAATAAGTGGTGGTGAAGGAAAAAAAGGTTATGCTAATTTTTGTGGAAATGATGATATTGATGGGCAAGCAGGAGGTACAATTTCAACAAATGGTAATGATGATAACTTAAGTTTAATTTCTCATGAAATGTTTCACGCATACCAAGACGAAATGGGGCAAGGTGGATCATCAAGTCATAATGAGCTAGAAGCAATGCTTTTCTCCGAATCAGTTGTGGATGAATATACAGGTGGGTTTTCTTCAACATCATATACTTTAGCAGATAACCCGAATTCAAATATGGGAAAAAAATACGAAAGTTCTGTTAATGCTGTCAGAATAAATAAGGAGTTCTCAAAGAAGGATTTTATTGCTGCATATGCTCTGTTTAAGTTTGAATCGGCATCATCAAACAGTAAATACAGAAGAATGCCTACGAGAAGAAATAATCAGAAAAAGGACCTAATTAAAAACTTTTATCCCCTTTTAACCAATGAATAAAATAATTACATATTTTATATTTCTCTTTGCTATTTATTCAGTACAAAGAGAAATAAATTATACGGACACTAGTAATTTAGTAGATACAATATCCTATAAACAAAAAGAAGACACTTCTTTTTTTGGCTGGGAATTTTATAATTCAAATATTAAGGATACACTTAGCTGTATTGCTGGAACAAAGGTTTTTATAGATACAAATAGTAATAAAATTGATTCGTTTCAAGTCTACATGATTACTGTTTTAGGTCCCTACAGAAAGTCTTATTTTAGGCATGATGTCTTCAGTCTTAATTCACAACTAGAGCAGTCAGAAATTGTGACTTTTAAAGATATATTTAAATCGATAAATAAGGAAATACAATCACTGAATAACAGAGAGTATGAATATATTAACACAAATAGACCTATGGATTACAAAGATGTATTTCTTTTTAATAATAGATTTAAAATTTTTCCTTTGCAGCCCACAAAAGAATAACAAACCTACCTATGCAAAAAAAAACACTACGGTAGGCAGGCAAACTGCACAGCTTGCACCTACGCACCGGTGCAAACAGTGTATTTGTAAAAGCATAAAATAATAGCACAAATGCCCCAAAAACCAAAACATACAGCCCCACCTCCAAGCAGCAAAGCCGTTGCTTATGGGTATAAGTATGTTCAGAGCTTGGCAAGTCAGGGCGTGGCTCTAAGCCACACCGTGACTGAGCTTAAGCATAGCGCATCTTGGATAACCGACAACTCAGGCAATGTAAATCAGTATTTAGCTTATTTGCCCCGCTGGTGCGCGATTCCATCGCGTTCCACTTGAATAACAACAATAGATTAACAACAACCAATGCCCCAAAAACCAACCCATACCACCCCACCACCAAACAGCAAAGCCCCTGCTTATGGGTCTGAGCATGTTCTGAGCTTGGCAAGTCACGGCGTGGCTCTAAGCCACACAGTAACTAACAATTTCAAAGATTTTACTTAACTTTTTTCAGCTTCTTTATTTTAGACGGTTTACGGCTACTATGTATAATACCAAGAATTAGAATTTGAGAGCCTTTAACTCTAAAAATAATTGTCCAACTAGAGCAAATAGCTCTGCGATAAATATTTGTTTTGGTAGGTAGTTCTTCGCAAATCTGAAATATTAATGGATTTAGTTCAATCTTATCTATGGTGTCAAAAATCATATCACCAACCTTGATAGCATTTAAAGGCTGATGCTGGATATAGGCAATAAAACCAGTAATATCATTAATGTTTTGAATAGCATTATTGCTAATTCTTATTGTATAATTTTCTGGAGTTTCTTTTTCTGATTTGCCCATATTTTTTTAGCATCTATTTTATTCACGCTTGGTTGTTGTTCTGTATATTCAATCCATTCTTTAAAATCTTCTGCACTTATATTATCTCCTGCAAGTGCATAAGAATTGTAATTATTATTTACAATCTTTATTAAGTTTTTACGCTCAAGATCTTGTAAGTATTTTAAAGATGAACTCTCTGTAAGTTCTATTATTATTGTCTGCATAGTATCTAATTTATATTGCGTAAAATTGTTCTGTTTTTTTAAAATTAATAAACAAATTTTGTAAAAAAACCCTAGTATGCAAAGATAATAAAAAACCAAACCGGAAAACTAGTAAAAATGCAGGACGCCTCAGGAGTGTAAGAATTTTCTTATGGAAAAATGGGCGAACTAATCAAAAATATTCATACCTTTGTTGTGCCTGGTGGCGACCCTTATACTTTTGAAATGAAATGGAAATACGACAGTTGGAACCGAATCGACAGCATTTACTATCCCGATGGAGAAGGGGTGAATTATGAGTATAATAGTGCAGGGCAACTGATTTCTTTGGATGGAACCAAACTAAATCATCAAACACAAACTTATGTTGACAGCATAAGATACGATAAGTTTGGTAGCCGTGTGCGAATTCGTTATGGCAATGGCACAGCCTCTAAATACACCTATAATCCGCTAAATCGTCGATTAGTAAACCTTAAAACCTGGGATAATAATAAGCTAATACAAGATATTAATTACAGCCATGCTCCCAATGGAAATATTGAGGGTATTAGCAATTCGGCAACAGGCTACACCGATATGGGAGGTGTGTATTCATATACCTACAAATATGATTCATTATCACGTTTAATACATTCGGGAGGTACTTTTACCTTTACCAACATGCTAAATATGAGTCAAAATCAAACCTACACCCTAAATATGCAGTACTCGGCTTCGGGTAATATTACTCAGAAGCAAATGAGTGCAAGTACGTTGCTTGGAGGAGTTGTAAGTAATGTATCCTATACCAACGATTATACCTATAATAAAGCACAACCACATACGGTAGCAAGCATAAACGATAATCAGAATTATACGCACTTTATGACTTGGGATGCCAACGGCAATATGACTAATTTAAATAATAGAGCCACAGGCATAGATCGTAGTATGTGTTGGGATGAAGAAAACAGACTTGCCGTAGTACGAGACCAAAAACAGCTTAGCCATTATATTTATAATGCAGGGGGCGAACGAGTATGGAAACTCACAGGAGCCATAGAGCGAATGAGCGTAAATGGTGATGAATTTATTGACCAGGCTATACTATCCAAAACACTCTATACTAGTCCGTATATGATACTGACAGATAAAGAATACACCAAACACTATTATATTGAAAACCAGCGAGTAACCACAAAACTCGGTGGTGGTATGGCACACAACCTAGTTGACCCATTGCAGGCTACATTAAGCCCGATAAAGGGTGATATCTCTCATATTTCGCATGATTTACTCTATAACCTTTTATCCTATAAATGTACCAGAGATGTAAATATTGACATCACTCCAGTGTTTAAATATGTTTACGAGCTTATGGATCAGGATGATGATGAAAAAGAACAATACTTCTATCATGGCGATCATTTGGGTTCTAGTAGTTGGATAACCGATGCTAGCGGTAGTGTAAACCAGTATTTAGCTTATATGCCCTTTGGCGAGCAGTTCATAGACCAGCGGCAGACCGGCCACGATATTCGGTTTAAGTTTACAGGTAAGGAAAAGGACTCAGAAACCGGCTATACATATT